>PLDW01000057.1:0-30087 GCA_003136315.1 Gemmataceae bacterium | reverse complement strand
TGATCTTGGACGAGTTCTTAGGGAACTCACCTGAGGATCTGGGTATTGTAGGCCGTGCGGAATCTTTGAGGCTCACACAGAGACCAAACCGCGAAACACAGCGGCCCGAGTTTCCTGGCAATCCAGACTGCGACTTGGCCCGCGAAGGGGTAAAATCCCCTCCACCGACTCCGAGGACACCGCCGATGGCCAAGAAAGCGAAGCCTGCTGCCTCAACTCCCTCCCTGTTCGATCAGCTCGATCCGCCCGCACCGTCGGCGGACACACCAGCCCCACCTGCTCTGCCCACCAAACCGGCCGACGTCCCGGGATTGCCCGACGACATTCCCGCCGACTGGAAGGCCGCGCTCGGGCCGGAGACGGACAAGCCGTACTGGGCGGGCCTTATGCGGTTCCTGGCCGCCGAGCGGTCCACGCACGATGTGTTCCCCCCCGAACCGGACGTGTTCAACGCCTTCCGGTTCACCTCCCTGAAGGCAGTCGAGGTGTTGCTGCTTGGTCAAGACCCGTACCCGACTCCGGGTGTCGCCCACGGGCTCTGTTTCTCCGTCCTCCCCGGTGTTCGGCTGCCAGCTTCGCTGCGGAATATCTACCGGGAACTCCGTGACGATGTCGGCGCGACCCCGGTTCCTCACGGATACCTTGCCACCTGGGCGAAGCGCGGCGTTCTGATGCTCAACGCTTGCCTGACGGTCCGGTCCGGTGAGCCGAACTCGCACGCGGGGAAGGGGTGGGAAGCGTTCACCGACGCAGCGATCCGGGCGGTCAATGCGTTGCCACGGCCGGTGGTGTTCCTCCTCTGGGGGAGCTACGCCCAGAAGAAAGAGAAGCTGATCGACTCGACCCGTCACGTCGTGATCAAGGGCGTCCACCCGTCGCCACTGTCGGCCGACAAGGGCTTCTTCGGGAGCAGGCCGTTCTCGAAAATCAACGCTGCGCTCGCTGCCGCCGGACGAAAGCCCATCGACTGGCAACTGCCTGAAGATCCGGGAGTTTGATGAGGTGGATGAGGTCGGATTGCCCATAAAGACATGAGAGACTCGAATGGAGATCGAATCGCCACAACCCCAGCGAAGAACAGCCAGACATTCTCTGGTCGGGTGAGGAAACTTGTGACGAGCGACTCGTTCCGGATGCGATGGGGAAAGGGGACCGAAAAGTCGGCGACTCGCTTTGAGCGACGAGGATTCAGAGATCGACCACCGGCCAGGGTGGTTGTGCCGACCACTCGGCGGGGCGAGACACCCAGTCTGGGAGCCGCTCGACAGGGGTGAGTAACACCCGGCGGATGAGAATCCCAATCGGGTCGGGTGTGAGGAGGAACAAGACTTCCAGAAGGGCTGCCGTATTGTCTGGCCTCCGCAGCCAGAGCCCCGACTCAAGCCCCGGCGGCCGCGGGAACGCGGTTCGGTGGGAACACGTGGTGTGATCTACCCCGATTCGGGTGAGGTGCTCAAGGACAGCAGGCCGGACCTCCGTTGGAAGTCCACGGATGTCGTCGGCCGCCCGTGCATCAATGGTGATCGGGAGGGCGTTCAACAGCCCAGTTCCTGTCGGAGTTGGGAGAGTGAGACAGTCGGCCGCAAGTCAGACTGGCCCCACCCGCCCGGGATGTCGCCGGTCCGTCGCTGATACTCGCTGCCGAAGTAGGCGGCCAACTCGGTCGCCGGAATCTCCGCTGTACATCGGCCCTGATCGTCGGGAGCGTAGTGCGACCGCCACGGCGTCTCGTCGTGCGTCAGATCCCGGAGTCCGATCGTGGAGAATCGTCCGTAGTGGCCCCAAACCTGCTCGACGGATGCGCGTTCCTCCGCCGGCAGGCCGTCTGCCTCGCCCGTGTCCGGAAGTGGGTCTCGGCCCTGGTTCTTGTAGAGGTCGTAGATCGACGGAACGACTGGGCCGTGCGTCCACGCTTCGACTCGGTCCTCGAACAACGGTCGACCGTACCAGGCGAGATGCCAGCCCTGGCAGTAGTAGAGCAACTTCTGGAGTCGCATGGCGGTCATCGGCTCGCCTTCCGGATCTTGCCCTGCGAGTCGGATGAGGCAGCGGGCAACGTTCGTGGCTGTGGTCATGGGTAGCCCACCTGCGTTCTGTCGATCGAGGGTCCAGGGCATGAGCCCTGGACGACTGGCCGACGGCCCCATTCGGGGCCATCAAACCCCACTGCGGCAAC
The DNA here is from genome assembly GCA_003136315.1 of Gemmataceae bacterium. GTDB lineage: Bacteria > Planctomycetota > Planctomycetia > Gemmatales > Gemmataceae > Urbifossiella. The sequence goes on along the minus strand of PLDW01000057.1, from coordinate 27,911 downwards.
GGTTTTGAGCCCCGAAGGGGGCGGCAGAGAGTAGCCCAGGCGTGAGCCCTGGTGGCCGCTCAGTCCAGGTGGAAACAGACCCGAAAACCGAAGTCGTGCCAGCCCTTACCAGGCGTGAAGCCGTTGCGGTGGGCTGTGCGACAGAACTTGGCCTCGAGCTTCCAGGAACAACCACGAGCGGCACGGCGTATGTCAGATTGTGTTGTCAATTGTACCGGATCAATTTGGTCACTTCCCGTATACGGGCCGTACCAATCTTGGCACCACTCCCAGACGTTCCCGTGTCTGTCGTGGAGCCCCCACGCATTCGCAGCGAGTTCTCCGACCGGATGCGTCTGACCGCCGGAATTGTCCGAATACCATCCGGCCTCCTTCAATGCTGCTTCGCCGTCTCCGGTGTGGTAATCAGTCGTCGTTCCGGCCCCACAGGCATATTCCCACTCGGCTTCCGAAGGCAGTCTGACCCGTCGCTTGGTGATGTCCCGCAACCACGCCGCGAACTCCTGGGCGTCGTTCCAGCTCACCACCGTTACCGGATGGTCATTCGTTTGGGCAAACCCCGGGCTCCGCCACGTCTTGTACTCGCCGCAAGTCTCGGCTTCGGTCTGGTAGCCCGTCGCGGCCACGAATAGACCGAATTGCACTCGCGTCACGGGGTAGATACCCATGTAGAACCCTTTCGTCAGAGTCACACGATGAACCAGTCGCTCATACTCGAAGTGTTTTTTGTCGTCCTTCGAAGCGAGCGTCCAGGCTTTCTTGCTCCCCATCAGAAACGTGTCTGGCGGGCACCAGGCAAACGTCATCTTCACCCCGCCTGGCAGCACCAGTTCGGTGCGGTCGCCTGCCTTGGGGGCTGGGGGCGCCACCACCGCCTTCTTCACCACCGCCTTCTTGGGCTTCCATGCTCGCCGGGCAGCTGCCTTGGGGGTTGGTGGCACGGGCGGTGGAGTCGGATTGAGGTGTCCGGTGAGCCCGCGGATCAGCGTATCCATATCGCGATGGAAATCCGGATCACGGCGGACTTCGAGGCCGTGCCGGAACACGAGCGGCTGAAGGGAATCGGGCAGGTGAATGGCCTCGGGCATTGCGGCCTTCCCCACCAGCACCGGGATGACTGGGATGTCTCGCTTCAGCGCGGTCTCGATCTCCAGCCGAACGAAATCGGCCGGGTCGTCGAGTCGGCGGGTGCCGGTTTTGGACGCGATGCTCAGCCAGGTCGGGCCGATCACTGCCAGCAGCACCTGGCAGTCCTCAACCGCTTTGCGGATCACCTGGCGGAAGTCGGACCCGAACGGGATCACATCGACATCTCGGGAAAGGATCTGCTTGTCGAAGTGCGCGCGGAGGCGGTCGAAGATGCGGCCGGTGATGTCGGCCGAGTCGTCGCGACGGTACGAGATGAAAACCCGGGTCATGGGGCGACCAACAATCGGAACCGGAGCGGGTCACGGCGTCGAGAGAATTATAACGCCTGGGAATGCCGCGTGCCAAATCGGAGTAGGGCGATTGGCAAATGACCCCCCGGAGGCGTTGCATCTTCTGAGGCAGACGCCAGGAAATGACCGACCACGATCATGCGGGGTGCCACGGGCGGCTTGACCGCCCGTGTGACGCCTTCACGGGCGGACTAGCCGCCCGTGGCACCCAAGCCCAATGGGAGATCTTCTCACCAACTGCCTCACCTCTCCCCTTGCAGTCCAACCTCGCTGAAATCGAAGGATGCTGTGGGTTCGACTCCCAGTCGGGCCATTGCTTACGATAATGGAATCGTCTGGGTGCGGGCCAACCCGTGGAGGAGACTCGACAGCTCGCCGCTTCGTGGACTGCTGCGAACGAGGGCTTGAGGTCGATCCCACTCCACACTTCGAGAACCACCGATGGTCACTCTTCTTCACCGCCTGGGTTTCACCGTCGGACTGCTCGTCTTCGGCGTCTCCTCCGCGATATCCGCCGACAAGCCGACCAGGGTCGAGATCGGGAAGCAGGGTAAAGCAGCGACGGCATTTGCCGATGTGCCTGGCCGCGGGACGGGGACCGCGTTCTGTGTCCATCCGTCTGGTCTGTTCGTCACCAACGAGCATGTCATCCGCAGCGCGGAGAAGGCCGAGATTACTCTCGTCCTCGACCCGTCCTTGCCGACCGAACGGGTTCTCAAAGCCAAGGTCGTCCGGGTGGATCCGGGCGCTGACCTCGCCTTGCTACGGGTTGACAGGGTGGAGGATCTGCCAAGCCTGCCGCTCGGGTCGGTCGAGGGGGTCGCTGAACTGGCGGATGTGGTCGCGTGCGGGTTCCCACTTGGACGCATCCTCTCAACCGACAAAAAGGAATACCCCGCGATCAGCGTCAACGCTGGGACCGTCACGGCCCTGCGTCACAAGATGGGCGTATTGCAGTCCATTCAGATCGACGTGGCCCTGACCTTTGGAAACTCGGGTGGCCCCGTCCTGGACGAGAACGGCAAAGTCATCGGTGTGGTGGTCTCCGGCATTATTGGAGCAAAGGGCATCAACCAGGCCATCCCGGTTAGCCATCTGGAGCGATTTCTGAGAGCGCCCGACCTCGCAGTCATCCCACCGGAATTGACCCGCGAGACTCTGGACAAGCCACAGGTGTTCAAGGCTCGCGCGGTGTCGTTCGTCCCAAAATCGCCCGAGCCGGGGCTGCGACTCATCCTCCAGGCCAGCGGCGAAGACCCCCGCGAGTTCCCGATGGAGAAGCAGGGCACGGTTTGGGTGGCGACGGCAGTCCCGGTGGGTCGGCAGAGCGGCTCCCGGCTGGAAATCTCAGTCCGCATGGGCTCCGGGACAGTTTCCGGCACGACCGATGACGCCGTCATCAAGGTCGGCGGCAAGGTGATGAGGCTCAGCGGGGTCCGGCGAATGGAATGGAAGCCCAGGCCGAGTGTTCTCCTGGCGGATGGCAGAACCACCCTCGAAGGCGAAATGACCGGCCTCCGGATGGTCGAGATCGATCTCGGAGGTCAGAAGGTCACGCTCGACCTGTCGAAGGCAACGCAGTTGACGGTCCAATCGGTCGTGGAGGTGGTATCGGTGACGGCCACGGTCATCGCGACTGTGGAGGGCAAGGAAGTCGGCCGGACCGAGTCCCGTTTGGCCGTCCGTGACCCGGCCCGATCATCTCCGGCCCACCCAGCAACGGTTGCGATCACGCCACCAGCGCTGACCGGCGACAAGGTTGTCAAACGGTTGCCCGAGGGGTTTAGCGAGGTCGTCGTCGGAGGAGGCGGTCGATACCTGATCTTCCACCTACCGAAGCTCAAGAAATTGGCTGTGTTTGATGTAAACGAGGGCCGGGTGACGAAGTACATCCCGCTCACCGAGACCACCATCGCCTTCGCGGCCGGGCTGGATGCAGTGGTTGTCGGGCTCCGCAGCGCCGGGAAATTGGAACGATGGAGTCTGATCACTTTCGAGTTGGAGAAGTCTGCTGCAACGCCATTTCAGGAAGAGATTGGTACGATGCTGATGGGACACAGCTCGAATGGACCGGTGGTGGTCAACGGCTACTTCCTGGACCTGGCCACGTTCCGCCCTCTCCCGATCTTGGACCCGAAGGGACAGGAGCGGCCATTAGGGGGTGGCTGGCGCATACCGTCGGGCGACGGGACGGTCTACGGTGGCTGGAACACGCACCTCTCGCCGAGCAGCGCCACTTCGTTCGTCATGGAGGGCAGCGTGGTGAAGCGCTACGACTCCGGAGACCTCCGACATGTCGTACCCGGACCGGACGGCAGGACCGTGTACACCGGGAAGGGGATCTGTGCCGCGACCCTGGAGCGGGGCAACCCGGACGATGCATCGTATGGCTACTGTCTGCCTGCGGTTCGTGGCGAGTATTTCCTCTCCCTGACTTCTGCCACCGGCGGTAAGGGAGGTGGTTTCACTGTGTATCTCCGAGGGCTCAAACAACCGATTGCGAAGCTGGACAAGGCGGAGCATGGGCTGTCGTTCGATGGCTGGGATCGGGAGAGCTTCGGACCCTGGCGGCGGGTCTACTTCATCCCGGATGCCAAGGTCATTGCGGTTTTGCCGCCGAGCAACGATCAGGTTGTCCTCTACAAGTTCGATGCGGACGCCGCGCTGGAAAAATCAGGACAGGACTACCTGCTGGTGACATCTCAGCCCCCAGCACAGGCAAAGGTTGGGGCATTGTTGACTTATCCGGTGAAGGTCAAATCGAAGCAGGCCAAAGTCACGTTCAAGCTCGACGCCGGGCCGAAGGGGATGGAGGTTTCTGCAAGCGGAGTGGTGACGTGGCAGATCCCACCCGACGCGGCGACAGGCGAGGAGGAGGTGATCTTGACCGTCAAGGATGGGGGCGGTCAGGAGGTCTTCCACACGTTCAAAATCCGGATCACGAAATAGCGAGCATTCACCGTCGCCCTGATCCGATGTTGGCGAAGGACGATCAAGCGATCCGAACCAGTGGGGTGCGGTCCGTGTCGCCATAATCAGGATGTGAGGGGTGCCGGATCGGCAACCGGACGATGCGTGTCAAGGGTTGGGTACGATAGGGCCGCGGTTCTTATGACATACGAAGAGGCGAGAGCGTTTCTAACTGGTCTTGTCAACTATGAGCAACAGTCGCCTTCGGCGTCTGATCTTGCTCTGGGGCCGATTCGGGTCTTGTTGGGAGAACTTGGTGATCCCCATAAACAACTTGCAATTGTTCATGTCGCCGGTACCAACGGTAAAGGATCGGTTGCGATCATACTGGATGAGATCCTGAAACAAGCGGGTTACCGGACGGGACGGTACACGACCCCTTCGCTCTGTGAGTTTGAAGACCAGATTTGTGTCTGTGGAATACCGATCACAAGGTCAGCGTGTGCCGACTACATCACAAAAATCCACAGAGCCATAGCCCGTGGAGGTGCCAGCAACTGTCCGACCCACTTTGATGTGGTCACGGCGATGGCCTTCATGCATTTCGCCTCAGTTCAGGTCGATGTGGCGATTATTGAGGTGGGGATGGGTGGCCAAAATGACTCAACGAATATCTGCTCACCGATCTTATCGATTATCACCAGTATTGATTACGATCACACGAGTCAACTGGGGCCAAGTCTTCGGTCGATCGCCCAGGAGAAGGCAGGGATTGTCAAACCTGGGCGGCCGGTTGTGAGCGGAGCCATCCACGCGGAAGCGCGAGATGTGATTCGGGTGGCATGCGCTGGCCGAGGTGCCCCACTATCGCAGTTGGGCGTTGACATGACCTACGAGTATGTACCGGGCCGCATTTCGGAGACGGGATTCGTCCCTCCATACACAACGGTCGTCACCCCGAGGAGGCGTTGGCCGACGATGGCTTTGAATTTATTCGGGGAGCACCAGGCCGCGAACGCAGCGCTGGCTGTGAGAGCGGTTGAGCAACTCCAAGATATCGGATTCCGGATTCCAGATGAAGCAGTCAGACAAGCGCTTGCGCATGTTCGATGCCCTGCACGCACCGAGATGATTATGGAGCGGCCCTTGGTTGTGCTAGATTGCTCTCACAATCCTGCCTCGATAGATGCACTAATTACGACATTAGCTCAATCATTTCCTGACCATATAGGCCAGAACCGTACGCCTCATGCGAAGCGGCGGCTGATTTTTGGTGCCAGTCGAGACAAAAATATATCGGCAATGCTCAAGATCATTGCCGGTCACTTCGATTCGATCTGCTTGACGAGTTGCAAGAGATCTCGTCGATCGGCGAATCAGACCGAATTGCAAGCCGCCTTACAGGCGAGCGGTTGTGATCTGCCATATCGATACGTCGAGACAGTTTCTGAGGCATTCGAGGCGATTGCCTCCGATACCACTGAAGCCGATTTCATTTGTATTACTGGATCCGTGTTTCTTGCAGGCGAATTCCTGGCGTCGCAGCCAACTCGTCTCTTGCATCCGGCAGCAAGGTCCGGGTGAGGGCGTGTTGATGCAACTCAGTAGAAGCGGAGTTCACGGGGATCCCCACCATGCCAGGCGGTGCGGAACTCGATCGCCAGGAACAACCCTCCAGCAACAAGAATCGTCATGGCTTGTGATGTAGCGATTTGCTTTGCGAGTGAGACGGCCTCTTCAATAGTATTTGCCTCCCAAACTTCCTTTGAAGGGGCAAGTTGCCGAACGAGGCCAGAAATCCGCTGCACGGATTCTCCTTTATGATACGCTCTCGTGCAAATAATTTCTTGTGCTGGCTGGACTAATATCTGAAGAATATCTCCCACCGCCTTATCATAAGAAACACCGGTTACCAATAAAAGCTTGTGTCGAGGCAAGAACTTTGCAATTGATTGGATCAATCGCTCGCATGCATCGGGCGAGTGGCCCACGTCGATGATAACGGGGGGGATGACCGAGATTTGTTCAAATCGTCCGGGCCATTTGGTAGTCGTCAAGCCTCGGATGAGCCCTTCGACCCACTGGTCAGTTGACAGTTGCGGTAAATGCTGCCTGGCCCAGATTTCTGCGACAGTACAAGCTACGGAAATATTGTCCAATTGGAAGGTGCCAACCAGTGGGACCGAGACCTGTGTCCGCAATTGACCGGATGTTAAGTTGACTTTCATATAGCTTAGTGACTGATCAGATGCATCTGAAATCAGTTCAACTATCCAGTTGTCATTTGCATTTATCAAGTCAATATTACGTATATGACAATAGGCAGTAATACGATCCCATAGATCATGATCTCGTCGAATTGCCACGATCGTGCCACCATCCGGACAAATGTCCGCTTTTTCATATGCGATGAGTTCCTTCGTCTTACCCAATAGGTCAGTGTGCTCAAGGTCGACGGAGGTGAGCGCCACCAGGCGACCGGGCAAGAGACGCAGGGGATCGTAGCGACCGCCGATCCCGACTTCCATGACACCACTAGTGAGTTCTGCGTCGTAGAATGCGCGCAAGCATAGTGCTGTGATAAGCTCAAATGAGCCGAACTGGTCGCCCGGTATCTCTCTCGCCACCTGCTCAATGCGTGATCCGAGCCACTCAAAGGCCTGTTTGAGTTGTGGATCGGTAATCTCAGCGTCTCCGACAACGATCCTTTCGTGGAACCGAACGAGGTGGGGAGAGGTGTGTCTCCCGCAATTGACCCCGAGCCCACGCAAGATTCCATGCACGAGAGCTGTTACGCTCCCCTTGCCATTTGAGCCCGTGATCTTGATCGTTTCAAACTCGGCGCCCCAGGGAGTGTTTAACATGGGGTGCAACAGTTCCGACAGACGGCGGAATCCGATGCCCGACCCGAACTTGGGGTAATTCAACAGGTCTTCCACAGTCATAGAGGTGGAACGCACCATTGATTCTGCCTCCTACCGTATGATCCCACGCCGGATCAACTCCTGGCGGCACTGTCCCACAAGAAACAGCGATCCCGTCACCAGGACAGTGGATCCGGCCAACGATGCAGTGCTCAAACAGTGCTCGACGGCATGGGCCGGGGAACGGAATAGTCCCAGTACGTCGCCACATGGCCCCCCCTCTATCAGTAACCGGTGGGCTGAGATCGCCCGTGGGTATCCCTCACAGAACCCCAGCGGGATCCCCCATTGAGCCAGGAGGTTGACGATCGTGCGGTAGTCATGTCGCTCGGTGGCACCCACGATACCGACGAGTCTGTCGTTTCTGAGCGAACGGGACGCAGTGTCGATTAGCGACGCTATTGATGCCGGGTTGTGAGCGACGTCAAGTAACCACGACAACTCCCCTCTCACGAATTCGAACCGGCCCGGCGACCTGGCCCCTTCCACCCCGCGAATCGCCTCCATGCTGGGGATGAGCTTCATGTTGTAGAGCAACTTGGTCGCTGCGAGCACGCTGGCGAAATTCAATGCCTGGTGTCGTCCAGGAAATGCAATAAAGACTGATCGCATGCTCCCCTCAAGAGAGAATCGTACGATCTGCCCGGCCCCATTTGTCAATGGCTCGTCGGTTTCGACCAGATCGGCCTGCACACACCGGGTATGTCGTGTCGCACACTCGGCGAGCACGATGGGGCGTGCTGCCGGCCCGACTCCAGCGCCGACAACGAGAACCCCGCCCGGCGGAGCAATTCCGGCCTTGTCACGGGCGATTTCTTCAATCGTAGACCCGAGCTCGAGCTGATGATCCAGATCCACCGACGTGAGTACCGACAGAATAGAAGGTAGGTATGATGTCGCGCAGCTGCGACCCCCCACGGCGGCTTCGAATACTGCGAGTGTGACGCCGCGGTGAGTGAAAATGGAAGCGGCAATCAGCACCAACGCCTCATACAAGGTTGGGCGAAAATCCTGCCCATAACAATCAACGAAAGCCTGGAGTCGCTCGCGTATCGACCTCGCGTGCGAAGCGAGTTCAGAGTCAGGAACCTCGCGGCCTGCTACGCGGAATCGTTCGCGGAAAGCATTCAAGTGCGGTTTCGTGTAGACCCCAGTGACATGCCCTGCCTCAATCAGCATGGCTTCTAGTAATGCACATGTCGTCCCTTTTCCGGACGTTCCGGCAACTGTTACGATCGGGATCTTCCCGTTGATTAAATCTCGGAATTCGTGAAACAGTCGCGGAACCCTCTGCGACCGGCCAACCTGGCTGGCCGGCCGCTTGAGGCACCACTCCATTAACTCGCCGATTACTGGCGGCTCATCGTGATATGTCATCTCTCCCACCTGACAGCCGCACCTGCACATATTCCACAGAATGCAATCCTGACAACGGAGGCCAACCCAATCTATCGTACGCCATGCCTTGGATCAGATCGATCTGTGAGTCGGATCGATCGACTCCTCCCAGCCGCCTGATAAACTCAATGGCGGTTGACGACCCGCCCACTCTGGACTGGAAGTGAGTGTACTCGCTGCCATCGCAGCAGGCCAGTTCCAGTGCCTCGCGGGCCACGGTGCTCGCCTCGGCTGCGTGTTTTCGAGTGCCACGCTTCGGGCATCGGGACAGCCTGCCCAACACCCCATCATACAGCCGACCCCGGGGCGTCCCCAACGGGCGATCGTCCAAAACGACGTCGCTCACCAGGACGGTGTCGTTTCTGGACAACTCCTTACAGATCGAAGAGAACCGGGGTCGGTTGCAAGACTGACGCATTCCCCGATCCTCCAGGCCGGTGATTCTCGTCCCCGCTGCAATTCTCAGCCAGTTGTTGAAACCTTTCCCCCCTCGCGTGCAATTATTCCCCCTTGGTCCACGTTAATGACAAGGTTGGAGATCGTTACGAAGGAGTATCATTCTACTTATTTTATTTATAAATTGTCTTACATTTCTACCAGATTGCCTACGGTTTGAGAGGAAACGCTCTTGAGACGTGAAATCGCGATTTGGACCCTGGGGCTCATCTGGATCGCCTTAATTGCCGCTGGGCTCTGGGTATGGGAGGAGTACGACTCCACAGCAGGGGGCATGGGGCCAACCACTCTCACTGCCGCCGCCACGCCAATTAAATCCTGGCAACTAAACGTGTTTGCTCACCCGCATTGTCCTTGTACCCGAGCCACACTCAGCGAGTTAGCGGAAATCCTGCGGAGGGCTCCCGGCCTTTCCTCGCAAGTGTGGTTTGTCCGTCCAGCTGGGATGGCCCACGGCTGGGAGCGGGGCGAGTCGTGGGACACCGCGGCACGGATTCCGGGCGTCACAGTCGTAACCGATCCGGACGGAGTGGAGGCCCGCCGTTATGGAGCGAAGATCTCCGGGCAAGCGGTCCTGACTGGCCCGACGGGGCAAATTGAGTTCCGTGGCGGTCTCACCAAAGCTCGTGGGCGAGTGGGAGAAAACTCGGGTCGTCGCGCTGTGCTGGCCTGGGTCGAGGATAACGCGGGGCCGACTATCACCCCCGTCTTCGGATGCGACCTCTTTAGCCCGGTCATGTGACAGACTTGACTTCCAGTTGCCCAGCGACAGGCATCTATGCCAACGGAAAGCCGAATAATGGGATCGACTGCGACCACCGCGGACATCACCGTCCGAGCCCAGAACCTCGTGGAGGGCTATCGGACTTCGATCTACCGACGTACCGATCGGATGTTCGCTGTCCTGCTGGTGTTCCAGTGGGTCGGGATGGTTGCCCTCGCCATTTGGATCACTCCGCTGACCTGGGGCGGCAGCGTCAGTCGAACCCACCCACATGTTTGGGCCGCCCTTGCCCTCGGGGGCGCCGTGGTCGGACTACCAATCGTTCTTGCTTTGACACGACCAGGCCAGGCGAACACTCGGTACGTTATCGCAGCCAGTCAGATGCTTTCTTCTGGGTTACTGATTCATCTCACTGAGGGACGAATCGAGACTCACTTCCACGTGTTCGGATCACTCGCTTTCCTCGCCTGGTATCGAGACTGGCGAATCCTACTGGTCGCGTCCACAGTTACCACCCTGGACCATTTGATCCGTGGGCTGACATGGCCCGAGTCGATGTACGGAACTCCAACCTGGAACGAGTGGAGATGGCTCGAACACGTTGGATGGGTGGTCTTCATCGATCTGTTCCTCGGCTACGCTTGCTGGCAGGGGGACTGTGACACCCAGCGGATGGGGCGTAGGGAGGCCGAGCTGGAGGCCGACCGCGCAACAGTCGAGGAGAGGGTTCGAGAGCGGACCGCCGAGCTATGGCAGACGGAGGAGCTATTTCGCCGGGCCTTCGACGACGCCGCCACCGGGATGGCCCTGGCTGCCCCGGACGGGCGGTTTCTCAGGGTCAATCACTCGCTATGCGAGATCGTCGGATATACCGAGGCCAGTCTGCTCTCCCGGACTTATCAGGACATTACCCATCCAGACGACCGTGAGGCGGATGTGGTTCTGGTTCCCGAACTCCTCTCCGGACAGACCCGGAACTTACGGAGGGAGATACGCTACGTCCACCGGGATGGCCACTCGGTATGGGCGCTGCTGGGCGTTTCCCTCGTCCGGGACTCAACCGGAGAACCGCTCCACTTCGTCGCCCAAGTTCAGGACATCACCGTCCGCAAGGCGGCGGAGGAGACCCTCTGCCGAGCGTCCGTAGCGGCCGAGGCCGCGAGTCGGGCGAAGAGTGAGTTTCTCGCGAACATGAGTCACGAGATCCGGACCCCAATGAATGGTGTCCTCGGGATCACCGACCTACTCCTTGAAACCGAGCTGACTCCCGAACAACGGGAGGCGCTCGGGCTGATCAAATCGTCGGCCGATGCACTACTCACAATCATCAACGACATCCTGGATTTCTCCAAGATCGAAGCCGGGAAGCTCGACATCGAACACGTCCCGTTCTCACTCCAGGAGGTGGTTGGGAACACGTTGCACGTACTCGCCCGGCAGGCCCACGTGAAGGGGCTCGAACTCGCATGTGACATTCGCCCGGGCGTCCCCGATCTGGTTCTCGGCGACCCACACCGCCTCCGCCAGGTACTGACCAACCTGGTCGGCAACGCGATCAAATTCACCCCCCGGGGTGAGGTCGTGGTCCAGATTGAGCAGGGCTCCGCGGACGGCGACACATCCCATCTCCGGTTCGGAATCTCGGACACCGGCATCGGCATCCCGGCAGCGAAACTGAAGGCGGTGTTCGAACCGTTCACCCAGGCCGACGGGACTACTACCCGTCAGTACGGGGGAACCGGGTTGGGGTTAAGCATCTGCCAGCAGCTTGTCGGGCTGATGGGCGGGCAGGTGTGGGTCGAGAGTGAGGTTGGGAAGGGAAGCACGTTCTTCTTCGAGGTCAGACTGGGACTGGCCCCCGGGTCGAATGCGGGGGCCGTTTACGTTCCGGCAGACTTGACCGGACTTGCAGTGCTGGTGGTGGACGACAATGCAACCAACCGGCGAGTTCTAACCGAGATGGTACGCAACTGGGGGGCAGAGGCGACTTCTGTGGCGAGCGGCGAGGTGGCCCTGGTTGAACTTGAGCGGGCGGCCGGAAATGGTGTCCCGTACCCACTCATCCTGCTTGACGCCATGATGCCGGAGATGGACGGGTTCATGGTGGCTGAGCAGATCAGCCGGGAGCCAGCCCTGGCCCAACCGATGATCCTGATGCTAACCTCAACTGTCCACACTGCGGACGCGGTCCGGTGGCGCGAACGCGGGGTGGCTGCGTTTCTCGTCAAGCCGGTCAAATCGGCTGAGCTGAATCGGGCGATTGCGGCAGCCTTGTCAGCCTCGACCACCTCAATCGTGACAGTTCCGGGGACCCGGGAACACCTGTCGAACGAGATTGCGATCCGCCCGCTGCGAGTGCTGGTGGCTGAGGACAACGCGGTGAACCAGCGTCTCATGGTCTGGTTGTTGGAAAAGTACGGGCACGCCGTCACCGTGACGAACAACGGGGCGCAAACCCTCGCTGCGCTCGACCGGGCGGCGTTCGATCTCGTCCTGATGGACGTCCAGATGCCAGGGATGGACGGGTTCGAGGCGACACGGGTGGTCCGCCAGCGGGAAGCCGGGACGGGCCGCCGGCAATTCGTTGTGGCGATGACTGCCAGCGCGATGAAGGAGGACCGCGCGGACTGCCTGATCGCCGGTATGGATGACTACGTGAGCAAGCCGTTCCAACGGGCTGAGATCCTTCGGATTCTCGCCATCGCCGGGGGGAGAGAGGGACTACCGTCGGAAGGCGTGGGGGAAATCCCGGATACCGCCTTGCCCGACCTCCCGCCCTTACCGAACGTGTCCCCGGCGCTCGACCGCGACACCGCTCTGGAGCAACTCGACGGCGACGAGGAACTGTTCGCCGAACTCGCCGTGTTGTTCCGGCACGACTCAGACAGGCTCCTGGCGGACATGCGACGGGCGATCGGGGCCGGCGACGCGAACGGGTTGGGGAGGGCCGCCCACGGGTTGAAGGGGGCGGCCGGGTGTCTGGGCGGCAAGCCCACCGCAGACCTCGCTCATGTTCTTGAGTTGCTCGGGACAGAGGGGGACATCGGGGCCGCGCCGGCGACCCTCACATCCCTGGAGTACGAGGTCGCCCGCCTCATCACCGCTCTCCAACCGATTTCCTGAACTCATTGTTACTATAAACATATGAAACAAGTGCAATTTAATCATCCGATTCGTGTCTTCTTGGTGGATGACTCAGCCGTGATCCTCCGGCTGGTGACCAAGGCCCTGGAATGGGATCCCACCATTAAGGTGGTCGGGACCGCCTCGAACGGTCGGGTTGCTGTACCACAAATCGACGCCCTCCGCCCAGATGTCGTCATCCTGGATGTCGATATGCCGGTGATGGACGGCATCCAGACATTGGTCGCCCTCAGGGCGGCGGGCCAGCGGGCGGCGGTGATCATGTTCAGCGTGAACACCCAGCGGGGGGCCATCGTCACCCTGGACGCTCTCTGCCAAGGGGCCAGCGACTACCTCCCCAAGCCGGTCACCTCGGATGGGGTGGGGCAGACGTTGGACTACTTTCGAACCGAGCTCATTCCGAAGATTAAGGCGCTCGCCCCGGCTCCGCCAGCAGAGAAGGTCGATGGACAGCCGGGTGTGCCGTTGAGGTCTGTCACCCCGGGCCGTTCCGGCGAACATCGGCTTGGTCCATCGATTTCGGGTGAGTTCGTGCGGTCGCCAACGTCCCGTTCGGGAGAGCACGGACCCGGTCCGCGGGCCTCGGGTGAGGTGGCTCGGCCGACACTGTCCGGAGGAGTGCCGCTGCCCCCACCCAGGTCGGGCTATGGTGGAGGTTCAGATACGGGTGAGGTCGTGCGGTCGCCAACGTCCCGTTCGGGAGAGCACGGACCCGGTCCGCGGGCCTCGGGTGAGGTGGCTCGGCCGACACCGTCCGGGGAGGTGCCGCTGCCTCCACCCAGGTCTGTCTATGGCGGAGGCTCAACACTGCCCGGGGGGCGGGGGGCCGGTCCACCATTGCCGGTCGAGGTCGTGGTCATCGGCGTATCGACCGGAGGCCCGGTGGCCCTCACAGCCCTGCTTCCCCTCCTCCCACGTGGCCTGCCAGTTCCGGTTCTCATCGTACTGCACATGCCACCCATTTTTACTCAGGTGTTGGCCAAGAGCCTGGCCACCTCGTGCTCCATGCCGGTGGTCGAGGCGACAGCCGATGAACCCATCCGCCCAGGACAGGTGTACCTGGCCCCCGGAGGTTCTCACATGACCGTCACTCCGGGCCGGAGGATCGGCCTGAACCAGGATCCACCGGAGAACTTCTGCCGCCCGGCGGTCGACGTGCTATTCCGGTCCGTGGCCCGCGAATATGGGTCAGCGGTTCTGGCGATTATCCTGACAGGAATGGGCAGCGACGGGACCAAGGGGTGCGAGGTGATCCGAAAGGCGGGCGGGCGGGTGTTGGCCCAGGACGAGGGGACGAGCTTGGTATGGGGGATGCCGGGGATGGTGGTCAAGGCCGGGCTCGCCGACGAGGTCTTACCACTGGGTCAGATCGCCGCCACTATTGTCCGCCGGGTCCGGGCTGGTCGGTCCCCTGACGGACCCCGGCCGGCCACCCCATGACTGGAGTCCGTGACGCCCGAGGACGTGGTGCCGAACACCCCGGGCGAGGCCGGATTCGGCACCGATCGAACACGAGTGCGGTCAGCGAATCAACCCTGGAAACGATCATGTGCGACTGCCAAAAGAACGACGAACTGAGTGAATCAGTACCGGTGCCGGACCCCGCCGCCCCGGCCCGGCGCGACTATGTCGCGGCGTCGGCGATCAGTGGGACGTTAAGGTACTCATCGCAGCAGGCTTCATTGACCCCGTCAACAGTCCTCGTGGCCGATGACGACCTCGTCCCCTGCCACATGGCAGAATCCGCTCTTTGCGGCTGGGGGTACAAGGTGGTGATCGTCCGGGATGGGACGACGGCATGGGAAGTTCTCCAGCAAGAGGATTGCCCGAAGTTGGCCCTGATCGACTGGATGATGCCCGGGCTGGAAGGACCCGAGGTGTGCCGCCGGGTCCGGGCGTTGGCCAGGGCGATACCGCCGTATTTGATCCTGTTGACCGGGAAGGGGAACAAGGATGACATCGTCACCGGGCTGGAGAGCGGGGCCGACGACTTCGTGACCAAGCCGTTCGACCGGCAGGAGCTGCGGTCCCGTCTCCGGGTGGGGGAGCGAATGGTCGGCCTGCACCAGGCGATGGCGGACCGGGTGCGCGAGTTAGAGACCGTCCTCGGGCAGGTCAAGCAACTCTCCGGGCTCCTCCCGATCTGCTCGTATTGCAAGAAGGTGCGGGACGACGGGAACTACTGGCAGCGGGTCGAGACGTACATCACGGCCCACTCGAACGCCCGGTTCAGCCACGGGATCTGTCCAGATTGCTGGAGGGACGTGATCGAGCCAGAAATCGCCTCCCGAGGGCTCATCGGATGAACGTAATTGAGTGAGCTTGCGTCATCCTCTCCAACTCTCTCTTACCAAACCACTTCCTGAGATTCTGCGGGACAACCAAGTCCGCAGTATGTTGAATAATCCTCAAGATAGTGACCGAATCCCGCGAGATGATCGGATCGATTCCCCGCGGTCGGTCCGCCTCACAGCGCAATCTCCGTTGGATCGTCGCCATCGCCGTGTCGCCTATGAACGGCGGACGGCCAGACAACAACTCGAACAGGCTTGCCCCAAGGGCTACACTTTTGAAGGCGTCCCCACCTCCCTCGTCTCGTTCGGGTGGGGACGAGTCCGGTCGGAGCGGAGTTCTCGAAGTTGCCACAGAACAGCAAATCTGGGGCGGTGAGCCCCGATAATGTCTGAGAACCGGACATCTCGCTCCGATATCACCGAACGCCCCGGCCCGAATCGCCGTTTCGGCCGCGGCACAGCGCGCAACGTTTTCACCGCGATCGAGTTGCTCCCGGAGTGCCGCGAGTTGCCGCAACTCGCCAGCCCGGACGCGTGCTTCGACGGGCGTGATGGGGCGTTCGGAGTGGCACTGACCGCATTCGCAAACAACGAGAACACACAACACCGGGTCGTTTCGGTCGCGGTGGAAACGTTCCGAATGCTCCGCCGCTGGTGCGAGAAGGGGTAGACCAGGTGACCACCATCGACACCTCGACCGAACCGCTCTCGACGGCTACCGAGCGACAATCTGTCAGGCGCGGCGTGGTCACCATTCACGACCCTCAGTTGGACGCACATCTCGCAGCGCGGACCAGCGAACTATCCCTCAAGGCCTCGAACCGAGTCGCGGTGTGGGCGAGTCGCTTGTTCGCCCTCCTGCTCCCCGTGCAGTGGCTCGCCGCCGTCGTTCTGGCCTGGTGCATCACACCGTACACATGGGCGGGGTCGGAGGCGCGCACTCATCCGCACGTCTTCGTCGCGGCCATCCTCGGCGGGATCGTGGTTTCGCTCCCGGTTTGGCTCGCGCTCCGGTTCCCGACGTGGCCGGTCACACGGCACGCAATCGCGGTCGCACAGATGCTGCAAGGGATCATCCTCATCCACGTCACGAACGGGCGGATCGAGACGCACTTCCACATTTTCGTGTCGCTCGCGTTCCTCTCGTTCTTCCTCGACCCCCGTATTCTCGTTACCGGAACGGTCGTGGTGACCGTCGATCATATCCTCCGAGGCGCCTTCTGGCCGCAGTCCCTGTACGGGGTCACGAGCGGGGCCGAGTGGCGCTGGCTCGAGCACGCGGGGTGGGTCGTGTTCGAGGATCTGTGCCTGCTTGTGGCCGTACGGCAGAGTGTTCGGGAGATGCGCGCCGTGGCGGAACGGGAGGCGATACTGGAGCAGCGAACGGTCGAGTTGTCGGCGAGCGAGCTCCGGTTCCGCACGCTGATCGACCAGGCATCGGACGCGGTCTTCGTGGTCGAGCCGACCGGGCGGATTGCCGACGTAAACCAGCGGGCGTGCGAGAGTTTGGGGTACGCGAGAGCGGAACTGATCGGCCTTTCCGTACCCGACATCGACGAGGACTATGACCAGGATGCGTTCGACGCGGTCCTGCCGGGCATCTCCTCCGGCAAGCACCACACACTACACGGGCGACAGAAGCGGAAGGACGGAACGCTGTTCCCGGTGGAGATCCGGCCGCGGGTCATCGAGATGAACGGACAGCCGTTCATCATGTCGATCGTCCGAGACATCACCGATCGGAGACGGGCGGAGGAGTCCCTGCGCGCGAGCGAGAGCCGGTACCGCCTTTTGTTTGAGGCCAACCCGCACCCAAAGTGGGTGCTGGAAACGGCCACCCGCCGCTTTCTCGCAGTGAACGACGCCGCAGTGACCCACTACGGGTACCCCCGTGACCAGTTACTTCATATGACTCTTTCCGACCTCGAACTGCCTGGGAGCGGCTCGTCGGACACCCGGGAACGCCCCCTGGCCTCGCGCGGGTCCGGGGACCTGCGACAGCATCGGCTGGCCTCGGGGGAGGTGCGACAGATGGAACTGGCTACCCACCCGTTCGAGTTCGACGGTCGGATCTGCACCCTGGTCCTGGCTATCGACGTGACCGAGCGTAAGATTCTTGAGGACCAACTCAAACAGGCGCAGAAGTTGGAATCGATCGGTCAACTCGCGGCCGGGATCGCCCACGAGATCAACACCCCGATCCAGTACATCGGAGACAACACCAATTTCATCGCCGAGGCGTTCCGGGATCTGAGTGGGGTATTCGCCGCGTACCGCACCGCGGGAACCGATCCGGTCGACCTCGCGGCGGCAGCCGGGGCCGCGGAAGCCGCCGACATCGACTACCTGTTGGAGGAGGGGCCTCGGGCGCTGGAACAGACGCTGGTCGGGGTGGGCCACGTGGCTCGCATCGTCAAAGCGATGAAGGAGTTTGCGCACCCCGGTACGGTCGAGAAGTCCTTGATCGATCTGAACCGGGCGCTGGATACGGTCGTCACCGTCGCCCGGAATGAGTGGAAGTACGTGGCCGAGGTGGTGACCCACCCAGCCCCGAACGCGCCGTTCGTCCGCGGGCTCCCGGGCGAGCTGAACCAGGTGTTCCTCAACCTGCTCGTGAACGCCGCCCACGCGGTGAAGGCGGGCAACAAAGCGTCACCCGATACGAAAGGCACCATCACCGTGACCACCCACTTTCTGGGGAACGTAGCGGAGGTGCGGATCGCGGATAGCGGGGGCGGAATCCCCGAAGGCATACGGGGGCGGATCTATGACCAGTTCTTCACCACCAAGCCGGTCGGCGAGGGAACCGGGCAAGGGCTGGCAATCGCTCATGCAGTTGTGGTGAAACAACACGGGGGGGGGCTCTCGTTCGAGACCGAGATGGGAAAAGGGACCACCTTTATCGTCCGCCTGCCAATCGACGGGGTTCCGCTCACTCCGTCCGAGCGGATGAGCCCCGCGCAAACCGTCCGCGTGCCCGCACTGGTCGGGGGTGAAGGATGAGCCTCAGCGTGCTGTTCGTGGACGACGAGCCAAATGTGCTCGACGGGTTGCGGCGATCCCTCCGCGGGTTCCGCCGGGAGTGGGACATGCGGTTCGCGCCGGGCGGAGCGGCCGCGCTGGCGATCCTGGGCGAGGCGCAGGCCGATGTCGTCGTTTCGGACATGCGGATGCCCGGCATGAACGGAGACGAGTTGCTCGCGGAGGTTCGCCGGCGGCACCCGCAAACCGTTCGCATCGTGCTGACCGGAGAATGTGCCCGCGAAGCCATGACCCGCGTGACGACGCTAGCGCACCGAGTCCTGACCAAGCCCTGCGACCCGGACGAGCTCCGGTCCGCAATTCAGCAGGCGTTCGCGCTCCAGGGGCTGCTCCTCGGCCCACACCTGGGCGCCGTCGTGGGCCGGTTGCAGAGCGTGCCCAGCCAACCGGAGTTATACACCCGGATCCTGTCCGCACTCGAGGATCCGAACCACTCGCTCGACGACCTGGGCCAGATCTGCGCACGGGATATCGGGGTTTCGGCCAAGCTGATCCAGCTCGCGAACTCGGCCCTGTTCGGCAACGGCAAGCCGGTGACCCGGGCGTCCGAAGCGGTATTTCGGATCGGCGTGGACCTGACCAAGGCCCTGGTACTGGCGGACGGCATCCTGACGAAGTTCGACCCACGCTCCATCCTCCCTTTCAGCATCGACTGCGTCTGGCCGCACAGCCGTGCGGTCGGCGTGCTCGCGGCCCGGATTGCCCGCCTGGAAGCGAACGGGGCGGGGTGGCTGAACCTGATACCGGCCGCCGGGTTGCTGCACGACATCGGCCGGCTGATCCTCGCGAGTACGGAGCCCGAATCGTACGTGACGGCCCTACGGCAGGCCCAGTCGGAGCGGGTGCCCGTTACCGACGCGGAGCGACACGTGTTCGGCGCCACCCACGCCGAAATTGGAGCCTATCTGCTCGGCTTGTGGGGCGTGCCGTCCCCGATCGTCGAAGCGGTCGCGTGGCACCACAACCCAGCGCCAGGCGAGTCCCCGGGAGAGCGATTCGGCCTGGTCACCGCCATTCACGCCGCCGCCGCGCTGCTCGGTCCGAACGACGGCGGCGGGCCGGACATGGACTACGTGACGCGACTCGGATTGGCGGATCGGTTACCGCTCTGGACCGACCTGGCGGGCGCGTTGAACTCAGAAAGTGCGCTATGATCGAAAAAATCCTGTTGGTGGACGACGAACCGAACGTGCTGGCCGGGTTCGCACGCCAGTTGCGGGAGTCGCACACGGTGGAGACCGCGCCCGGCGGGGCGGAGGCGCTGGACGCACTCGACACCCGCGGACCGTTCGCGGTCGTCGTCTCCGACATGCGGATGCCGGGGATGGACGGGGCCGCGTTCCTGGCACGCGCCCGGGATCGCTACCCGGATACGGTTCGGATCCTGCTCACCGGCTACGCGGACATCCAGAGCGCGATCGAGGCGATCAACCGCGGGGGCATCTTCCGCTTCCTCACCAAGCCGTGCCCGCCGCACATCCTGACGGGCGCACTCGACGACGCGCTGGCCCATTACCGGCTCGTCACGGCCGAACGGGAGCTGGTGGACATGGCGCTGCGGGACAGCGTTCCGGTTGTGGGTGAGGGACTCGCGCTGGCGAACCCGAGCGCGTTCGCCCTCGGCGGCATCCGTCCGTTGCTGCCCGAATTCCGGCCCGAGTTCGTGCAGCAGTTTCCCGCGGGCGGCTGCCGACTGGGCGGGTACGAGTTGCTCGAGCCGCTCGGGCGAGGCACGATGGGCGTGGTGTTCAAGGCGTTCGAGCCGAGTTTGAACCGCGAACTCGCCATCAAGATTGTCGCCCCGGACCTCGTCCAGTCGACCCGGGTCCGGCAGCGGTTCGCACGGGAGGTGCGGGCCGCGGCGGCAATCCGACACGAGAACGTGGTCGCCGTTTACGCGGTCGGGGAATCGGCCGGGGTGCCGTACCTGGCGATGGAGTACGTGGCCGGAGACTGTCTCGAAGCGCACCTCATTCAGCATGGGGCGCTGCCGATCCCGCGCGTCGTGGGGATCGGGCGCCAGATCGCGGCGGCCCTGGTCGCGGCCCACGCGCGGCGGATCGTCCACCGCGACCTGAAACCGGCGAACGTGCTCCTGGAAGCCGGGACTGGTGTGGTCAAGCTCACCGACTTTGGCCTGGCGCGGGCGCTGGACGAGGTCGGGATGACGGCCAACGGAGCCCTGGTCGGGACCGCTCACTTCATGGCCCCGGAGGTCATCGAAGGTCAACCGGTGGCGCCGGCCTCGGACTTGTTCGCCCTCGGCGCGGTACTGTACGAGATGGCGACCGGGCGAGTCGCGTTCCCCGGGAACACCGTGGCGAGCGTGCTCCACGCGATCTGTGCCTCGGAGCCGGAGCCGCCCATCCGGCTCCGTCCGGACCTGCCCGAGTGGCTGATCGAAATAATCCTGTGGTTATTGGATAAAGCTCCTGCCCGCCGCCCGACGGCCGCGCAAACCCTCGACGCACTGTCCGCGAGTCTGGAACTCGCGAGCTGAACCACCCGCGACGGTTCGTGCTCGGCCTCCCGACTCGGGGCAGACCTGACCGAGGCCCTGTTACCGGGGGAGGGCATGCTCACGAGCGCGGAAGCCGAAGCGTACATGACGGTGCTGAGCCGAGTCTGGTCGGAGCGGCCGCCCGTCTCCGACATTGAGGAGCCCTGTGACCGAAAAAATCCTCTTCGTGGACGACGAGCCGAACGTGCTGGCCGGGTTCGCGCGCCAGTTGCGGAAGTCGCACACGATGGAGACTGCGCCCGGCGGGGCGGAGGGGCTGGACGCACTCGACACCCGCGGACCGTTCGCGGTCGTCGTCTCCGACATGCGGATGCCGGGGATGGACGGGGCCGCGTTCCTGGCACGCGCCCGGGATCGCTACCCGGATACGGTTCGGATCCTGCTCACCGGCTACGCGGACATCCAGAGCGCGATCGAGGCGATCAACCGCGGGGGCATCTTCCGCTTCCTCACCAAGCCGTGCCCGCCGCACATCCTGACGGGCGCGCTCGACGACGCGCTGGCCCAGTACCGGCTCGTCACGGCCGAGCGGGAGCTGCTCGACAAGACGCTGCGGGGCAGCGTCCAGGTGCTGGGCGAGGTGCTCGCACTGGTCAACCCAAGCGCGTTCGGGCGGGCGGTGCGGGTGCAGCAACTCGTCCGGCGCCTCGCGGGGACGCTTCCCGAGGCGGGGAGCTGGCAGGTGGATGTCGCCACGGTCCTGTCGCAACTCGGCTGCGTGGCCGTGTCAGAAACGGTGTTGACCGCGGCGAACCGCGGGGCGGACTTGGGTCCGGACGCCCAGCGGCAACTCGATGCGATGCCGGGGATCACTCGTCACCTGCTTCAACAGATCCCGCGCCTGGACGCGGTGCTTGAGATTATCGCGTACCATGACAAGGCGTTCGACGCACCAGCCCGCTTCTCCCAGGAAAAGTGCGGGAAGGACATCCCGTTAGGCGCGCGGGTGCTCAAGGCGACGTACGATTTCGACACCCTGCAGGCCCGCGGGCTGCCGGAGCCGGAGGCACTTGATCGCCTGGCGTCCCGGTCGGGTCGGTACGACCCGGACATCCTGGCGGCCCTGAAGTCCCTGATCTGTCGGGAGGAGCAGCCGGAAGTTGTCGAAGTCTCGATTGGGAAACTGGTGAGCGGGATGGTGCTCGCCGAGGACCTGCACAACGATAGCGGCGTTCTGCTACTGAAGCGTGGGAACCCGATTACCGAGCCCCTCAAGCGCCGGCTTGAGTCCACGGCGATGAGCGGGCAGTCCCCGAAGCAGATCCGCGTCTTCACCCCACGGCTGGCACAAACCTGAACGCATCGTGTGCCGTCGGCTCTTTCCGGTGTCGAGGTCCACATGGACGGATCATTCTCGGTGCTCGTGACGTATGGGATGTGGCTCACCGCCTGGAACGAAGTCACGGCTCAAGAACGTTCAGGACGGCGGAGTCATCGAGTAGTTGGGAGGGGAGGCGGGATTGCCCCGGCGATCTCGTTGTTCCGCGCTGCGGCGCGGTCGGTAGACGCGGTGACCGCATCCGGCAGCGCGCTGCGGCTGTACCTTCCCTTCGCGGTCGCTGAGCCGATCCCGCCCGGTTCCGGCAGGACGCGATCGTTCACAAGGGCCAGCAGTTCCGCTACGAGGTTGGGGCAGAGCGCCTGGGCTGTGACCGCGAGCTTCGCCGGAAGCCCGAGCACCAGTTCCGCGTCGCCGCGGGCGCATGCGGCGATGATGCGGGATGCGGCCGTTTCCGCGCCCATCGAGAAACCGGGCACCGCGTTGCCGGCCGCGAACCACGCGTACTCATCCTCGTTCCGCCCCTTGAAATCCGCGTTCAGGTGGCTACCCGTCTGCATGAGGCCGGGGCACACGGTCGTCACAACGATCCCGTGCCGCCCCAGTTCGCTCCGCAGCCCGTGGGAGAACCCCACGAGCGCGAACTTGCCGACCGAGTACGGGAGCAGGTGCGGGACGGCGACCTTCCCGCCGAACGACGCGACGTTCACGACCCGCCCGCGACCCCGCGCCTTCATTTCGGGCACGACTTCGAGCGTGGTGTAAAGCGCGGCCCAGAAGTGCGTGTCGAGTGAGTTCTCGAAGTCCTCCTCCCGCATTTCTTCGAGCGGCCCGACCTGAATCACACCAGCGTTGTTGACGAGCACATCGATCGGGCCGTTGCGGAGCCTCGCGAGGGCGACGAACTCGCGCACACGCACGCGGTCGGTCACGTCGCACTCGACGGCAGTCAATTTCGCACCGCGATTCCGAAGGTCGTCGGCCGCGTGCATCAGTTCGTCTGAATCGCGGCTACAGATGGAGAGTCGTGCCCCCGCGTCGGCAAACTGCCGGGCCATCACCAGCCCCAGCCCGCGCGACCCGCCGGTGATGACGACGTGCTTGTCCCGGAAGTCATATTTCGGCTTGAGCGTGCGATACGCGAAGTACCCAGCAGCCCCGAAACCAGCTAAGAGCAGTACGCGGTTCATGACAGTTCCCATTCGGGCGACCGGGCTGAAACGACGTTGCAATTCAGATGCCGGGGACAAGGCTTACCCGGCGGGTGATGCATTGGACAAGTTGACGGGCTCATCGGCATCTGGATTGCACCCCGAAATGCCGCCCTCCTGTACCGTTATGAGGTAACACATGGCAAGCACTCTTCTCGCTACGACTGTCAAGTCGGCCGTGGGCACCGACTCGAGCATCGCTCGCGCCGTCAACTGGCTCCCGCAGGCTCTCACCAATGTGAGCAGCAACGAGCGGTGGCTGTCGCTGGCCGCCGGCGGGGCCATTGCCGGCCTTTGCCTCACCGGGCACGCCCCGCGGCTGCTGAGCACGATTCTCGGCACCGGCCTCATCTACCGCGGCCTGACCGGCAACTGCCCATGCTACCAGGCGCTCGGCGTCAGTACGTCCGACTCGACAAATCCGCAAACCGCGATCACTGCGGGGCACGGGACGCGGATCGAACACGCGATCACCGTGAACAAGCCAGCGGCCGAGGTGTACAAGTTCTGGCGCGATTTCGAGAACCTACCACGGTTCATGACACACCTGATCGACGTGGAGACCACCACCGACGGCAAATCGCACTGGGTCGCGAAGGGGCCGCTCGGCATCAAGGTTGAGTGGGACGCGCAGATTGTGACCGACAAGCCGAACAAAATGATCGGGTGGAAGTCTCTCGACGGTGCGGACGTGGACACGGCCGGGTCGGTGCGGTTCAACGAACTCCCGGACGGCCGCGGGACCGAGGTGCGCGTGGAACTGAAGTACGACCCGCCAGCCGGGAAGCTCGGCACCGCAGTCGCGAAACTGGTCGGCCAGTCGCCGGAGGCGCAGATCAAGGCCGACATGCGCCGCTTCAAGCAGATCATGGAAGCCGGCGAGATTCCTTCCACGAACGGCCAACCCCACGGACAGCGCTAACACTCAGGCAGACGCCAGGAAATGACCTACCACGATTATGGAGGGTGCCACGGGCGGCTTGCCCGCCCGTGTGACGCCTTCACGGGCGGACTAGCCGCCCGGGGCACCCGATCCCTCTGGGAGATTTCCTCTCACCAACTGCCTCAGAACGCAGGGCAACGCCCTGCGTTCCCAGGCAAAACACCAATCCCGATAGAGTTTCCCATTCACAGAACAGGAAGACCCACATGAAAGCTCTGTGCTGGCGCGGAAAGAAGGATGTTGGGGTCGAGCGCGTGCCTGACCCGAAGATCATCAACCCGCGGGACGCGATCATCAAGATCACGACGACCGCCATCTGCGGGTCCGACCTGCACCTGTACGACGGGTACATCCCGACCATGCAGGCCGGCGACATCCTCGGTCACGAGTTCATGGGTGAGGTGGTCGAAACCGGTAGCGCCGTGACCAACCTGAAGAAGGGTGACCGCGTCGTGGTGCCCTTCACTATGGCGTGCGGCGGTTGCTTTTTCTGCAAGAAGCAGTTCTACTCGCTGTGCGACAACTCGAACCCGAAGGCGGAACTCGCGGAGGCGGTGTACGGCTACTCCGGGAGCGGACTTTTTGGCTACTCGCACATGCTGGGCGGGTTCGCGGGTGGGCAGGCCGAGTTCGTCCGCGTGCCGTTTGCAGACGTGGGGCCGATCAAGGTGCCAGCGCACCTGTCCGACGAGCAGGTGCTGTTCCTGTCGGACATCTTCCCCACCGGGTACATGGCCGCGGAGAACTGCGCCATCGAACCGGGCGACACGGTCGCAGTGTGGGGGTGCGGCCCGGTCGGGCTGTTCGCGATCAAGAGCGCATTCCTGCTCGGCGCGGCCCGCGTCATCGGCATCGACTCGGTCGAGGGGCGGCTGAAGAAGGCCCGCGAGGTGTGCGGGGCGGAAACGGTCAACTTCGAGAACGTCGATCTGCTCCGATGGTTGGACGATCGCACCGCCGGGCGCGGCCCGGACGCATGTATCGACGCGGTCGGCCTGGAGGCGCATGGTAACGGCATCGCCGGGTTCTATGATCGCATGAAGACGGCTACGTACATGGCGACGGACCGGCCCACAGCCCTGCGCATGGCGATCATGGCGTGCCGCAAGGGCGGGACCGTGTCCATTCCGGGCGTGTATGGCGGCCTGCTCGACAAGTTGCCGATGGGAGCCGCGTTTGCGAAGGGGCTGACGTTCAAGATGGGCCAGACGCACGTCCACAAGTACCTGAAGCCGCTGATGGGTCGCATCGAGCGCGGGGAGATCGACCCGTCGTTCGTTATCACCCACCGATACAACCTGCAAGACGCTGCCAAGGCATACAAGGAGTTCTCGGATCAGAAGGACGAGTGCGTAAAGATCGTCCTCAAGCCTTGAACAGGAGCGGGCTCATCTGGGATTGTCACCGCTTGATCGCCAAAGACGCCGAGCCGGCTGGAAGGGCTGGCTGATCTGGCGATCATCGAGAAGGCGTGTGCGACCGGTCGGAGTGAACCATGAGCGGTAGCAAGAAGCCACAGAGCCGCGCGAAAGCAGCAGACAAGCGTCCGTTCGACATCGAAGAGGCCCTGTGTCGTTTGAGGACGGCCACGGCGGGGTTTCCGAAGGCGGCGTTGTTTGAACTGGCGGCCGATGGACACGACACCGTCTTCGAGATACTCGTCGCCTGCATTATCTCGATCCGGACGTACGACGAGGTCACACTCCCGGTGTCCCGCGGGTTATTTGCGAAGGCCCGCACGCCCGCAGAAATGGCCGCTCTATCCGAGAAGGATATCGACGCACTCATCCGGCTCAGCACCTACCACGAGCCAAAGGCGAAGACCATCCGCACCATCGCCAGGCAGACGGTTGATGAGCACGGCGGCACCTTGCCCTGTGACCTCGACACGTTGCTTGAGTTCAAGGGCGTCGGTCCGAAGTGCGCGAACCTGGCGCTCGGGATCGCCTGCAACCGATCACTGATCGGCGTCGATATCCATGTCCACCGGGTGACGAACCGCTGGGGGCTCGTGGCGGCAAAGTCACCGGAGAAAACTATGGTGGCACTCCAGGAGAAACTGCCCAAAGCGAACTGGGTGGAGATCAATGCTTTGTTGGTGCCGTTTGGCAAGCACATCTGTACAGGTTCGCAACCCGCCTGCTCGACATGCCCACTGCTCGAAATGTGCCAACAGGTCGGCGTCACGTCGCACCGCTGATACCGACTCCCGTCGTTGAGCCGGAGAACCGCGTATCGGCGGAGGGGTGAGCCTCTGGGCGTGCGAGACGCCGAATCGCTGAGCCGAAAAAACACGACGTTTATCGAGTTGACATCTGCTGAGCGGGAAAGAGACCACCCCGAGCCGAAAGCCCGGAGTGATGCTATATGCCGTGAACTGTGGCGGCCTTCGCGTCTGAACGCCTGGCCACACCGACTACCGGCCCTGCGTGGAGTCCCGGAGCGACTTGGCCATCTTCTGGTGCTCCTCAATCGTCGGAAGCGTCTTCTCGACGAACGCCTTGAGGCCCGGATCAGTCACACTCTTCGCCGCGCTCCGGAAGAGCCCGACCGCCTCGTCGTGGGCCTTCTCCTGGGCAACCATGAAGGCCTTGTCGAACCCGGCCCCCTCCCCTTGACGGCCTTCAGGTCGTCGATCAGCTTCTGGTGCTTCTCGTCCAGCTTGGACGACTTGGTTACGGCTCTGGGCGAGAGCATGGCACGGTGGCTGCACATGTCTCTCTGGGGACCACTCACATCCCAAATTCTGCGATGCCACTTTATGCCTTCCACCGAGTCACCCGACCCTCCGCCAGATGACTCTTCTTCGCTACTGGCGTTTCATAGCGCGTTTGGCCGCGAACTCCATCAAGCCATCCGCTCCATTCCCCTGCCGATGGGATGCCAGGTGCTCGACGCTCCTTGTGGGGACGGTTTCTACGCAGTCGCCCTTGCACGTTGCCTGTATCCGTTCGGAAAGGTCACCGCGGCTGACCTGTCCGACGCCTGTCTTGACCGTGCCAGGACGGCGGTTGGCCGACGAACACGGCTTTCTTCGGTCAAATTCGTGAAGGCGGATTCCTATCACCTGCCCTTCGATGACGACCTGTTCGACGTGGTCTGGTGTGCCAGGAGCCTGATCAGCCTGGATGATCCAGTTGCCGCACTCAAAGAGATGCGACGAGTCGTTCGGCCAGGTGGGATCGTGACCGTTCTGGAGGACGACGAATTCCATCGAGTCGTGTTGAACGGACCGGTGGACCTCGAAATCGATGTCCACCGAGCTGTCGCCGAGGCCGCCCGGAAGAGGTACGGATCATGTGCGGGAGTATCGCCGTCCCGCCGAATGTATCGGTTCTTACTCGATGCCGGACTCCGGTTGGAGTGGCGGAAGACATTCGCTGCCGACCGTCATGCCCCATTCGATCCCGCAGTGCGGCAGTACCTGCGGATTTACCTGAAGGAAAAACGAACATTTATCGTTGATTATTTGTCAAATTCTGCGCTTGCTGCTTTTGATCGGGCGATCGATCCGGGTAATCCGATGTCCCCGTTCTGTCGTCCGGACGCCGAACTCACGTGCTTGACGACACTCTTCCTTGCTCGGAAGTGACCCGAGACCGTGAGTATTAACCCGGCAAGAAAGA
>PLDW01000453.1 GCA_003136315.1 Gemmataceae bacterium | reverse complement strand
CCCGGCCACCCGTCATCGTTCCCTGCTGTGCCAATACGGGCTGCAAGCCCGTGCCAGCGATTTCACGGTTTGGATTCTGGACAACTCCTAGCCCCGGATGGCGCATTCGTTCTGAGCCCTGGGCGGAAGCCCTGGGCGCTTCGACATCTAGTGGTTGAGAATGAACTCCCGCGTGTTCACCAGTGCCCAAAGCAAGTCGGTAATGGCTGCGGCCCGGGCTTTTGATGACCCGAGGTGTTTCACTGCGGCTTCCTTCTCGCTCGTCTTGGGCAGTCGGGTCAGAGTGGCGAGGAAGAGTTCGTCAACGAGTTCGGTGTCGCTCAGCTTGGTTTTGGCCAGTTTCGCGACCCGGCCGTTGGGATCGGAGAGCTTCCCGAGGATGCCCGGATCAGTCATTCGGAACAGGGTCTGGGGGAGGGCTGGTTCCATTGCCCGCTCGCAGTCGCAGGCCGTGGTTCGGGGCGGGCGGCCGAAAATCCGCAGCAAATACGCCAGGTTCGGGTTCTGGAGTCGGCTTGATCCAATCTCGACCATTTTCGTCCCATCTGGGGCCAGGTCCAGGCCGGTCAGCTTCTCGTCGACCCCGACTGCCGCATTGAGCACATCGGCAACCTGCTCGGCCATCAGTGGGCGGATGTAAGCGTGCGAGAAGTTGTTCTTGTCGAATCGATTCGAGTCGTTTGTCTCGTAGCTCAACTGATAGGTCCGGCTCAGCAGGATCGACCGTTCCAGTTTGCGGAGGTCGTAGCCACTCTTGACGAACTCGGCGGCAAGGGCGTTGAGCAAGCGGGGGTTGGTCGGCGGGTTGGCGAGGGAAAAGTCGTCGACGGGGTTGACCAGCCCGACACCGAAGTAATGTGCCCACACCCGGTTCACGAAACTCCGGGCGAAGAACGGGTTGTCTGGACTGGTCACCCATCCGGCCAGTTTGATGCGTGGATCTTCACCGGGTTTGGCGACGACCTCGGGGCCGCCCAGCGCCTTGGGGGTCGGAACCTGATTCGTCGCCGGGTTGGGCTTCCCCCCCCTTTTGCCGCCCGTGGGGGCAACGAACAGCTCCCGGACGAGGAGCGGCTGCTGGTTTCCCTTCCCGGTCAGCGCCTCCCGCCGGGCTGCGTTCTCGGCGTCGGCAACCTTTTTCAGGGCCGGGCTACTGAACTGGTTCGCTCCCGCGAAAACGACTGGTGCGAAGATATTCGCGAATGCCCAGTATTCATCCTGCGTCCATCGGTCGGTCGGGTGCTTGTGGCACTGCGCACACTCCAGCCGGACACCCAGGAACGCCGCGGCCACTTTCTCGCCCCAAGCTTCGACGGGTTGCTGCTGTTGTCGTCGCCAGAAGAGGTCGAGCGTCTTTTTCTCCGGGTAGTCGGTCTTGAACCCCTTCTCGGCCTGCCCGTCGATCTTCTTCACGAATGCGAGCCACTCATCGGGGGTCATCCCATCGGTGCTGGTCGCGGTCAGGATGTCCCGAACCGTCGCGTCATAGGGCGTATTGTCGGCAATTCGTTTGCGAAGCCAGTCGTGCCACATCTGGCTGCGTTTCGGTTGGGTCTGCTGGGGGTTCTCCAGGGCCTGGGTGTTGTTCCCGGTGATGTCGCTGAGTTTGGTCGCCCAGACCGCAGCGTGGAGCGGGTGGGCGAGCAGGGTGTCGATCAGTTTTTCCCGCTTCTTGGGATCTTTGTCGGCCAGGAACGCCCGCACCTCGTCCGGAGTCGGAAGCTGGGCAATGGTGTCGATGTACACCCGGCGGAGAAACACCTCGTCGCTTGCGGGTGCGGCGGGGATCAAATTCATGAGCTTGAGCTTGGCGAAGACCTCCCGATCGATCGCGTTCCCCACTGGGATTTTCGGATAGCCGGCCTTCAGGGCCGGCGACGGCACCAACACCCGCAGTGCCTGGACACTCCCCCGATACAGGACAGTAAGCCCGGCATCGCCTGGCATCCGGGCGGTGATCTGCCCAAGCGGGGAGACGGCCGCGACTGCATCGTCGCTGATTTTGAAGTCGCAGAACGGAGTAATGTCCTCGGTCGTGCCATCGGCGAACGTGGCGGTCACCTTGACCTGAACCGACCCATCGGCAGTGAGGACCGCGAACTCACCGGGCGTGACAGTCAGCTTTTCGATCTTGCCGCTGCCGGGAGTCCACTTCGCCCCGCCCCGAATCCACTCCCGGAACACACCGTACATCCACGAGTCTTTCCCGAACCGCATTCCTCCATCGTGGCCAACGGCTCCGGCTGCCTTGGCGAGAATCAAACTCTCATCCGGCTGGACGAGGTTCACCCGGCGACCGAGGTTGTCGTGGGTCAGAGCAGCAAAATCGAATCCGGGATCGTACCCGAACAGCGAGAGCCGGAACCCATTCTTGCCCTGAAACGACCCGTGGCAACTCCCAGCGTTGCAGCCGCTTTTCGATAGCAGCCCCATCACGTGCCGCTCGAAATCGATGGTTTTGAGGCTGCCACCAGTGGGCAAGGGGACATCGGCCCGAGAGACGGCGGGGAAGATCGCGCACGTAGCGAGAGCGTAGAGAAGGCGGCGGGTTGGCATGGCAGCGTCTCGGCGGCCGACGGGTCAGGGGTCCGGGTGGGCGGCCCAGGCGTGTGGAAGAGGCAGGCGGTGGCGGAGGCGGGTGGGAGTTTGAGCAGCGTTCTTTGTTCCTGATTGAATTTAACCCACCCGGATCATCGAAGTTTCGCGGAAGGTTCGGACCAGGGTAAGAAGAATTTTCGTTGGAATCTCGCTTTTCCCTTGTCTTGGTCCATTCGGGCGTAACCGATCGGGCTCGAAGNNTCAAAACCTCGGCTTTGGGGCGAACCCGACCGGTTGCACCCGGTCCGTTCGATATTCAGAATCCCGGTCTGGCTCGGGGCAGACGGAGGATTTTTTCCAACACCCGGTTCGGTGGCCGTGGCAAATCGTCGGGAACGTGATGGGTATTCAGCCTGAAAGGCTGAGATTCCTCAGCCCAGGGCAACGCCCTGGGGAGACGATTCACAGGCAATTCAGGATTTCGCGGCCTCCACGGAGGAAGGGGATTCGCCGGGGAGAAGGAAAGACAATGGAACCCCGAGCAGCACGGTTGCGAGGCTGTAGAGGGCGGGTTTTCTCTCCTGGGGGTCGGCGACCATTGCCGCGATCGTCCAGGCGGTCAGGATCAGGTACGCCAGCGGCGGGAGCGGGTAGAGCGGGAGGCGATACGGCTGGACCACGTCGGCCCGTCGGCGGAGTGGAAAGACAGTCGCAATCGTCAGCCCAGACAGCGCAGCCAGCCCAACCGAGGTGTAGGTCAGCAGTTCGAGGAACGATCCTGACCAGACCAGTACGGCGGCAATGATGGCCTGAGTCAGAGTCGCTGCGGCGGGGGTTTCGCGGGTCGGGTGGAGTTCGGCAGCGAAGCCCGGGAAGACCCGGTCGCGCGCCATGGCGAACGCAACACGGGGACCGGTCAGGAGGTAGGCGCTGACCGAGGCCGAGAGGCTCAGTCCGATCACGATGGCTGTGACCCAGCCGACCTCCTTGCCGAACAGGGCGATGACTGCCAGCTCCGCGACCTGCCCAACCTCCGCCTTTCCCTTCATCTCGACCGGGTCCAGGGCATAGACATAGGCCAGGTTTACCAACAGGTACAGGGCGATGACGGTGACCACCCCGCCGATCAGGCAGCGGGGCAGTACCCGGGCCGGATCTCGGACCTCACCGGCCAGGTACGCGGCGGCATTCCACCCGCTGTAAGAGTACATGACGAAGACCAACCCCACAGCCAGAGCGGGCCATTGCCCGGCTGTGGGCCACCCCCCGGCGGACAGGTAGTTCCAGTCCCCTCGACCGAAGGCAATCCCACCCACGCCCAGCGCTAGCAGTACCCCGACGGTGACCAGCGTTGCTGCAGCTTGGAGCTTGGAACTGTGTCGGTGTCCCAGGGTGTGCCCGAACCCGACCGCCAGGATCAAGAGCGTCGCCCCCAGCGGGACGATCTGGGCGGAGGCCCACCCAGGTAAGACACCCTCCAACGCAGTGACGAATGGGTCGGTCAGGGACTTGATGGCGAGGTGAGCGACGATTGCTGTCGGGGCCGCGAACCCCAGAGTGAAGGTGGCCCAACCGGATACGAATCCGGCCCGTCGGCCGAACGCCTCGCGGACGAACACGTAATCGCCCCCCGACCGAGGAACGGTGGTTGCCAGTTCGGCGACCGTCACCGCCCCACACAACGCAAGCACTCCCCCGACTGCCCACAGACCCAGCAGTGCTATCGGATTCCCGGTTGCCTGAAGCGTGTATCCGGAGGTGGTCAGGATGCCCACCCCGATCATACTCCCGACCACCACGAGATGTCCGGCCCAGTAACCGAAGCGACGGGGGTCGGGTTCTGGACGACCGGTCGATTTGGAGAAATTTGCCACGCCCGGCCCCGGTGACGCCGCCATGCCGGCGACGGAACCACCCGGCCGGTCAGACGGGATCGAGTCGTTGTGCAGGACGAGTGGGCTCTCGTCTACCCCCTGATCCAGGAACCCGCTGAGGCTATCGCATCTACGGAAAGACGATTGGACGTAGACATGGGAGTGCGAGGCTCCTGCCGAGCGTGTGAGGTGAAGCTCGGCAGGAGCCTCGTACTCCCGTTAGACCGATGCCGCTGAGGCTATCGCAGCTATGGAAAGACGAGTTAGACGTATGTATGGGAGGGCG
>PLDW01000397.1 GCA_003136315.1 Gemmataceae bacterium | reverse complement strand
CCGTGATCCGCGGGGCGCTTACATTTCTATATCGAAGCCGCTAAACTCATTGTCCG
Organism: Gemmataceae bacterium; assembly: GCA_003136315.1. Classification (GTDB taxonomy): domain Bacteria; phylum Planctomycetota; class Planctomycetia; order Gemmatales; family Gemmataceae; genus Urbifossiella. The sequence goes on along the minus strand of PLDW01000397.1, from coordinate 23,903 downwards.
AACCTACCTACCACGGGAGAAAGATCACCCGATCAAGGCAACGTGGGAAAAGGCAATCGACCATCTAAACAATACTCCTGATCTACGCCCCGACAGCATCCGAGGATACTTGACAGCCGTTAAAGCGATCCGAGCTATCATCGACACGAAAGGGCCGAACGACATCACAGTAGAGCTAGCCCACAAGTTCAAACGTGAGTTCCTGACCGGTACATACGCCCGCGGGGGCGAGCCCGACGCGGCCCAGTACAAACGGTCCCCTACCAGCTGTACCACCTATCTTCGCTCGCTCCGATCTCTCTGGCAGCGCCACTGGAAACCGGCTGGCTTCGTCCGGTCGAATCCGTGGCTGGAAGTCCCCTACCCAAACGTCCCCAAGGGGAAGCGGGTCAGGCTTCCGGAGGAAACCTCCGTCACAGATCTGCTCGCCTGGTTGGCCGAGAGGTTTCCTGAGTGGGAGTTGCCTGCCCTGTTCGTGCAAACCAAACTGGTCGCGGGGTGCCGCACCCTTGATCTCTGCAAGACCCGAAGCGATGCTCTCGTCGGGAACGAACTCTTCCACACTGCAGAAGTGACCAAGACCCGCACGCCCCGTACCATCCCCCTGCCACTCGAACTGGCCGCACGATTGCACCAAATCAAAGCTTCGGTCTACCTCTGGGAACGGTCGGTGGCTGAGAGCAAGATTCACCACCATTCCGTTCGCACGCACGGGCAGGTCGACTACCGGCCCGAGACGTGGCGGAACACAATCCAAAACTTGTTCAAAGAGTTCAACGAGGGTAGGGCGAAGAAAGATCGGGTGCGCCCACATGACCTCCGGGCCAGGGCAATTACGATGGTCGCGGCGGCGACTGGCAGCGTGGACGCCACCGCCGAGGCTTTGGGGGTCGATCCTCAGACCGCCCGCCATCACCTCGATGCGGCGAAGGCGTTTCACGGGTCCGAGATTATGAAGAAGCTGGGGGCGGTTCTTCTCCCGCCGCACAATCCGCCCCACAATTCGGAAGGCTGGTACTCTCCCGGATGGGAAGCAAACTGCCCCAGAACCGAGTGATCGATCCTGGGGCGGGTGTGTTTTGTGGGGTGAACGCCCCAGAATTAGTGTGAATTGTGGGGTGCGGAGATCTCGCCGCTTCAAAAATCCCTTATTTTTCAGTGCCCCGTTTAGGACTCGAACCTAAAACCCGCTGATTAAGAGTCAGCTGCTCTGCCAATTGAGCTAACGGGGCAGTGGTGAAAGGTTGATATTGTGCGAGGTTCTCAGCAAATCCGCAAGGGGTTCGCCCCAAAATCTTCACCCTTCGGACACTCTCCCGCACGACCCGGTTCGCGCTACCTGGCCTGTTGCAACTCACTGCTCAGTTGTGGCAAGGGATTACGCTCTGGGCAAACCGCTCCATTTCCTCCAACTGCGGACTGCACTGGAGCAACAGCAAATTCACCCCAGCCGCCTCGAACGCGGCCACTCTGTCAACCACCTGCTGAGGCGTTCCGACCAGCCCCGACCTCAAGCCCCGGTTCGAGACCGAGTAATCCTCCAGCGACACCCTTTGCTCAAGCTGTGTCCCCGCTAGCCACTGCTGGTAGTTGTGATACCCCGCAGCCGACTGCTTCACATCCGTGATTCGGGCCAGTTCCGCACGGGCTTCGGCCTCCGTGTTCCGCACAATCGAGTAGCCCGCCACCCCGTAGATCATCGGCCCAAGACCGAGACGCTCCCGCCGGGCAGTCATGTCCGCAATCTTCTCCCGAATCCGCTCCGGTGGATCGCCGTGCATCACGTAGGCGTCACAGGTCCGGGCGATCAGGTTCTTCGCTGCCTCGGACTCGCCGCCTGCGTAGACCGTCGGCCGGGGACGGGTCAACGGTTTCGGCTGGAGCACCGTGTCGCGCACACGGTAATACGTCCCCTCAAAGGTGTAGTGGTCCTGCTTCCAGACATTGTCGACCACTTCGAGCCACTCAGTAGTCCGGGCATACCGGTCGTCGTGTTGCTCGTACTGCACACCGTATTTTGTTGCCTCGTCCCTCCACCAACTCGACACAACATTCAGCGACAGCCGCCCACCACCGCCGATGTGGTCGATGTTCGCAGCGGTCTTCGCGAGCAGGGTCGGGTTGTGAAACGTCGGCCGGACGGCCACCATGTACTCAAGCCTGTCGGTCACCGCAGTCAGCGCTGCTGCGGTACTCCACGCATCCAGTGACGGGGCCTCCTCGCCCTTGATATCGTTCAGGTTCAACTCGGCGACGAGCGTGAGGTCAAAACCGATCTGTTCGCTCCGCTGCGCCAGACGCTTGACGTACTCCCAGGAGATCGACATCCCCTCGTCGTCTACATTCCGAAGCCATCCTCCGAAGACAGGTAGCCAGTAGCCGTAACGCATGGGTTCTCCAACTAAGAGCTTGTAGCTTGTTGCTTGTAGCTTGTAGCTTGTAGCTTGTAAATCGATTGAATATTTTCGACTTGGTTCGCCTGACTGAATTATCTGGCTCCAAGCTCCAAGCTCCAAGCTCCGGCTTGTGAGCCCGAGTCTCCAGGTAATCCACCAACCTGCGGAATGGGTCGAAACCGACCACGTTGGGGGCGTCGGCCACAAAGTTCGACAAGGCATTCACGTCGTAGTAGACGACCCGGCCGTCTCGATCGTCGACCATATACTCAATCCCACCCACATCAATACCCGCAGCCTGCATGATCCGCTCACACGCCGAGATCACGTCCGCAGGGGGGGTATACCCCTCGACCTTCAGCCCTGTCTTGGGCGCATCGACAGGGCAGGCTGCCCGGACCAGTTCGACACCGTCGGCCCGCTGGCAGATGTCCGCCGGGCAGAGGTTAAACGATTCCCCGGAGGTAAACACCTTGATCGCGTACAGATACTTCCCGCCGAGCGTCTCCACCCGTGTGATGTGCCCGCCCCGAGCCGGGACGAATTCCTGCACCAGGGCGGTGTGATCCACACCGAAATCCAACTGATCCGCGTTTGCGGCTGTGGTCAGGGCAGCCAGTGTATCGTATCGGACGATTCCCGCTCCACTCCCACCGACATTTGCTTTCACGACGACGGGGAATCGCAGTCCGTCAGCCGCCTCCACCGCCCGGCTCGGATGATTGATGACACGAGCTTTCGGATAGGGCAACCCAAGCGATTCGAGCAGTGTCAGTTGCCGGGCTTTCGAGGTCTCAGTTGTAAACGCGGCCAGGCCGTTCACCACCGGCAACCCGACGCGCTCCAGGTGAGTGAGGTAGCTCAAAGTGAAGAACATCCCCTGAATCCCGCCACGAAGGTACGCCGAGGGACTCATCCGGTTGAACAACAGCGAGTAGGGAGGGCGGCTGTCAGATGGGTCGTAGAGGTGGGCACGAGGGTCAAGCCGGACAACCGGCAGACCCCGGCGGTCGAGTTCCATGAACAGTGGTCGGAACCAGTCGGGGTGCTCGTGGTAAATGGCGAACGGGAGCACACAGTTCTCCTGCAACGAACCGAGGTTGCCATTTTTGCACAAGCCTGAAGCGCCAGCGAAGGGAAAGCGGTTCCTTCGCTGGCGCTTCAGGCTTGTGTCCAGAAAGCTGTCATTCGCTGGCGCTTCAGGCTTGTGGCCACACCCCGTTACCTATCCCGTCGAGGCTCTGCCACTGTATCCTCTGCGGGCCATTCCGAAGCGATCTCACCCAAACGCGAGGCCGGGTTTGGGGGGGGTATCCGGGGGGGCAATAGGTTCCGAAACAGGCGGAGCCACCCTGACCGGGTCCGGTCGTTGAGGCTCCTTCTTCACCTCGCCCAGAGGCACCCCGTTGAACACCTTGTCCACCTCGACCGTGTCGAGTTCCTCGTGGACGAGCAGAGCCTCGGTCAATCGATCGAGCTTGTCCCGGTTGGCCTTGAGCAGTTCCCCCGCACGGCCTTCGGCCTCGGAGAGAATCCGCTGGACCTCCTCATCAATGATTTTCGCTGTCCCTTCGCTGAAGTCGCGTTGTTCGTGGATTTCCTTGCCGAGGAACACGTGCTCTTCCCCGATCCGGAATGACATGGGTCCGAGCCGCTCGCTCATCCCGAACTGAGTGACCATCAACCGGGCGATCCGGGTGGCCTGTTTCAGATCCTGGATTGCCCCGCTCATCGGCTCCCCGAACACCATCTTGTCGGCTGCTCGCCCACCCATGAGCGAGACGAGCCGGGCGTTCAGTTCGCTCAGCGAGTAGTCGACTCGGTCCTCGTTCGGCTGGTACATCGTCACCCCCCCGGCCTGCCCGCGAGGAATGATCGACACCCGGTCGATCTTGTCCGCTTTCGGCTCTAACCACGAGCAGAGAGCGTGGCCAGCCTCGTGGACCGCTGTCCGCCGCTTCTCCTGGTCGCTCGGCACATCCTCTCGGGTGAGCCCGAGCCGGACCCGATCGGCCGCCTTGTCAAAATCGACCTGTTCGATCCGGCTCTTCTCTGCCCGGGTGGCGAACAGGGCAGCCTCATTACACAGGTTGCGAAGTTCTGCTCCGCTCATCCCGACCATGTTTCGGGCAATCCGCTCCAGATCGACGTCGTCGGCCAGCGGCTTATTCCGGGTGTGAACTTTGAGAATCTCCAGCCGGCCCCGCCAGGTCGGTTTGTCGATGGTGATGTGCCGGTCGAACCGGCCTGGTCGCAGGAGTGCGGAGTCGAGGACATCCGGGCGGTTGGTGGCAGCCATCACGATCACGGTCTCGGTCGGCTGAAACCCATCCATCTCGCTGAGGATCTGATTGAGTGTCTGCTCGCGCTCGTCGGAACCACCACCGAGGCCAGCCCCGCGCATCCGCCCGACCGCATCGATCTCGTCGATGAAGATCACACACGGGGCGTTGTCCTTGGCGGTCTTGAACATGTCGCGCACCCGACTCGCCCCGACCCCAACAAACATCTGAATGAACTCGCTCCCGTTGATCGCAAAAAACGGGACGTTTGCCTCCCCGGCCACCGCCTTGGCCATGAGGGTCTTCCCGGTCCCCGGCGGGCCAACGAGGAGTACCCCCTTGGGCACCTGGGCCCCAAGGCGGGTAAACTTTGCAGGTTCCTTCAGGTAGTCGACAATCTCCTGGAGTTCTCGTTTGGCCGCTTCCATGCCGGCAACATCGTCGAATGTGATCCGGCCCTTTCCCCGTTCGTATCTCTTGGCCGGACTGCGAATGTAGTTATTCAGGAAGCCGCCACCGACCGGATCCCGGAACCGGGGGAGCAGGACGAACACAAACACCGCGATCAGAAACCCGATCAGCAGGACATTCAGCAGAAACGGGGCAATCCACGCTGGCTCGTCTTTCTTGCTGATGCTCGCTCTCTCCGCATCCGGGTTCTTCGCTCGATACTCCCGATCCTTAACCTCAATATCATTGGTGATACTTCGCTGATCATCGGTATGAGGGAGTTGGACGGAGAATTTCCCCGTTTTCAGGTTCATCCCCCGGGCAAGGTCGCCAGCAGGATCGCGAACCTCGCCCTCCGCCCGATCGTTCCCGAGCAGGGTAAGGGTTTTGATCTGTCCGGCGTCAACCAACTCCTTGTACTGGGAGTATTTGATCTCCGTGGAAGCATTTTGGAAGAGATAGATCGCGATTGCGCCGACTGCGCAGACGGCGATGACGATCCACACACCAGGGACGAGGGGGTTGGCCCGCCGCGGGGGTATCTGGGGCGGGCGTTCGTTCGGAGCCATACCGATCCCTCAATGAGTGGGGGAGGCACCCGGGTGGGGGTGCGGGAACCCGGTGCGGGCTCGACCGTCACCCGGTCACGGGTGGACCAACCCCCTCCTGGTCGAGCCGCATGTTGCGACCCGCGATACCACGAACCAACCCGGCGGTCGAGTGGAGGCCCGGGCAATCGGTTCATTATAGGGGCACCAAGTGCACTAACGGTGCCGCCGGGTGGCAATCGGCAGCGCGGTGACCACAAATTGATCGAACCATCAAGACACAAACACCACCGAAACGAAACGCCAATAGCCCCGCACACGGGGTCAGTCCGGGGGTGGGGTGTCCGGTTTTGGGGGCTCGGCAGTCGCCGGTGGAGTCTCGGGCTTCGGACCACCGGCAGGCTTTTCCGGCTCATCCTTCGGCTTGAAGAACGCGAGCAACTCGCCGAACGTGTTCAGCGGCACCTTCCCGGCTTTTTTCTCCGCCGTCAGGTTGGGGAGGGCTTTTGGCGGCTTCGGCTTCCGCGGGGGGGGGACGTTCGCGGCCGGCGGCTGGGCGGCCGGGGGGCTGCTCGTGTTCCCACCCGGCGCGACCGGTGCTGGCGGATTCGACCCTCCGGGGGGCAGGTTCACGCCCTGCCGCGGCGGTGGGCCATCCGGTCCCCGACCACCCGGGCCGGAACCGCGGTTGAACGACCGTTGTCCGCCGGGACCGCCTCCGCCCCGCGGCCCGACCCCCGGCCGATCGCCTCGCGGAGGGAGCGGTGGCCGCTCCCCGCGACCTGCAAACCCCGGGCGTTCCTCCCGATCACCACTCTGATGCGGTTGGTGCTGTTGATGCGATTGATGTTGCTGATGCTGTGGTTGTGGAGGAAGGCCGCCTGGACCCTGGCCACGGTCTCCCCGTGGCGGGGGGCCACCGACCGGTCGGCCGCGTTCCGGTGGTCGACGTTCCTGTCCCGGGGTAATCATTGACAGGGAGATCTTCTTTTCCCCAGGTTTGACCTCGATCACCCAGACGGTGACGACGTCCCCCACTGCAACCACATCATACGGGCTCTTGATGTACCGGTTGGCCATCTGGCTGATGTGGACCAGACCACTCTCCTTCAGTCCGATGTCGACGAACGCCCCGAACGGGACGACGTTGAGAACCGTTCCCTTGAGTTCCATCCCCGGGGTGATGTCCTCCAGCTTCAGCACGCCCGTCTTGAAGATCGGCGGAGGCACGTCCTCTCGTGGGTCACGCCCAGGCTTGGCGAGGGCATCCAGAATGTCCCGGATGGTCGGTTCCCCGACCTTCAGTTTGGCTGCCGCGTCTGCGACCGGGACGGCCGCCAGTTTCCCCCGTAGTTCTTCCAGTCGTGCCTTGTCGCGGAGGTCTGACGGGGCAAACCCGAGGTCAGACAGTATCTGGCGGGCGATTGGATAGCTCTCCGGGTGAATCCAGGTCGTGTCGAGCGGGTCGCCAGCCGCCGGGAGTTTCAGGAACCCGGCGGCCTGGGTGAACCGCTTGTCCCCGAGCCCAGGAATCTGGAGTAGCTGCTCACGGGAAACGAATGCGCCATTTCGCTCGCGGAATTCAACCACGGATCGAGCAACGAGTTGGTTCAGCCCGGACACGTGACGCAGCAGCGGAACGCTGGCCGTGTTCAGGTCGACTCCGACCTGATTCACGCAGGACTGGATGACCGCCTCAAGAGAGTCCTTGAGGTGTTTCGGCTTCACATCGTGCTGGTACAGCCCAACCCCGATGTGCTGGGGATCAATCTTGACCAGTTCAGCGAGCGGATCCTGGAGCCGGCGGCCGATGCTGATCGTCCCTCGCGTGGTCGCATCAAGGGACGGGAACTCCTCCCGGGCGACCGGGCTGGCCGAGTAATCGCTCGCTCCGGCCTCGATCACGATCACGTAAGCCAGTTCGGGCGGTGCTTCGGGAAGCCCCTCCAGGCTGACCTCGGGGGTTTTGGGTGCGCTATGCCCGCGGCCCGGCACAGGAACAGCCGGGACCACATGGTGAGCATCGGTCGTCACCGTCTGGCCGATCGGAGCCGGAGTTCCCGTGGTTTCGACTGTCGCCGTCGCGGCCACGACCTCGGACGTCACAGTCATCCCGGACAGGGCCGTGATCGTCTCGGACACGAACGTCCCGGAAGGCACATGCCCATTGGGTTGAACCGCAGGGGTTTCGGACACGACCGGAGTGATTTCTGTGATCGGTCGAAGGGGCTCGGAGACGACCGGCGTCCCAACCGAAGTGGTGGGGGCGGCGGGAAGCTCCGTGGCGGCCGGAACCGCATCGCCGCTGATGACCGGAGTCGGGTTCAGTCGCCGCTGTTCGAGGTCCGCGATCAGATCGGCGACGAGCTGTTCCGTCTCCCGGCAACCTGTCCCGTTGCCGATCGCGATGACCGCGATCTGGTACTTCCGGACCAACTGCTCAAGTTTCCGTCGCGAGTCGATTGCGTTCTTTTTCTGCCCGTGCGGGTAGACGACTGCGTCTTCGAGCAGTTTCCCGGTCTCATCCAGAACTGCCAGCTTGCAGCCCGTACGGATGCCCGGGTCGACAGCCAGGACTTTTCGGCCCCGCAGCGGCGGCTGCAAGAGCAGGCTGCGGAGGTTTTTGGCGAATACCAAGACTGCGTGATCCTGGGCCCGTTCGGTCAACTCCCGGCGAACTTCCCGTTCAAGGCTGGGGAGCACCAACCGGTCGAGGGCATCGGCGAGCACCGGGCCAAGAAGATTTCGGTGCGGGTGCTCCGCAAGGTTCAGGTGGTAGGCTGCGATCTCGTTCGCCTTGTCCCGATCGATTTCCAGCCGAACCCGCAGGACATTCGCTTTCTCCCCGCGGTTGATCGCCAGAACCCGATGGGGTGGGATGTCGCGGACAGACTCCTTGAAACTCGCGTAGGGGTCGTATTCCTTCCCCTTTCCCTCCGGCAGCCCTTCGACCCGTGTCGCAGCGATCAGCCCGACATCCCAGATGAAGTTCCGCAGCGGACCCCGGACATCGGCCGTATCGGCGATCATGTCGGCGAGGATGTCCTTGACCCCGGCGAGTACCTCGTCGGTATTCAGCAGCCACTTGTCCGGATCGACCAACCCAGGGAGAACCTCGTCCAGATTCGCCACCGCGGGGTCACCGACCCAGATCGCTTCCGCGAGCGGCCCGAGCCCCTTCTCGCGGGCCTCGGTTGCCTTCGATTTCTTCTTGGGCTTGAAGGGGAGATAGAGGTCTTCGAGCCGTTTTGGGGACTCGGCCGCGAGAATGGCCTGCACCAGATCATCGTGCAGCCGGCCCTGGTACGCAATGCTCTTGAGGATCGTCTGCTTCCGGTCCGTGAGGGCACGAAGGGCTCCCACTCGCTCCTGGATGCGTCGGATGACCTCCTCGTTCAGTCCGCCGGTCCGCTCTTTCCGGTAGCGGGTGATGAACGGGACCGTGTTCTCCTCGTCGAGCAGTTGCACCACTGCTTCGACCTGATTCTTGCGAATCTGGAGATCCTGTGCGATTCGGGACAAATCGTGCGGTTGCGGGGCCGGCGGGACGACCGGGACGGGTTGGGCCGGTGCCATCACAACCGGGTGGGGGTCCGCGGAAGCAGGTGGGGCTTCAGCAGTTACGGTCGCGGGGTGCGAGTCTGCGAGCGACTGAGCCTCGGGCGCAACGGTAGCCGGGTCCGTCACGGGCGGGGTGTCGGCGGGCAGGGCGGCCGCGAGGGAATCCTGGGTGGGAGGGATCAGATCCGCCGTCGAACCCGGGGCCGGCTCGGTGGAGACGGGGGCGGGAGAGGTCGGATCGTGTGTCGGGTCGGACGGGTTCATTGCGAACGTCCCAGGGAGTGACTACGAGGGCCGGCTCCGGAGTCGGCCGGAGTCGAGGAAAACGGGCGGGCCTTCAGGTCCGGGACAAAACCCCGACCACCAGGTGGCGAAAACGCTCCGCACACGGGGCCTGACGGGGTGGTTTCAGAATTGTCATGATTACGCCCCGGTTCCAGACGTGTCAAGGAAGCTGGGGGTTCGCTTTGCATCGGATTCGCCAATTGCCGACACGAGGCGATTGGGTTCCGTGTGAGAACTCGGTGCGGCGACGTTCTTCGCGAACGCTTTCAGGCGTGGGCGCATGGTCAAAACACGGGGGAAAGTGATTGACCGCGATCCAGGGTGAACGATACGGTTTCGCTTGGCATCACCACGCCTGGATCGCTACTCATGCCGGAGCAGGCCCATGAAACGCCTCTCGATGCTCCTCCTCAGGGGTGTGATCTCCCCAGTGTCCCCAAATCGAGAAATAAAGCGTGTGATACCCGGGTGAATGTGAATCAGTCGGATTGTCTTTACCTTAAAGAGGTTAAACAACAAAGCCCAGGGTCGCGTTTCGCGCACCCTGGGTGTACGGTTGCTGCCGCAGCTTTTTTACCGCGAAGCGGTTCGACAAGACGGGAGGCTCATCGCGGCGAGATTGCCATTCGGAAAGACCGACCTGTTGGCCTGCCGCCAGGTTGCTGATCTGAGGCTTCTGAAGAAGTAGTATTACCAAACGAAAGCGTTGCACATCTTGCCGACGGATGGAGATTACACGAGGCAAAGGGCTTCGGGACTGGGAGGCGATGAAGAGTCCGGCAACGCGGTTCGTGCAGATCGATTCGCGACGACCCCGGAGCCGAGCCGGACGAGTTGCTCCGGGGGAATTGAGCAGAAGGCGGTCACGAGGTCGGGGTCAATTCCGCCACCAGCAGCTTCCTTGCGGAGTACGGCAAGTGACGCCTCTAAAGAGAGACCCGCTCGGTAAGGTCGGTCGCTGTTGAGCGCATCGTAGATGTCGGCGATGGATAACACCCGGACGAGGAGCGGGATTTGGTCGCCGGAGAGCCCGTCCGGGTAGCCCTTGCCGTCCAGACGCTCGTGATGCCAGCGGATGAGTGGGATGGTGTCTCGGACGGATTCCAAAGGTTCGATCATCCGCACACCCTGAAGGGGATGACTCTGAATGATCTGGAATTCCTCGGGAGTCAAGGGGCCTGGCTTGTTCAGGATTGCATCGGGGACAGCGATCTTGCCGATGTCGTGGAGGACAGCCCCGCGACGGAGGAGATCGATCTGGATCTGCGAGAGTCCAAGCCGAGTGGCCAGGGCCAGGGCGTATCGTTTGACCCGATCCGAATGCCCTTTCGTGTACGGACTCTTGCCGTCCACAGCCTGAGCAAAGGAATAGACCACGATTTCGCTTGTCTGAAGGCTGACAATCCGCCGCCCGACGCGGAGACGGGCCGAGAGCTCGCCCCGGTCGAATGGTTTGGTGACATAATCATCCGCCCCGCTATCCAGGGCGGTCACGGCGTTCGATTTCCCCTCACGCGATGTTAGAATGATGACATAGGTCGGCTCATGGCTGGGGTTCGCCCGGAGTCGCCGGCAGACATCAAGGCCGTCGATTTTCGGCATCATCCAGTCGAGGATCGCGATCTTCGGAGACTGTTCGCTCTGGAGAATGTCCCAGGCAGCCTGGCCGTCAGCGACGGCGACCACCTCGTACCCCCATTCGGACAACATCGCCTGGAGGGCACAGCGGTAAAAGTGGTTGTCGTCTGCGATGAGAATTTTCATAGGATCTGAGCCTCGTTGCTCAGTCATGCCCGCGAGGCCGGTCTCCACCAAACGTACTTCAGGACTGCCAGAAAGCAACTTGGTACGAGCGCCTAAACTGGGATCGAGTCCAGATTATGCCCGGCGCGAAAACTGGTCTATTGCACAAGAAAATCCGCAATTGATCACCATCCGATTCGGGGTGTGCTAGTTGTTGTAATGGCGTCCCAAATAGCCCCTCCGCAGGATCTTCTCTGGCGAAGAATTGCAGGCGATGAGGCTCGGACGACCCCCCATTATGATTACTCATCGCCCTCACTCTTGCCGCCCACCGGCTGGTGGTCAACCGCGCCGCCGCAAACGTGGGCCATTGAGTGAGCGCGTGCTGCTCAGAGTCGAGCAACTTGAGAATCGGGTACAGCCCAGTGCCGCCAGCATCGAGTCGGTACTCCCCTACGCGGACATTTCTTCCCTCGGAAACGTGGCGTCGATTGTCAGTCGTGCTACCCTCCCGACGAGCAGTTCAAGTTCAACACTCACGGTTTCCGGAACGGATCTCCCAGTTTTGACAGCCGGTCTCACGTCCCTCGATTCGGGGTCAACCGACGGACAAGGGGACCAGATTATTGGTGCAGGCACCAAGACAACTCAGCCCGTTATACAATCCCCAATCGCAAGTGTACGCCGTGAGTTGGTGCTCATCGAGTTTGACGTTCCGGACAAAGAGACGCTCCTCAGAAATTTACTGGCAACGCCCGGTGGGGGCACCCAGCTTGAGGTGGTCGAACTCCAGGGTGGGGGCATCCAGGAAGTGACGCAAGCCATTCTCGCGCATCCTGGGCTCGACGCCATCCAATTGATCTCACACAGCTCGCCGGGTTCGCTCGACCTCGGGACTGATCAACTCGATTCCAGAACGATTCACTCAGACGAACTTGAGATCAGTTCGTGGGAATCGTCCCTCAATCCAGGCGCTGACATCCTCCTCTACGGGTGCAGTTTCGCCGGTGATGCGATCGGTCAAAGTCTTGTGAACCAAATCCACTCACTGACCGGGGCCGAGGTGGCCGCCAGCACGGACCCCACTGGGTCTGCGGCACTGGGAGGGAACTGGTCTCTGGAGTACTCTACCGGACCCATCGATACGCCGGGCGTGATCAGCTCCGCCGGTCAGCAGGCCTGGCAACATCTACTCGGGGTAGGCTTCACTGTCACTCCAACGTTTCAGACGGCTGCCGTGACCGGCCCGTGGGTGCAAACCTCCAAGGCAGGTGCATCGGGAGCCTTTCACGTTGCCTTGACCAGCCAACCCACGAGTCCGGTCACGATCCAGTTGAGCAGTACGAACCCAGTCGAGGGATCGCTATCGGCATCGTCATTGAGTTTCGATTCGAGCAACTGGAACATCGCTCAGACTGTGACAGTGACCGGTCTGAATGACGGTCTGAGCAACGGCAGTCCGGTTTACCACATCAATGGCATCGCTTCCAGCGCCGATGGCAACTATAACGGTCTGGCATTGACAGCCATCGCGGTCTCAAACTTCGGCAGCAGCCAGGCAATCTTGACGACCTCGGATACCGGAACATCCGCATCCTATCCCTTCGACTTGCCCGTCCAACCGACTTCTCCCGTGACGGTGGATTTGATTGTCGGCCTTCCCAATGAGGGCGCCCTATCCCAATCGACTTACACTTTTACCCCCACGAACTGGAACATCGACCAAACCGTGACGGTCACCGGGCTCGACGATCCCAGCGTCCACGGGAATCAAACCTATGTGATTACCGGTGTCCTCTCCAGTCTCGATACGGCCTTCAATGGAGTGATTATTGATCCTCCGCTCACCGTCATAAACACCGAGGCCAATGTTGCCAGCATCAACGTCACCGGTAGCACATTTCTCGTGTCCCAGGACAACAATGCCGTTCGCATTAACGCCTCCACCGGTGCGGTGGTCGCCACCTACCCGACTGGTGTCGAGAATGATGGCGCGATTTTTGGACCTGACGGCAGCCTGTATGTGGCAGACTACGTTAACAACCAAATCCTCCATTATGATGCCGCGGGGAACTTCCTGTCGAGTTTTGGGTCCGCTGAGTTGAGCAATCCTCAGGGACTGGCTTTTGGGCCGGATGGCAATCTTTACGTCACGAATGTCAACAGTACCGTTGATCAATTCAGCCCGACAGGAACCTTCCTGGGTGTCTTCATTAGCGCTGGAAGTGGCGGCCTGGACAACGCCAAGGCCATCGTCTGGGGGTCCAACGGCGTTGCCTATGTCTCCAGCTTTTATAATAGCGAGGTCATTTGCTACAACGGTACGACCGGCGCGTTCATGAGTGTTTTCGCTACGGGCAGCGGCGGCTTCGAGGGTCTCACGTTTGGGCCGGATAACAATTTGTACGTGGCGAGTTATGGCGACAACACGGTTTACCGTTACAGTGGCGTGAACGGCGCCTCTCTTGGAGCCTTCGCGTCCGGGCCTGAACTGACTACACCCTACGGTCTCGGCTTCGACTCCGAGGGAAACCTGGATGTTGTCGATCGCGATTCCGGCTCCGTTGAAAGCTTCGACGGCACTACCGGGGCTTTCCTCTCGACTCTGACAACTGGCCTGATCAACCCCTCGTTTTTGACAACCACAACGTCTCTGATCACTTCCGGATCGGGAACCACGGCGACCTTCACGGTCGACTTGACGAGCCAGCCGACAGGGACTGTGACCATCACCCTGGCACCCTCCAAGACCGATCAGGGTTCGCTTTCTTCATTAACACTGACGTTCGACCCCAGCGACTGGAACATTCCGCAAACGGTCACCGTTACAGGGCTCGACGATGGCCTTAACGATGGCGATCAGACTTATCAGATTACTGGGACGGCAACTAGTACCGACCCAAATTACAATGGACTGATCATGCCATTTGTGCCGGTGTTGAATCTGGGGGTGGATTCGATTCCACCTGTGGCCTACTACGATAGCTACAGCACCAACGTCAACACGCCACTCAACGTGTTGGCACCTGGCGTGCTGTCCAACGACACTCATCCGCCCGCCTTGCCTCTTTCAGCGATCCTTGTCAGCGGCCCTAGCCACGGTTCGCTGACCCTCAATGCCGATGGTTCTTTCACCTACACGCCGAACGCCAATTACGTCGGCGCCGACGCCTTCAGCTACAAGGCGACTGATGGGCTGTTCGTCTCGAACAATGCCACCGTCGGCCTGACCGTCGATTCGCTGGCCCCGGTTGCCGCAGACGACAGCTTCAGCACCAGCGTGAACACGCCGCTGAACGTCGCTGCCTCCGGAGTGCTGGCGAACGACACCGATCCGCAGGCCCTGCCGCTGACTGCTGTCCTCGTCAGCGAACCCACGCACGGGTCGTTATCATTCAACCCCAACGGGTCATTCACCTACACCCCGACCACCAACTTCTACGGCACCGACAGCTTCACTTACCGGGCCAACGATGGGCTGGCGAGTTCCAACATCGCCACCGTGACTCTCACCATCAACTCGTTGCCTCCAGTCGCCACTGACGACAGTTACAGCACCAGCGTCAATACGCCGCTGAACGTCGCTGCCTCCGGAGAACTGGCGAACGACACCGATCCGCAAGCCCTGCCGCTCACCGCAGTCCTTGTTGCTGGCCCTACGCACGGTTCGCTGACTCTCAACGTTGATGGCTCCTTCACCTACACCCCTAACATCAACTTCTACGGCACTGACAGCTTCACCTACCAAGCCAACGACGGGATTGCGAGTTCCAACGTCGCCACTGTAACTCTCACTGTCGACTCGCTGGCTCCGATCGCCAGCGACGACAGCTTCAGCACCAACGTCAACACGCCGCTCAACATCGCAGCCTCCGGAGTGCTGGCAAACGACACCGATCCCCAGGCCCTGCCGCTTACCTCAGTCCTTGTTGCTGGCCCTACGCACGGCTCGCTGACTCTCAACGTTGATGGCTCCTTCACCTACACCCCTAACACCAACTTCTACGGATCTGACAGCTTCACTTACCAGGCCAACGACGGGCTTGCGAGTTCCAACATTGCCACCGTGACTCTCACCCTCAACTCGTTGCCCCCGGTCGCCACCGACGATAACTACAGCACTAACGTCAATACTCGACTCAACATCGCTGCCGCTGGAGTGCTGGCCAACGACACCGATCCACAGGCTCTGCCGCTGACTGCCGTAGTTGTCACCGGCCCCAGCAATGGCTCCCTCACGTTGAATGCCAATGGTTCCTTCACGTACACGCCGAATGCCAACTACTTCGGCATCGACAGCTTCACGTATAAAGACAAAGATGGGCAGGCGAGTTCCAACATCGCTACTGTAACTCTCACCGTCAATTCGCTTCTGCCAGTCGCCACCAATGATCGTTACGCCAGTAGGGTCAATACTCGACTCAACATCGCAGCTGCCGGTGTTCTGAGAAACGACACCGATCCGCAGGCCCTGCCGCTGAGTGCTATCCTCGTCAGTGGCCCTATGCACGGCTCCCTTGTGCTCAACGCCAACGGGTCGTTCACCTACACCCCTAACGCCAATTACTTCGGCACTGACAGCTTCACCTACCAGGCCAACGATGGGCTGGCGAGTTCCAACATTGCCACCGTCTCACTGACCGTCGATTCACTGCCCCCGGTCGCCAGCGACGACAGCTACAGCACCAACGTCGGCACGCCGCTCAACATCGCAGCCTCCGGAGTGCTGGCAAACGATACCGATCCGCAGGCACTACCGCTAACTGCTGTCCTCGTTACTGGCCCCACGCACGGGTCGCTCTCACTCAACCCCAATGGGTCGTTCACTTACACGCCGAATCCCAACTACTACGGCACTGACAGCTTCACTTATCGAGCCAACGATGGGCTAACGAGTTCCAACATCGCCACCGTCTCCCTGACGATCAACTCGTTGTCTCCGGTCGCCACAAACGACAGCTACAACACCAGCGTCAATACTCGACTCAACGTCGCTGCCTCCGGAGTGCTGGCGAACGATACTGACTCGCAAGCTCTCCCGCTGACTGCTATCATCGTCAGCAGACCCGCCCACGGATCGCTATCACTCAACCCCAACGGGTCGTTCACCTACACCCCTAGCGCCAACTACTTCGGCACTGACAGCTTCACCTACCAGGCCAACGATGGGCTGGCGAGTTCCAACGTTGCCACCGTGACTCTCACTGTCAACTCGTTGCCCCCGGTTGCCACAAACGACAGCTACAGCACCAGCGTCGACACGGTGCTCAACGTCGCCTCCAAAGGCGTCCTGGCCAGCGACACCGACCCGCAGGATCTGCCGCTCACCGCAGCCCTGATCAGTGGGCCTACCCACGGCAGTCTGACGCTCAACCTTGACGGTTCTTTCACGTATACTCCGACCACCAGCTTCGCGGGCCTCGACAGCTTCACCTATCAGGCCCGTGACTCGCAAGGAGCGGTTTCCCGAGTTGCCACGGTTGCCGTCTTTGTCAGCAGCAGACCCTCATCCCTGGGTCAACCGACTGTTTCCATCCCGAATCCGACCACGAGGGACTCGACACCCATCGATTCCACCACTGTCTCAACCCGCACAGTCTCCAACTCACCCCACTTGGGGGGGCCGCAGCCGGAGTTGAGCGTTCTCGTTGTTTCCGACACGACATCGATCAAGCCCATTCCCGAACGGATACCCGATATCACGAGAGTAGCGCCGATTACTGTAGTGTCGATGAACGACAGCGGGCGCATCTTCTCAGTGGGGCAGGCTCCGAGAGAGGATCCCGGCTCCCTGGCGACCGTCGTACCCCCCCCTGAGGTAAAACCGAATTCTGTAGCTCCGGCCGTAGATGCGAAGGTTGCGATTTCCTCCCTACCCAGTCCGCCCCCGGTCATGTCGGAGAGGTTGTCGGAACCGATCGCTCCGCCAATCTCCACAGGCATCGAGCCCACAAATCCTGTGTTCGCGGAACTCGATCGGCTCTCCGAAGAAATCAACGAGGGTTCCAACACCAAGGCTGTGACTGACACACTTGTGGTGACTGGGATGGTCGCGACTGCCGGATACGTCGTCCTGAACACTCGGGTTGTGTACTGGTTCCTCAGTGCCTTGCTGGCCCGTCCGGCCGTCTGGCGGCGATTCGATCCGCTGGACGTGATCTATGCTTGGGAACGGGATCGCGAGGGTTTGGCGAATGGCACCCCGATTCCCGAGGACGATGAGTCCCTTCAATCACTTGTGGAATAACAGCCGCCTGACACCGCCCCGAGTCACCGAATATGTACCGCGTCAGCCTCGGCTTGGTCAGTCTGCTACTGAGCGTCCTCCTTGTAGCAAGGAATCTCGATCTCCTTCCCGATCCCGACGCAATCTCCATCGCCAGGCGGCAGGCGACTTGTGAGGCAGTTGTGATTGAGTGTGCCCTGACGGCTCAACGAAATGAGAATCCGAAGGTGGCGGCGGAGTTTGTCCAGACCCTCGCTCGCAGGAACCGTGACCTGCTGTCTATCGGGGTAAGGGACGCCCAGGGAAAACTCGTAATCGACACCGGGCAACACGAGACCCACTGGGGCGGATACGCTGCAGATCAATCCACCCCGACTCACATGCATGCCGGAGTCTCTCGGGAGAATGGGTCGCGATGGGGTCAAGTTGAAGTGTGTTTTCGCCCGCTTGCGTACTCGGGGTGGTGGCGGGTTCTGGGTGGATCTCTGCTTCCGCTGCTCGTGTTCGTCTGGGGCAGTTCGTTCGTTGTCACCAATTGTTACCTCCGTGCGGTGTTCCGACGGGTCGATCTTGCCCAGGCGCAAGTGGTCCCGGAGCGGGTTCGGACAACTCTCAACACACTTGCTGAGGGTGTCCTCATCCTGGACAAGAACGGGGTCATCGCCCTTGCAAACGACTCCTTTTCCCGTTCGGTTGGGATTGCCTCGGACCACCTACGTGGGCAGAAGGTGTCCGACCTCCCCTGGTCCTCGGGAACGGTTGAGCTGGATGCGGACAACCACCCCTGGGTACGGGTTCTGCGGGACGCGGCCCCGCAGATGGGTCAGGTACTCGGACTGCGCACAGCACGGGACAGGAAAACGCTGTCGGTCAACTCAACTCCGATTTTCGGAGACGACGGGAATTGTCGTGGGGCACTCGCGACTTTCGATGACCTGACACCCATTGAAGAGGCGAAGGAGGCAGCCGAGGCCGCGAATAAGGCCAAGGGCGAGTTCCTTGCGAACGTCAGCCATGAGATCCGAACTCCGATGAATGCGATCATGGGGATGACCGAACTGGTCCTTGAGGGCGGCCGTCTCACCCCGGAGCAACGGGAATGCCTTGGGATCGTTGGCGAGTCGGCTGAGTCTTTGCTTGAAGTCATCAACGACCTCCTTGATCTCTCCAAAATCGAGGCCGGAAAATTCGACCTCGACCCGATCGACTTCGACCTCAGGACCACTCTTGATGATACCCTCCAGGGACTTGCCCTGCGGGCTCACAAAAAGGGGCTCGAACTTGCATGCGATGTGCCCAGGGAGGTGCCCGAGATCCTCATCGGAGATCCAACCCGGCTCCGCCAGATTATCGTCAACCTAGTCGGGAACGCGATCAAGTTCACGGAATCAGGGGAAGTCTTCGTTCGTGTCCGGGTGAACCAGAGCGAGGCAGGTCTGGCCAGGCTCCATTTCTCCGTGGTGGACACTGGAATCGGGATTCCGACAGACAAGCTCCAGGCGATCTTCGAGCCGTTCACCCAGGCGGATGGGAGTACCACTCGCAAGTTTGGTGGAACTGGGCTCGGGTTGGCGATATCGTCGCACCTTGTCGGGTTGATGGGCGGCCAGATTTGGGCCGAGAGCTCGGTGGGTTGCGGTAGCATCTTCCATTTCACCGCCAGTTTCGGTATCCCGACCCACTCCAATGCGAGCCTCTCGCTTTCGACCGTATCGTTCATGCAAAATCTTTCGGTGCTCGTCGTGGAAGATAACCCCACTACCAGTCATATCCTGATCGAAATGCTCAACCAAATGGGTCTGAAGCCCAGCGCAGTGGATGGTTCAGAGCGAGCAATGGAAGAACTGGAACGTGTTGCAGCGACTGGCAATCCCTACCCACTTTTGCTTGCCGATGCCACCCTCCCAGGAATTGACGGCTTCTCCCTGGTCGAGACGGTCGTACGGCGGCAACTCGCTGGGGCAGCATTGCTGATGATCCCGTCGGCCAATCTGCCCAGGGACGTTGACTTGTGCAGGCAGATAGGGGCCGCTGCACACATTCAGAAGCCGGTCAAGCGGGCGGATCTACTCCGGGCGTTAAGGAGGGTCATCGACCCGACGGACGTTTCGAAGATCATCTCCGGTCCTGAACCCCTCGTGGCTCCAGTTACTGATGCTTCCAGGTTGACGATTCTTGTCGTTGAGGACAACCCGTTCAACCAGAAAGTCGCAGTGATGAAGCTCGAACGTTGGGGACACCGAGTCCGAGTGGCGGGTACAGGTCGGGAGGCGCTGGCAGCAATCGCCGAGGTTGAATTCGATCTCATGTTCGCCGATATCCAAATGCCCGACATGGACGGGTATGAGTTAACAGCAGCAGTGCGCAACGGGCAGCCCGATCGCCAACGCCGCCTCCCCGTCATCGCGATGACAGCCCACGCCATGAAAGGTGTTCGGGAACGAGCCTTGGCCGCCGGGATGGACGATTACGTCTCCAAGCCGATCCGCGATGAAGAGCTCCTCGCAGCCATCAAACGGGTATGTCCGGCCCGATTTGAAATCGGTGAGGATACGTCTAACTGTGCGATACAAGACACAAATCAACTGACGTGCCCGGCACCCCCGGTTTTTGACGAGAGTGTGGTGTTCGGCCGGGTGGGTGGGAACCGGGAACTCCTTCAGGGGCTGATCAAGATTTTTTATCAGGACTGCAATAATCTGATGCTGAGATTAAAGAACGCTATTCAGGCCGGAGATGCCCGTGGGGTCCAGGAGGCGGCTCACACGATCAAGGGTATGGTGGCGTTCTTTGACGCCAAGACGGCGACCGAGACGGCTGTTCTACTCGAGAAGGCGGGAGAGGGGGAGCAACTCGCCAACACAAGCCATCTGTTCAATACTCTGGCCAGCGAATTAACGTTAATCGAGGCCTCTCTTAGTCAGTACATGCCGACCCCAGAAGAGGGATGGCACTTCGGCCTCGCCGACGGCACTAATGCGAATATCTTCAGCCAGGCGAGTGCTTAACAAGAGTTGTCGCACGATTCGGGTACATTGGAAAGATCGTGCCCCTTTTGGCGAACTCAACAAGTCGTCGCTGATGCCTCAGCGTAGTGATAATCGCCGTCACAGGTAACTCAGCCAAACATCTCGCCGCCGCTGCTTCACCGCTGCGTACCAGTGGCACGGGAAATAGAGAAATATCACCAGGCCGATCCAGATGAGATACACCGTGGGCAAACTCACACCATACGAGCCTGGGATCTCGCTGGGTTTGACCTCCCAGGGGCCTGAGGTGGCCAGAGGCGACCAGCCAAATCGCATGTTGTCCAATAGCACGGCCCCCCCGTGGATGAGCGGTATATGGATCAGGTAATAGAAGAGTGGCACACGGCCAAAGGTAATGATCGGCCCGGCCAGTGGGCCGAGCGGCCGGTCGAAGACCGCAAGGGTTAATATCGCCGGGCCGAGCGTCATCAACAAATAGAGAAATGATGCTGGATACTTAGTGCAATTTAAGAACGACAGCAATGTCCAAAGTGGACTCGACTGCTCTGACCAGGGCCGGGGATCGCCATAGACATTCACGGCACGCAGGATGATGAAGCCAAGCGTGAGAGCCATGCCGAGCTGGAATAACCAACGCCGACGAGTCACACGGTCGAGCAACATGAGGGTGCCGAAACCGTAGCCTGCCGCCATCACCCCTACCCAGGGAATCAGACAATAGCCAGTTCCGAATGTGTAACCAGGAACGACCGTGGCATCGCCGGGGTTGTGAAGAATGGTCCACAGCCAGCCAGGAAGCGGCACATCGGCGGGCTTCAGGCCATCGAGGAGGTTGTGCAGTACGATCATCGCAATGCCAAACACGGTCACGACAAGCATCGGTAGATAAACGAGAAACGACAGCGCAACCATTGACCAGCCGATTGCCCAGAAAACACCGGCACCATGATGGTGTAAATCATAGTTAAACATCCACATCATGCGATTCACGACAATTTCAAAAAAAGCCAACCAGAGGCCACGTGTGAGCAGGAACCAGGACAACGCTGGCTTGGATTTGCCTCGCGTGCTGGAGAGGAATGCCGCCGTCCCCGCCAGGAAGATGAACGTCGGTGCGCAGAAGTGCGTAACCCACCGGGTCAGAAAGTTCGCAGGCGTTGTCGTGGTCAGATCGGTTGCATCCAGAAACAATCGATCCGAAAAGAAGTCGCGAACGTGATCGAGTGCCATCAAAATCATGACCAAACCGCGAAGAAAATCGATGGAATCGAGTCGGGCGGGCCTGGGCTTTTCGAGTATGACTCCCGAATCAGTCACGCCTACTGCCATACTGCCTTTGGAGTTCATAACGCATCCAGTCCAGCCAGTGGGTTGCGTGCGGATTGACACGAGTCGGTCCGGATCGGATTCACTTGATCGGATTGGGCGGATTCAGGTGTTTGGCCAGGAAGCGGTAGACTTCCGCTCTCGACTCCTTGGCGAATTTGGTATCGAGTCGATTGAACTGATGACCGCCCGGGGCGTCTTTGTAGATTTTGTACTCAAATTTTTTATCTAATGACTTGAGCGATTTGATCATGTTTTCGATTTCCAGTACGTTCACATCCTCATCGTTGGTTGTTGAGTGGATCAGCAGTGGGGACTGCAATTTGTCGGCATTCCAGGCTGGCGACCGGCGGCGGTACTCATCAACATCTTCGCGGACCGTCTTGCCAATGTGATAAGGAGCTGAGAACAAATCGCGGTAGCTCTGGTCGTGATAACCCATGCGCGCAACCAGATCACACACAGGCACTCCCGCGTAACCAACCTTGAACTCTTTGGGATGTGCGAAGAGATTCATGAGCGTGATCAAGCCGCCGTGGCTCCAGCCCATAATGCCTACTCGCTCGGGATCGAGATTGTCATAGTTTTCCAACATGAATTGCCGGCCGGCGAAGACATCTTCGATCTCCAGCCCGCCGTAATCGATCAGTTCCCAGAACTCGCGGCCATAGCCAGTGCTCCCCCGATAGTCGGGTGCAATCACTGCGTAACCTTGCTGGAGCAGTTCGCGAAGGACGTTGATGTAGTTGGTTCCGACGTTCCCATGAACACCACCGTGGGCAAACACCATCAACGGTAGTTTCTTTTCGGCCAGGTATTTCTTGGGGAGGAACGTGTAGGCCGGGATGACCACCGGGTTTTTGGCACCCGGCGCGGTCGGGTTCTTCACGACTCGCGGAGGCGGCCCCGTGTAGCGAACCCTGTCCACCTGAGCCAGCTCGGAAAGGGTTTGAAACAGCATCTGTTCGTCGATCTTGCGAGCCAGGAGCTGTTCGGTGAAGCTGAGAGATTGTCCCAGGCCCAGGCGATCATCGTTCTCGTTTGCAGGAGGATTCACCTTGCTTTGCTGTGATTGAATGTTTTTCGATAAATACAGTATTAATATAATGGCGCAGGCTATCCCACAACGAAATGACATTCTAAACATCGCATTTCCTTATCTTTCAGATTTAGGCAATTTTGTATGAGTGTGAGTTCCCGGAGTTAACTTACGGAGTAACCGGATCGTGCGAAAGCCCCAATCGGCCTCGTCAACGATGATGAGATGTTCGACGATTCTGCCTGAGGAAATTCGAGTGTTATGGGACGATGGGCGAGTGGCGAGGATCTCGCCAGGATTATTCTGGCTCAGCACTCGTCACTCGCCACTGTTGGTCAACTCCGGCTGGGGGACGACGGTGACCATTTGATGGTGCCCGCACTCGCTCGCCACCTGCCCCTCCCGTGAGTGGACATTTGGCTGAGTTGCGGCTCTCTCAGATTTTTGGGGCCTCCCTGGCGGCCCGTGCGCCCAGGGAGGCCAGAGAGGCCGAGGCCTGGTCAAACCTGGCGGAGCGAAGCGTCACACCGTCGTCCTCCAGACGTGAGTTGCCCCACGAGCCGGAAGTGGAAGCGACGGGGCCAGAACGATGCATCGTTCTGGTTGTCCGCCCCTTCGGAAAGCTGTGGCCCACGATTCCCCACCAGGCACAATCCCGGTTGTCGACCCCTCTTCCAAGAGACCATCGACTTGATCAGCGAGGGCATCATCGGTTACTGGGTTGCCTGCCAGCCGGGGATCGAAGGACGAGGAAGAGAGGGTCGAGTTCTGTCGGTTCGTCAATTCGGGCGGCCGGAACAGGGAAAATGCCCAAAGGTGCTCCGCTTCGGCAACACTTGGACACTCTGCCAAATCTATTCTGTTACACTTTCTGCGATGCCCCGCTTGGGCTTTGTCATAGAACCCCGAAAAACCGGCCCATTCTATGACAGACTGGGGCATTCTGTGACAACTTCAGCACAAACCGCTGGAAAGGGCTGGGTTTTGGACCCTCCAAGGGGGGATTCTGTGACAAAATGCTCGGTTCTATGACAAAACCCCATTCTGTGACAAAGCC
>PLDW01000157.1 GCA_003136315.1 Gemmataceae bacterium | reverse complement strand
GTGAAGAGGGTCTGACCGCGGCCTCGACATCGATCGGTTTTCAGCCTGAACGGAACCCAGGGCGTTGCCCTGGGCTGAGGACTCTCACCCCTTCAGGGTGATGAGGGTCTGACCGCGGCCTCGACATCGATCGGTTTTCAGCATGAACGGAACCCAGGGCGTTGCCCTGGGCTGAGAACTCTCAGCCTTTCAGGCTGAAAACCAAGTGGTGGTGGATGACCAACCCTCAGCCCAAAGCAACGCCTGAATCCCACTAAACACTAAACACTAAACACTAAACACTAAACACGAACAGCCATGAATCGTCACTTTTGCGGCTCCTCCGAACACGTCGTGAATCGTCGGGGATTCCTGGGTGCCGCGACTGCTCTCGGAGCTGCCACGGCCGCGGACATGACCGGATTGAACGTCCTGGGCACCCCCGCCCTTGCGGGGGAAATGAAGAAGGGGCAAAAGCGGGTCATCCTGCTCTGGCTGGCTGGCGGAGCCAGTCAGCTTGAGACCTGGGATCCAAAGCCGGGTGCGATCACGGGTGGACCGTTCCGAGCCATCAAAACGGATGTCCCTGGACTGGTGATCTCGGAGTTGATGCCGAAGATGGCGCAGCGCATGAAGACAACGTGCGTCATCCGCGGGCTGAACACCCGCAACGGGGACCACGGGAGCGGGGCCAAGTTGATGATGCGGGGCCGCCGGGACGAGGCGGGTCTGCGCTATCCGGACCTGGGGGCTGTGGTCGCTCGTGAGATGGGGCGGGCGGACAGCAAGGTGCCGGACTACGTCACCTTCTACACCCAAACTGAGGGTCGGGGAATGGCCCCCGGCGATGCCGGGTTCCTCGGTGCCCGGTTTGGTCCGATGGAACTGACCACGAATAACACCCCGGAGTTCATCCGCCGACTCGAGACGATCAGCGACCTGGACCACAAGGAGCGAGCCGAACTCCGTGATGTGATCGGCCGGGACTTCGCTCTCGGCCGGCAGTCGGATGCCATGAACAGCCAGGCGGAGGCCTATGGCCGGGTTCGGGGGATCATGGCGAGCGAGAAGCTCTTCGACATTTCCCAGGAGTCGCAGAAAACCCGCGATCGGTACGGCCCCACCCAGTTCGCCCAGCAGTGTCTGATTGCTCGCCGCCTGGTGGAAGCCGGGGTGCCGTTCGTCCGGGTCGCCCGGGCGTGGTGGGACAGCCACGGGCAGAACTTCGAGACCCACCAGGAGATGGTTCCGGAACTCGACCACGTAATGGCCACGCTGATCGATGACCTCAGCGAACGGGGTCTGCTCGACGATGTGATGATCCTGACCCTGGCGGAGTTCGGCCGGACCCCAAATATCAATGCCAGCCTTGGTCGGGACCACTTCGCCAGCGCCTGGAGCATGACCATGACCGGTTGCGGGGCGAAGGGTGGAGCCGTCTATGGAAAGACAGATCCGAAGGGTCAGACGGTGGTCAACGAGGAAGTGAACGCGGGCAGCCTCTTCGCCACGATCTACAGTGCCCTTGGGCTCAACCCCCAAAAGAACTACTACGTTGGCAGCCGTCCGATCCCACTCGTTAACCCGGGTGTGGAACCGATCGCTGCGCTGGTCAAGTAACTCATCCAGGAACCCGCAGAGGCTGTCTCATTCCCGGAGGGGTCATCGGTCTAACGGGAGGGCGAGGCTCCTGCCGAACGAGAGGCTGGTAAAGCTCGGCAGGAGCCTCGCCCTCCCATTAAAGTTTAATCGTCCTTCCGTAGAGGCGACAGTCTCAGTGGGTTCCAATATCAGGAGAATCGGACGGACCCATCCCCGGAGAGGGCAGTAAAACCGATCTCTGGCTCCCTCTTCCTTTTTAGGGAAGGGGTTGGGCGGTTAGGTTCCAACTCCAGCTCCCCCTTCACTTTGGGAAGTTGGTTGGATGAATTAGGTTCTGCCGATCGTCTTAAACACAACGCACGGAGCCACCATGCATTCCCTGACCCCTGACACGCTCAAGCAGGTCAAGGACTTGAGCCGACCGGCCGCGGTTTTCGCCATCGCCCTGGTGCCGAAATCCGGCTGGGCCTACTTCGGCTGCCAGGATTTCAAGGTGTACGAAGCCAACTTCGCCGCGGCGAAGTTCGCGCCCAGAGAGTTGTACGCTCACGCGAGCTACGTCACTGGCGTGGCGGCGATTGAAACGGGAGTCGTATCGGGCGGTTACGACGGCAAGTTGGTCTGGTGGGACAGTGACGAGGAATCGGTTGTCCGCACGGTCGACGCCCACGCGAAGTGGATTCGGAAGGTGATCCCGTCACCAGATGGGAAGTTGGTCGCAAGTATTGCCGACGACATGGTTTGCAAGCTGTGGGACGCAGCAACTGGCCGACTGGTCCGCGAGCTTCGGGGGCACAAGGAGAAGACTCCGAACAATTTCGTTTCAATGCTGTACGCGGTCGGCTTTTCGGCCGACGGCAAGTACCTGGCGACCGGCGACAAGGTGGGGCATGTGGTGGTCTGGGAGGTGGGTACAGGAAAGGAACTGGCAGCGTGCGAGGCGCCGGTGATGTATACCTGGGATCCGGTTCAACGGATGCACTCGATCGGCGGGGTGCGGTCGGTTGCGTTCTCGCCAGACGGAAAGCAACTCGCGGTCGGTGGGATGGGGAAGGTCGGGAACATCGACCACCTCGAAGGGAAATCGCGGGTGGAGGTCTTCGACTGGCGGACCGGCAAGCAGGTGGCGGAGTTTCCGGGGGACAAGTTCTCAGGTCTGGTGAACCGACTGGCCTACGCTCCGGACGGCTCCTGGCTGCTCGGGGCCGGCGGTGCGGGTGAAGGGTTCTTGCAGTTCTACGACGTGGCAACCAAGAAAGTGTTACGGCAAGAGAAGCTGCCAATGCACGTCCACGACTTCGCCCTCTCGACCGACGGAACCACGATCACGTCCGTCGGACACAATCGGATCGTCATCCACAAGCTGGGGTGAGCGGAGAGGGAGACGGGCACTCTGACGCACGCCTCTCACCACACTCTGGACAGGATACTGTTCGCCTGATTGCATGATTCCCCTGCATTCATGTGGGAATACCTCCAGCCGGGCACCCTCGACCAGCTGGATCTCTTGAGTCCACTGGACCTCATCTTCTGGCGAACCGGTTCAATCATCGCCGCCACGCAGTACAATGGTTTTTGATTAGCCATCTGTGTCCCGAATTTGGGATCGCGCTCCTGCCTTGGAGATCGAGCCCAGAGGGTGTGCTTCGTACGGTCGGGGCCACGGGGTTCCTGATGACAACGTCGGATGAGTACGAAGCTGAGATCAAAACGTATACCTGGGCCAAGCTGAAAAAGCTCTGGCAGGCGATCAAGAACCGGGACACGCCGGGCTGGGAACCTGGGAAGGCCTTCGAGTACCTGATTCTCAGGTCGTTTGAACTCGACGGCGCGGACATCCGCTGGCCGTACCCTGTAACCCTTGCTTCTGGGGAAGAGGTAGAGCAGATCGATGGCTCAATCCGGTTTGGTTCCCTCTATGCCCTGATAGAGAGCAAGGACGAGGCCGAGAACATTGCCATCGCCCCGATCGCAAAGCTCCGCAACCAACTCCTCCGGAGGCCTGCCGGGACGATTGGCTTTCTCTTCAGCAGCCGAAAATTCACGGACCCGGCGATCCAACTCGCCTATTTCACACTACCCCAGGCGATCCTGCTCTGGACGGGTGACGAGGTCGAGTATGCATTGCAGAGGAAGAAGTTTGTCGAGTTCTGCGAGATGAAGTACCGAGTCTGTGTCGACA
Source organism: Gemmataceae bacterium (assembly GCA_003136315.1). Taxonomy (GTDB): domain Bacteria; phylum Planctomycetota; class Planctomycetia; order Gemmatales; family Gemmataceae; genus Urbifossiella. The sequence goes on along the minus strand of PLDW01000157.1, from coordinate 6,201 downwards.
CTGGGATGCCGGATTTCTCAGTTTCTACGGGGGTCAAGTCATGAATGCGTACGTTGTCGTCGAGGGTCCAACGGATGAACCAATCCTCCGGGCGCTGCTCCCAGATGAGGTTCTGGCTTCTCTGGTGATCGTACCGGCGGGTCCGCGGAGTAGCTCGACCTCCATCGCGAGGACGCTTTTGGTGACGAAGCACAAGCCGGTGGTCGTTCTCGCGGACGGCGACACCAGGAATGAGACGCGACTCCAGGAGCAGCGGCAGACCACCGAGGAGTTACTGAAGGCGGTTTCTGGCAAGATTCCGGTGAAAGTCATCCTGTGTGTTCCCGAGATCGAGACCGTGTTCTTCCACGCGCCCCAGGTGATCGAGCGGGTCTTCGGGGGGGGGTTGTCCAAGGAGTTGTTTCTCCTCGCCAGGGATCGCCCGAAAGAGATCCTGTCGGAACTCTTTGCCCGAGAGGCCCCGGGTCCTCGTGATCTCCGCTCCTTGCTCGATGTCCTCGATCACGAAGACATCGGAGCCTTACGATCCGCTCCTCCCATCCGCGAGCTAATCACATTTCTGACAGAGACAGCGACCCGCCCGCCACAAACAACCCCGCGCTGACCACGCCCAGAGGGCACATTTCCCACCCGATTCCGCACAGTACGTCCAGCGGGGACACCCGCTCACTTCGGTTCTGTGGCTCGCAGTTCGTCGCGCAGGCGCATGAGCAAGTGGCCAAGGCGGTTCTTCCCGCTCCCGTCGCCACCGTCACCCCAATAGGAATCCCGTTCGGTGTGCTCGACCAGGGTCGCATCGCCCGTACCGAGAAGGATGGCCTTCAGATCCTCGTGCTGGGTGAACTTGGCCCGGATCGCATCGAGCATCACCTGCTCCTTGACGCTCTCCCAGTCCCGCCACAGCGGACGCTTCCGGGACCGACCCATCGACGCTGCCTCCGACGGTTTGGTCGCCTTGCGAATCTCCTCCTCGTCCGGCTCACCAGCAAACTTCTGAGCCTGGAAATAATGTTCGCTGGTCGGCCACCGCTTCTTCTTCAGGAAGATCGAGTGCCGGGAGAAGTTCGAGAAGCAGCCGTACTCGCCGGACGTCGAGTAAAAGTGGATGACAGTCGGGGCAGCGGGTTCAGGCATGGCAACCTCCGGGTGGGGAAGAGTAGCCTACCCAACAGAGATGGCGACTGGGAGGTCGGTTCGCGCTGGGATTTGCGGCGGAGGGTGGACATGATCACGTTTGTTCGCGAGCCTCCCGGTCCCTTGCAGGTCACCCGAGCCCCTGCGTACGATACCGGATGGAGGTCGATATGAACCTGACGGAAGAATTGACCCGAGCGGTCGCCGAGCACCCTGACGAGCCGATTCGCCTCACCGACCCGGTGACGAAGCGTGAGTATGTCTTGCTATCAGCAGCTACCTACGACCGTCTACGCGCTGCCTACGACGACTCGCCGTGGACGGATGAGGAGCGAGACGCTCTGCGGTCAGAAGCAGTGGAGTCGCTGGGTTGGGAGGGGATGGAAGCGTATCAGGATGATGGGCCATGACACTTCATCGTGGCGATGTGATCCTGACCCGTGCCGGAAGGTCGGTTCGTGACGCATCATGATCAGTATCGTTCTGACTAGCTTTGGATTGTGAGATCTTCCCTGGCCTGCGACCACCTGCGCAGAGAGACAAGGTAGCCGATGAGACCGAGAAGCCACTGGACGACCCGGTAAACCAGGGCTGCAAGAACTCCATTGGCACCGGGATAGCCAAACCGTCGGTATAACTCGGCGAAGCCGAGTTCACTGATCCCCATACCTCCCGGCGAGATGGGGATCGCCCGGATGAGGAGGCCGACAGGGACGATCAGGAAGTGCTGCATGAGTGATGGGACACAGCGGTCGCTGAGGGCTGATGGAGTCAGCGTCTGTGAACAGAGGTAAAAAGTGACCACGAAACCGACGTGACTCACGCCAGACAGACCCATCGCAGCCAGAAGTTTCCGGGGTCTCCGGCGGGTGAGCAAAAGAACCTGCCACACCTCCGCCGCGGCATTCCCTACTCGGGGAAGTTGTCTCAACCAGCAGGCGAATCGCTCCTCATGAACTGGTGATCGACCCAGACTCAGCCAGAGGACCGCACTTCCCGCGAGACTGACTCCTGTGGTGAGGGCGATCCATTCAAATGGCAACGGTGCCTCACCCGGCCATACACCCGGAAGCGAGAAAAGGGTGGCCGTCACGCAAGCGAATGCAATCAACGTCCAAAGCCCGATCGCCCGGTCGAGAAACACAGTCGCCACGGCACTGACTGGGCGGCTTTCACGGCGCGCGAGGATGGCGGCCTTGACGATGTCCCCGCCGACAGAACCGGGCAAGAAGGTGTTAAAAAAAAATCCGACTGCTCCCAACCGGAAAGCTTCAGAAAGGGAAAGGGGCAGATTCTGCATTCGCACAAGCAGATACCAGCGACAGAATGTCAATAAGATTGCACTCAGACAAAATAAAATCGCCAGGAGTAGGCAGTCATATCTAACTGCGGTATGATGAAAAACATAAGCTTCGTAGGTAACTTTGAGCCCTGGCCCTTCACCCGGTTCCCAGTTCGCAAGAAAGACCCAGCCCAATAGCCCCAAAGCCAGGAGGTACTTCAGGGCGCACCAAACAGATCGAGATGTCAAAGAATGACCCTCGGTTTTGGCATGTATGTTGCCGAACGAATTTCGCCGCCAGGCCGTGATCTGGTCTCAGGTCCGGCATCCGCGGCAGTTCGATTTTGATATCGATCACAGCCTGAGCAACCCCGTGAGGAATCAGCCAGGACCGAGGTCTCGTCGGGACCAGTCGATAATCCCCCCGATTTACTTTCTGGCTTCGTTTAACGTCGTGCGCTGGCGCACGCACGTTAGTAGTTCCCTGGCCACCTCGATCGGGTCTGCGGGTTTTGTGAACTGGAGGTCAAACCCGGCATCCACGGCCCGTTCGAGGTGGGTGTGATCTCCGTAAGCCGTCATGGTGGCAAGCACAGGCGGGTGCTCCGAAGAGAGCTCCCGCAACTGCCTGGCCAGCTCGTAACCGTCCATGCCGGGCATGGAGATATCCAGGAGGCATGCCTCCGGATGGAACCACTCGGCCACCTCCAACGCAGAAGGGCCATCAAAGCAGGTTCTGACCTCGAACCCGGCCTCGATCAGCAAGTCGCTCATCGAATTCGCTGAGTCTTGGTTGTCGTCTACGACCAGAACGGAATGTTTCTTGATGGGCATGTCCAGCACCCTCCCCAGGAGAAAAAGGCAATGGGTAGGTGCAAATCGCGGGCCACAGCCGCATCGAGAGATCACCAGGTACCCTACCGGAACCCCGCCGGATGAGGAGTGTTGAATGATGTATCCTATTCGCCCCTCGTGACTGAGTGCTATGCTCGTGGCCGCCTATGGTCCTACTACCCTCGGACGCATTGGAGGCCGACAAGATGGTGGACAACCGGGGCGGGCAAAGTCAGCACCATCGAATGCCTGTCGACACCCGAAGTCGACCGGGGCGCTGAAGGTGACGACCTTCAGTGGGCGGGAGCGGATAATCTCTCACAAGTCCGGTGAAGCAGAGACGATTTGTGACTCATCGCACGGGATCTCAGAAAATTCGTCTTGGTCAATCATCATCATTTCATTTTCTCGGAATACGATTGACCCTATCGGCCAGTGTGATCGGAGGCAATATATGAAGAAATTCTTTGTGCTTGGTTGCCCTCGATCCGGCACGACGATGCTACAACAGGCTCTCAACCGTCATTCGCAAATCGCCATTCCGCCTGAGACAAAATTCTTCTTTTCCTTTCTTGGAATGTCTAAACGGGCACAGAAAAAGCATATTATCAGACTCAATAACGACCTCAATATCAACCTGGAGCAACCGAAAGCAAGGATCGTGTCCGACGAGGATGGTCGTGCGTTTTACGAGGCAATGGCCAGGCAGTACGTCGAGGGCCTCGGGAAAAACGGGGTGGTTTGGTTTGGCGAAAAAACCCCCGAGCACACCGGACACTTGCCTCGCATCCGACAACTATTCCCCGACGCCAAGCTCCTCTTCCTTTACCGAGACGGCCGGGATGTGGCGTTGAGCCTCACCAAGACCCCCTGGATGCCCAGCGACCTGAGCGTCTGTTTTATGGTTTGGTTATATTATCAGAACATTATGTTACAACTCCGCACTAGCGGGTGGACCGACCTCTATTTTGCCCGCTACGAGGACATCGTTGCCGATCCCGAGAAGCAGTTCTCGGCAATCCTGTCGTTCCTCGAACTCCCCTATGAACCCGACGTGGCCCTGGGGTACGGAAACACCGAGGGTGTTCCTCTGCGGGAATACCCCTGGAAAGGGGCAGCATTACAGAAAATTACGGCCGAGCGGGTGGGTCTTTTCCGGCGTGAGTTGGACCTCACCCAAATTGCCCTCCTGGAAAGACTGGGAAAGCACACCCTTTCAGCCTTCGGATACCCCTTGGTCACAGATGGATCGTATCCGCTCTCGTGCCGCTTTCTCATGACTCTCTCATGGAAAATGGCGCGATTTCTCGGCGGCATACCCTGGGACTCATTAATGCACGAGTTGCTGAATCGATTGGCGATCGTGATGTGATCCATGACCGACATCCCGGTCCTTCCGCCCCTGCGGGGGTGAGAAAATTCTCGGGGTGACGGAACCCAGCCGGATGAGGAGTGTTCAATGAGAGATAGCATCCGTCTCTGGCACCTGTGTGGCGTGCTCGTGGCGTTGAGCCTGGCTGCGTATTACCCGCTCAGAAATAACGATTTCGTCGATTACGACGACGAAACCTACATCACTCATAACCCTCACTTGATTGAGGGGCTGAGCCCGTCGGGAGTGCGCTGGGCCTGGACGAATCACGAAGCACCGTATTGGATGCCCCTGACCTGGGTGTCTCTGGAGTTCGACACCTGGCTCGCTCCCACCCCTCCGGCTGATCCGGAGGGCACGTTTGCCCCGTCCCCCGTCGCTGTTCACGCCCAGAACGTGTTTTGGCACACGGGCAGTGCCCTCTTGCTGTTCGGGCTCTGCCGCCGACTGACGGGAACATTGTGGCGGAGCTTCCTCGTCGCAGCGTTATTCGCCGTCCACCCCATGCACGTCGAATCGGTGGCCTGGGCGATCGAGCGCAAGGACGTGTTAATGGGCTTCTTCGGGCTCTTGACCCTCCGCGCTTACACCTACTATGTGGACAAACCGGGGTGGGTGCCGTACCTGGGTGTGGTCGTCGCGTTTGCGGCGAGCCTGCTTGCCAAGCCCATGCTCATGACCCTCCCGCTCGTTCTCCTGCTGCTCGATTACTGGCCCTTATGCCGGATGCGGTTGCCTCTGAGCGGGCGGGGCACTCCCGCAAGGCAGTTGGTGAGAGAAAATCGACCAGAGGGATCGGGTGCCACGGGCGGCTNNCATTTCCTGGCAACTGCCTAAGGTCAGGTTCGTCGCGGGTTTTGTTTGTGCAACTGGTTCTCGAAAAACTCCCCTTGCTGGCCATTGCGATGGCGGTGGCCATCTTCACAATGCACAATCGACCGGGCGTTTCGTTCAGTGAGCTTTCAGTACCGGCTCGCGTGATGAACGCTATGGCGGGTTACGGCNNTTCAACCCTTCCGGGCTGGCCGTGCTCTACCCACACCCCTACTCGGATTGGTCCTGGACCCGGAGCCTGACCGGGGGGGGAATGCTGATGCTCATAACTGCGGTGTCACTCTGGCAGCGACATCGTCGTCCCTGGCTGTTGATGGGCTGGCTGTGGTTCGTGGTCACGCTCTTCCCCGTGATTGGGCTGGCCCAGGGGGGCGCCCAGGCGTGGGCAGATCGGTTCAGTTACTGGCCGCATATCGGGCTCTTCATGGCCGTTGTCTGGGGGGCCGGGGATCTCGTTGAAGCCCTTCAGATCCCCCACCCGGTTTCCGGAGGCGTCTGGGCAGTCGTCCTTGGCTGCCTGGTGGTATTGACCCAAAACCAGGTGGGCTACTGGCGAAACAGTACCACGCTCTGGGAACACGACCTCGCAGTCACCGAGCGAAACGACTTCGCCCACCAGCATCTGGCTGTGTGCTATCGGCGGGAGGGGCGGATCGACGACGCCGAGTACCACTTGCACGAAGCGGTCCGGATTCAACGTGATCGCAACCAGCGCGCGCTGCATTGAGGCAGTTGGTGAGAGGAA
>PLDW01000034.1 GCA_003136315.1 Gemmataceae bacterium | reverse complement strand
CGATGCCAATCGAGTCTGCCAGACGCTTGCCGCGTGGGTCTGCATTCAAGAAACGGTCACTCGCGGAGCGAGTGACCTACTTTTCCGCCTGGGATGCGACAGCCTCAGCGGGTTCCTGTATCAGAAGGAAGGGGGAGCCAAAGGGCGGTTTGACTCTCCTGTGTCTCCCAGACGAGGGGTTTTGTCCGGTGGTCCTGAGTGAAACCATGAGGCAGTTGTGACGATTCCCACCCACAACCCCTGGAACTCGTGCCATTCGGAATACCCCCGAGAACCCCGAGACATTGCCAAAGCGGGGCAGCGCAGAAAGTGTCACATAATAGAGTTGTCAGAATGGCCGAGTGTTGCCGAAACGGGGCAACGCAGAAAATGTAACAGAATAGATTTGTCAGAGTGTACCATCGTGATCCGGCTCGGTCCACGATCCTTGAGCCGTCAGGAACAATCGCCCCAACCGGTGTACCCGTGCCCCCGACGTATAATGAAGGGCGAGAGACACGCCTCACCCCGGAGCGCACCTGTATGGCCGACTCTCCCCGCGTGGCGAACCGGCTCGTCCACGAAACCAGCCTCTACCTGAAGCAACACGCCCACAACCCCGTGAACTGGTATCCGTGGGGGCCGGAGGCACTCGCTCGGGCCGCCGAGCTGAATCGCCCTATCTTCCTCTCGATCGGCTACTCGGCGTGCCACTGGTGCCACGTCATGGAGCACGAGAGCTTCGAGGACGAAGCCACCGCCCAGGTTCTCAACGATCACTTCGTGTGCATCAAGGTCGACCGCGAAGAACGGCCGGATCTCGACACCATTTACATGTCGGCCCTCCAGGTTCTCACCCGCGAGGGCGGCGGATGGCCGCTGAGCGTGTTTCTGGCTCCCGACACCACCCCGTTCTTCGCAGGAACTTATTTCCCACCCGACGACCGCTACGCGGCCCACGGCAAGCCGAGTTTCCGCCGCCTCCTGGCCGGGATTATCGATGCCTGGGAACACCGTCGCGACAGGATCACGGAGGTTGGCCGCAGTGTCGCGGAACACCTCAACGGGGCCGGTGAGCCCGACCACGGCGACGGGCGGTTGAGTCCAGATATCCTGGCCGAAGTGCGTGCCGCCCTGGAGCGGAACTTCGACACGGTGAATGGCGGCTTCGGATTCGCCCCGAAGTTCCCCCACGCCCTGGAGTTACGGCTCCTCCTCCGGATCTCGCGGCGATTCAATGACCTCCAGGCCGGGCGGATGGCCCGGCTCACGCTCAACAAGATGGCTCGCGGAGGGATGTACGATCAGGTCGGAGGTGGGTTCCACCGCTATAGCGTCGATGAACGCTGGCTCGTCCCCCACTTCGAGAAGATGCTCTACGATAACGCTTTGCTCACCACGGCTTACGTCGAGGCATTCCAGAACACCGGCGACCGCTTCTTCGCTGCGATCGCACACGAAACGCTCGACTGCATGATGAAGGAAATGACGAGCCCGGTCGGGGCGTTCTACTCAACTCTGGATGCCGATAGCGAGGGCGAGGAGGGGAAGTTCTACGTCTGGAGCGAGGCCGAACTCCGCGACATCCTGGGGCCAGATCTGGGTGCGTTCGCGTGTCAGGTGTGGGACGTGACCGAGTGTGGGAACTTCGAGGGGCACAATATCCTGTTCCGGCTCCGGTCCGACGAACAGGATGCGGAACGGTTGCGGCTCACACTCCCCGACTTCCTGGCGAAACTCAACACGGCGAAACGGGCGATCTATGCGGTCCGGGCCAAGCGGGTGTGGCCAGGCCGGGACGAGAAGATTCTCACCGCCTGGAACGGGCTCATGATCGCAGCCTTCGCGAAGGCCGGGGCCGCGTTCGGCGAACCGCGGTACGTCGAAGCTGCCACCCGGGCGGCCGATTACCTTCTCGATCACATGCGGACCCCGGAGGGGCGACTCTTTCGCACGTCCGGGGTGGGCCTCCAGCCAAAGTTGAACGGGTACCTCGAAGACTACGCTTTCCTGGCGGACGGGCTTGTGACGCTCTACGAAGCCACGTTCGCCCCGAAGTACCTCCGCGCGGCGGCCGGACTGGCTGAGGTCATGCTCGCCCACTTCGCTGACCCGACCGGCCCGGGTTTCTTCTACACAGCCGACGACCACGAAAAGCTGATCGCGCGGACCAAGGATCTGCACGATGGCTCGACCCCCAGCGGCAACGCAATGGCGGTCACGGCCCTGCTTCGGCTGGCGAAACTGTGCGATCGCCAGGACTTCGCAGCAAAGGCCGAGGAGACCCTCCGCGCCTACCGGGGGATGATGGAGGAGCATCCCTCGGCGTGTGGGCAACTGCTCGTGGCGCTCGACTTCTGCCTCGGACCGGTCCAGGAAATCGCGGTCGTCGGCCCGGCCAGCGAGCCCGACACGCAAGCGGTCCTCACCGCCATCCGGAAGTCGTTCCGCCCCAACGTGGTGGTGGCCTTCCATGACCCCGCGACAGGCAATCCACCGACCGATCTCATTCCGCTCCTGAAAGACCGACCCGCGGTGGGCGGCACCGTGACAACCTACATCTGCGAGAACTTCGTCTGCCAGCCCCCGCGGCTCGGGCCAACAGCTGCGAACTACCTGGACAACCCGGTCGTATAAGGTGATTGGCAGAGGGAAGATTCCTCATATTGACGGACCTGGCCAGGTTCAATTTGTCTCAAACTTGTTCAACTCCGCGCAGCGTTCCACATCGCCCGCGGAGTCGCTCCAATCCGTCTGATGTGATCGCGTACGTTCCGATCCGGCGGTGGGCAGGGTCTGGACCGTGGCAGTCACTTCCCCCCGTAGTGGCGAATCCGAGCCGCGCAGCCAGTTCTCGCAACCGGTTCGCCCGTGCCGATCGGCCCCAGGCATACTCCGCCTCAACTGCATCCAGCCCGAACTCCCGCAACCGGACAAACGTCTCGTCCGGGAGGTCCGGGGGTGGGTGGGCCAGGCTCGTAACACCGCCCGCATCGTGGACCAGTCGAATGGCATCATCCATCGCGAGCATTGCTTTGGGGGCAACCACCCCCCGGAGTGGGCCAAGGAATCGGTGGAACGCCTCGTTCCGTGTTTGGGCGAACCCGCACCCCAGAAGGAGCCCGGCGACATGCCGCCGGCCAGGGCTCGCCGAAGCGTCCTCGACCAGCCTGGCGCGGTCGGCCGGGATTACGTACCCCCGGCCCGCGAGTTGGGCGATGTACGCGCGGAACCGCTCCCGACGCCGATCGCAGAGCCGTTCGAGGGTGGCTGCGAGTTCGGCGTGATCCGGCCGGACGAAATACCCGAGCAGATGGAACTCGCGACCATCCAGTTCAGTCGTGATCTCAACGCCGGGAATGACCTCGATGTCGGATTCAGGGAGCGAGCGGGCAGTTCCAACGGCCTCGGCCACGCCAGCGACGGTGTCGTGATCCGTCACTGCAACCGCACACAACCCCGCTTGCCGGGCAAGAACGACGACCTGCGACGGCGTGTACTCGCCATCGCTCGCGGTGGTGTGGACATGCAAGTCCGCTCGCCGCGGCCTGGCGAGTTGGGCCATCTGCTGGCACAGTGTTGTGAATGGCGATCGTTTCAAGCGCGGAACTCGGAACGCGGAACGCGGAACGCGGAACAGATCAAGCGCGGAACGCGGAACGCGGAACAGATCAAGCGCGGAACGCGGAATGCGGAACGCGGAACGGAAGACAAAAACAATCACGGCCCTGGCGGTGTAGTCGGCGCTGGGTCGGACGCGACCTCTTCGCTCCGCGCTTCTGGTTCCACGTTTCCTGGTTCTGGCTCTCCGTTCCGCGTTCCGCGTTCCGCGTTCCGCGCTTGATCTGTTCCGCGTTCCGCGTTCCGCGCTCTTGCGAGCTTGTCCAGAATCCCGTTGACGAATCCACCGGAGTCTTTTGATCCGTACCGCTGGGCGAGTTCGATCGCCTCGTTGATCGCGACCTCGATGGGTGGACCGAGCGGATCAAACAGTAACTCGTACGCTCCGAGTCGGAGAACGTTGCGGTCCACGGGAGTCATTCGAGTGAGCCGCCAGTTCTCGGCGGTGGCGACCAGCTTCGGGTCGATCTCTGCCTGGTGCCGGAGCGTGCCGTCGTAGAGTCCCAGGCAATAGGCGGCCAACTCGGGATCATGATTCAGCCGGTCGTCGGCGAATTTCTCGATGACATTCCTGGGCACCGGGTTCGGGTTCTGGTCTTTCTGGAACAGGAGCTGGAGGGCGACTTCGCGGGCGCGGAAGCGGCGGGTGAGCATGTCGTTCGTCTCGGGTGAGGTCGTCCCCTCTTATGGTAGCGGAAACCGCGGGCGGTGGAATTCTCCCGCCCCGACAGGTACAACGCCACCATGCGAACTCTCGTCATCAATGCCGGCTCAACAAACGTAAAACTGTCGGTTCTGGACGGCGAGGCGGAGCGGTTCGCGGTCACCGTCGAGCACGAGTCCCCAGCCGCTGCGGTGGCCGATGGGCTCGGACAGGTCCGGGCGAAGGGGTTGCTACCGGTCGACGGGGTCGGGCACCGGATTGTCCACGGCGGGACCGCATTCACTGAGGCAGTGCGCGTGACGGACGATGTCATGACGCAATTGGCCGCTCTGGCCGAGCTTGCTCCGCTCCACAACCCGCCAGCCCTCGCTGCACTCACCGAAGCCCGTAAACTCTTACCTGATGTTCCGCACGTGGTTGCGTTCGATACGGCATTCCACCGAACCATGACGGAGATCGCCGACACCTATCCCGTCCCCTGGGAGTGGACGAAAACGTGGGGAATCAAGAAATACGGGTTCCACGGGCTGAGTCACGCCTATTGCTCGGGCCGGGCCGCGGAACTACTCGGCCGGGTGGGGGACAAGGGGGTGCGGGTGGTTGTTGCCCACCTCGGTGGCGGATGCTCCCTCTGCGCAGTGAAAGGCGGTGTGTCGGTTGACACCACGATGGGCTTCACACCACTGGATGGCCTGATGATGGCGACCCGGTCGGGCTCGATCGACCCCGGGATTATCCTCCATGTCATGCGGAAACATGGCCTTTCCGTCGATGATGTGGACAGGATCTTAAACAAAGAGTCCGGGCTACTGGGAGTGTCGGGTGTCTCGTCGGACATGCGAGACCTTTGGAAGGCAGTCACGCACGAGAAGAGTGATCACCGGATCGGCACCGCGCTGGAAATGTTCGAGTACCGCATCCGCCTCGGCGTGGGGGCGATGGCGGCCGCCCTGAACGGGCTGGATGCCCTGGTGTTCACGGCCGGGATCGGGGAACACGATGTCCAACTCCGGGCCGATGTGTGTAGCAAACTCGCGTTTTTGGGAGTGAGACTCGACCCCCAGCGCAACGCCTCGGCCGGACCGGACACCGATATCAGTGACCCGGCAGCCGCCACCCGGGTGTTGGTTCTCCACACCCGGGAAGACGTGACGATCGCCCGCGAAGTCGCGCGGGTGGTTTCTGGCGAACGTGTCCCGTGATCCCGCCCTACTTTTTCGCTTTCAGGACGGTCAGTTGGGCGTTGCCCACATCCCACATGTAGTGGCCGATCTTGTACTTCTCGACGGCGGTGGTGAGGTACTCCCGGGCCTTCTTCGCATCTCCCTCGGACTCGTAGTAGAGAGCGACATACAGGTTCGCGTAGAAACGGGCTTCGGTCAGCATCTCGCCTTCCAGTCCCGCCTTCTCTGCCGCCGCGAGAACGTCCTGCGGCTTGATCTTCCCGGCGAAGAGTTCGAGTACCTGCTTCATCGGCACCCGGCCGTCCTTGGTCACCGGGATCAGATCCTCCCGGGCCTTCTTTGGGCTGTTCGCCCGGGCATTGCACAGGTAGTGCCAGGCCGAGTTCTCGACGTCCTGCGGGTTCACTGTCCGGTGCAGGTCGAATTGCTTTCGGCCAGCGTCGAACTTCCCCGCGTAGTAAAGCGCGATTCCCCGTCGCCAGTGGTCTGCGGCGGCAGTCGGGTTCGATTCCAGTTCCAGGAACTTATCGAAATCCGCGACGGCGTCCGTGAATTTGCCCAACTTGAGGTAGGCATCCCCTCTTCGGTCATAAGCGGTCGCGAGTTTCGGATCGCGGGTGATGGCTTCGGTGAGTGACTTCAGTGCGGCCTCGTTATCCCGTAGCTGGAGGCGAGCAAGTCCAGCCATCAGCGGCCCCCCCGCTCCCTTCTGGTCGAGCTTGGCGGCCTTGTCAGCGAGTTCAATGGCAACCTTGAATTGTCCCGTCTTGAACGCAGCAACCGCGTCGTCGAGAAGCTTTTCGGCCTCGTCGTCGGCGATTGCCCTTGTAGACGGGACTGCGGAAATGAGGGCCACGAACAGGACGGCGGCGGGGAGCGTACGCATCACAGGACCTCCAGAGTGGGCGAGAAGATGGTATCCGCCGCCGGGTCACAGGGCAACGCCATCACTTCTTGTATAACACCCGCACCGTTCACACCACACAGAGCAATCTCGGAGATCGGCATGGCCACGGGACAGAACAAGCACCCAGAGAACATCTCGGAGAAGAAGAAATGGCTCACGATCTTGGTTCCCGCGGCGGGGGTCGCGGTGTTGATCATCCTGGTCGTGGTCGTCGGATCGGTGGCGGATAAGCCACAGCCGACCGGGAAAAACAGGGAGAACAAGTCGGAGGGGAGTGCGGATCTGGCCGCTGGCCCCGGCACGCCGATGTCGGATGGGTCAGACGGTTCGACCAGTGATCCCGGACTCAAGGACATTGGTGAGGGGCTGAAGATCCGCGATCTGAAAGAAGGGACCGGAGCGGAATGCCCGGTTGGGGCATCAGTCGAGGCTCACTACACCGGGTGGACGACGAACGGGAACGTGTTCGATTCCAGCCACAAGCATGGAGATAAACCGATTGTGTTCTCGCTGCACCAGGTGGTCCCAGGCTGGCAGAAGGGGATACCGGGAATGAAGGTGGGAGGTATCCGGAAACTGGTCATCCCGTCGGAGCTCGGGTATGGCAGCCGAGGGTCTGGGCAAAACATCCCGCCCTACTCGACGCTGATCTTCGAGGTCGAACTCGTTGCGATCAAGTAACGCGGAAGAGGTTCGATTTTCAAGAGTTCTCCGACAAGAACCGACTGATACAGGAACCCGTTGAGACTGTCGCATCTATGGGAAGACGATTGGACGTATANNGACCGATGCTTGCTCCTGGAATGTGACAGCCTCTGCGGGTTCCTGGATCAGTGCCTTGATGCGCTATGACCGCTTTGTCGGTTTGTCGTCCCCGGTGTCTGTCCACTGGCGACCGACGGCATCCATCGACTTCGGTGGCGAGACACCTGGCACCTCGTATCCGAGTTCCTTGCACCGGGCAGCGCGAATCTTCTCGGTCGAGCAACCGAAGTCCTTGTCCCTGGCCGCGACGACTTTCTCGTCCGCTTGACCATCGCCCATGAGCGACCAGATCAACACCGGTTCACCAACCGGGATGGGGGATTTCGGGTCGGGCCAGGTATGCCAGGCTTTGCCCCAGGTGGTCAGGATCATTTTCATGAATTTCGATTCGTCTTCGGGGGTCATCCCGGGCGCGATCAGACCTCCGCCAAGCACCTCATACGTGTGGGCGTGCCAGTAGACCTTCTCCGCATCGGGAAGGGTACGGTAGACCTTGTCGGAGATGATGTACTCGACGCCGAGGAGTTTCGCGTTCGGTTTGTTGGAATCAAACAGGATGCACTGAAACAGATCATCCCCGTCTCCGGAGTGAGCCGCGCAGTAGTGCTGGGTGACGATCTGGACTTTCGGATCCTTCTTGACCATGTGGATGCCACAGAAGTGGGCATGTCCCCCGGCCAGGGGTGAACTCCCCACCGGGCCGTCTTTCTTCCCACCATGATCCGCGGCCAGAAGTGGAAAGCCCGCCCCAAGGGTTCCGAGCAAACCGAACATCTCCCGACGATCCATGTACGACTCTCCGAAGTGTGAAACCCGATAGCAACAAACCCAGACCGCGTGTGTCTGGGTTCGGGCATTGTGGCATCACGGGGAGGTCGCGGCCAGGGAATCTTTCCTTAACCAGTCGAGATTCCACCAGGGTCGCGAGCATCACCCCTGGAAATCCTTGGCGAACGACTGTGGGTTCAGATCTTCGCCGGTGGCGTGTCGGGTCAGTCCTTTCCAGTCGAGCGTCCGGCCGGGAGCGAACACCTTCGCCTTCATGAACTCGCCGACCCGCTTGTCCGAGATGTACGTGACCGCCCGGGGTTCGGTTCCCTTGTACAATTCCTTCGCGATTGTGTGGTGGACCTGCGAGGCGAACAACTGCCCCATCATATAGTTGTGGTAGTAAACTGGAGCGCTACAGATGTGGATCTTGCTGGCATAGTCCGGGGCACTGCGGCCTTTCGGCCGTTTCACCTGTTGGTACTTCTCGACCAGATCCCACCACAGCTTGCCCAAATCCTGAGCCGGATCCTCGTACATCCCCTTCTCGAACCGGAGCATGACCTGGCACCAGCGGCTGAAGATCAGCAGTTGGTTTCGCTGGGTCTTGATCGCAGCCTCCTCAAACGCATTCGGGGCAGTCATCGCCACCCCCATTTTCTCCAGCCACGGCCGCGACTTGCTGAACCGCTCGAACTGCATCGCCACCCCCTCGGTGGTGAGGATGTGGGCTTCCGCCCGCAGGACGTAGGGGAGCGCTTTGGGGATGTTTTTGCTGGAATAGACCGCATGCCCCAGTTCATGGAGCATGGTACCCATCCAGTATTCGTTATTCACGATGTTGGCGAGTACCCGGACGTCGCCCTCCCGGTCGATGTCGGTGCAGAACGCATGGGGGCTCTTCCCCTTCTTCTCCTTCAGGTCGCTGCGAGCGATCACATCGTCGATCGGCAGCCCGATCCCCTTGTAAAAATCCTGGCAGAGCTTGAGCAAATCGGCTTTGTCGAACGGGGTGTCCAAATTCGCATCGTATACCGCCGGGGATTCCTGGAAGAACGGGTCGTGGTAGTGCCAGGGCATCAACTCGGCAACTGCCACTCCGATCTTCTTCGACAACCGGGTGTCGATATCCTCCTTGGCCTTGGTGAATGGCTCCCGGGTGAGGGCATCAAGGTCGTCGAACAGTTTGATCAGTTCGTCGCCGCGTTGCTCGTTGAGGGTGAGGGTCATGGCGTGGAAGTTCGGAAAGCCGAGTTTCTTGGCCGCCTCGTTCCGAAGCGAGACGAGTTCCTTCAGGTCGGCCTCGACCGCGCCTCCAACCCCCTTGCTCGCCTCCCACACTTTCTGCCGGATGGTCGAGTCTGTCGAGTTCTTCAGGACGTTGCGAACCTCGCTGTCGGGCATCTCCTTCCCATCGACCTTGGCCCGGAAGATGTTGAACTGCTGCTCGACGGCGTTTGCCTTGGAGGTGATCTTCTTGAGCAGGGCGGGATCGACCTGCTTTTCGAGGTAGGCGAGGTACAGCAAATCGACCTGCCGGGCGAGTTTCGGATCCTCCAGGCTGCCGCCGTCTTTGGCCTTCTTGAGGGCCTCCAGCTTGGTGAATGTCGTCTTGTCGGACAGCGCCGCATCGATCTTGTTCTGGGCGTCCTCTTTCTTCTTGAAGTCGTCGTCCCGACCACTAATGTTTGCCCGCCACCAGGCGAGCGAAGCTTCAACCTCCAGCGGCCTCACCTGGCTCTCGTGTTCGGCAATGAACTTTTTGGCGTCCGCCGTCGGGTCCGCGGCAGCGGTTTCGGGGGTGAGTAATCCGGCCACAGTGGCACCTCCGGCGAGCAAGAACGAGCGGCGGTCAGGGGTCATCACCACTCCCGGTTTGGGTTAGGGGAAGTTTAAAGTTTAAGAAGTTTAAAGTTTAAAGATTTATACACGTAATTATGTGTGTTAGGCGAAGTTTAAAGTTTCATACGCCCAAGTTATGTGTGTCAAAGGAAGTTTAAAGATTCATAAACTCAATTATGAGTTTCATAGTATTCTCTGTCTTAAACTTTAAACTTCTTAAACTTTAAACCTTAAACTTCACGTCGAGTACACCCATTTTCCGATTGCGAGGGCAGGCGGCAACAGCAAAAGCACCAACAAGCCGGGCGCGCCAACGAACGCGGTGGCCAGAACCGCATCCAATCCGACCAGACCCAGCACGCAACGCTTGACCGCGATTTGCACCTCTCGTGGGCCGGGCTTACGGATCGCTCGGACAACCGGGATACCAACGAGAAACCCAAACAGGACAAGCAGATACGGAAACACGAAAGCGGCAGGGCCAGGCGAGGCGGGCGACCGTACCCGGACGATGAGGGCCAGTGCCAGTGCCACTCCCAGGATCACTGCGGCCCCGAGGAGGTGCCGTCGCTGGCTCAGAGTCGCCTCGGTCCGGGCGAACCATGTCACCCCGACGATATACACCCCCACCACTCCGGCAATGTGAGCCCGCATCCCGTCGGTGAGTGTATCACCTGGGATTGCCGTCAAACCGAGCAGGACGTTCAGGAATCGGCAGGTCGCCATTGCCACCGGTCCGAGCGGGGTCCGCTTCAACCAGGCATCGTACAGGAGCACTGCGAACGCCAGCCCTACGCCAACCCCAGCCGCACCGGCGATTACCGCCAGGCCAATTCCGGTGGCAGTGAGCCCAACCCCCAAGACGGCAGCGGTCCGGATCGTCACCCGCCCCGACGGGAGTGGTCGGAAAGGTCGGTCGCGCCGATCCTCGGCGAGGTCAAATAGATCATTCCAGACCATCCCCGCGAGGTAAAGGCAGCCGGACGCGGCTGCGAGGAGGGCGACGGTCCCCCAGAAGTCCATGCCTGGCCCACCTGGGATGACCCCAACCCCGACGCAGGCCGCCAGGGCGATATCGGCGAACGCGGTAAAGACGTTCGGGAGCCGCAATAGCTGGGCGAACGCAAGCAGGCGGTGGCGCGGTGCAGGCGGCATGAGGCGATTGTAGGAAATCGCCTCGGGTCTGGGTTATCGCAGGTCGGGTAGTTCCGCCGAGTGGTGAACGATAAAATACCCGAAACCCGGCGGCCCAGGTGTGGCCGCCCGACGGAGGGGTGGCACATGCTACGACGGATCGGGATCATCGGCGGGCTGGCAGCCCTCGGCATGGGAATCGCTGGTCTGGTCCTCTGGGCGGCCTGGCCCGATCCCCCAGACATCCGCGACTGGATCGGGGATTACGACACCAGCCTCTCACCTTCGGCCGACCCAGTAGGCGACGCTCCGACTTATGAACTGACAGCTCGCCCTCCGGAGATCATCGCACCGGGCACCGTGATCGACCGGACCGCGCCGAAGGGGTGGTCCCACCTGATCATCAAGGGATTGCCTCGGCTCCGTGCTGGTGAGGGGGCCGTGTTCCCCTTGCTGACCCGGTCCGAGACGGTCCGGATGGCATCCTGGATGTGTACTGCTTTTGTAGCCGATGTCGCCACCGACGGGCCTGATCGCAGCGCGCGTCTGCGGGCCGTCGGGCTCGGGTTGGGCACCTCGGTGCATGGTCGGGACACGATCGTGACAGCCTCCACTGCGAAGCAATTCGGTGCCCACCTGGGTGTATTTGGTGGCGAGATCCTGACCAAGGCTTACGAGATTCAGGCGAAAGCGGTGATGCCGATTCGGGGGCCATCGTTGGGATTACTCGACACCCCGGTCTGGTTCCGATGTGGGCACGAAAACCGACTGGTCCGATATCGGTATGCCCTGCTCGTCGATCCGTCGACCGGCCGACTCGATGTGCTGCTGTGGTCGCTCGGAGCCGATGGCGGCCAGTGCTCCGAACTGTCCGAGATCGTCCAGGTGGCTGCGAACACCATCGACGAGGCCGAACTCGTCATCGATCGCCAGAAGGTCAACGCTCTTGGCATCCCGGCCGATGATGCCTTTGCGGTCGATCGTCTGCCCCCCGGCCGTCGGCTCAGGTTCCCGGTCGACCTCCGATCGCTTGCCGCCCAAACCCGCTTCACTCAGGACGATGCCCACCGGCTCGAACTCTGCTTGAGGACGTTGCTCACCGACTGATCGCCAAGGTCTTTCTCATCTACGGAAGGTGCCATGCTGTCGCTCGTGCTCTCCTTTGCCGCAATCACCCCCGCTCAGCCAGCCGGCCACGAGGCCGCGAACCCTCTGTACAAGGGGTTGCTCGATCCGGGTCTTGTTGTTGGCCCGGGAACCCGGATCAAGTTTCCAGCCCCACTCATGCCCGACGGACTGGATGCGGCCGGGCAAAAGGCTGTGATCCAGAAATTGATTGGGATGGATTACAGCTATGAGGAGTTCACCCGGAAGTCGGTCGTCGCACCGAATCTTCTGAAAATCGGCGAGGCCAAGTCGGCCGATCCAGCCGTCCCGATCCGGACGGTCGATACCTACTTCGTGACCTACGGCGATTTCAAGGCCACGGAGGACGACAAGTTCCTGGATCGGCTCGTCAGCGTTGGAAAGGGGGAAGGGAAAGGGAAGTCGCTCACTCGGGACGAGTTAACGAAGCGGGGAATCACGCTGGCCCCTGGGGACGAAAAACGGGAAGGGTATGGACAGGTGGAGTTCGATTTCCTGGAAAAGGTCCGACTCAAACTGACAGGTCACGCGATGTGGAGCAGGGGTGCAGAATCGGTACTCGCGGCGGCCGAGATCGACTCGCGATTCCGGGACGATGCGCAGTACCCGAACGAGTGGCAGTCGCTGTCGAAGGAGGGTGGGCAGCAGAAGCTGGGTCCGGCGCAAAAGTACGGCGGGGCGGGGATGTACTTGAAGGTGACAAAGTTAACCGAACCGGTGGGGGCGATCTTCGTCGAGCAGCATATCGTCTTCGCAGAGCCAGTTGGGTGGTTCGACGGAGCGAACCTGCTCCGGTCGAAGCTCCCCATCGTCGTTCAGACAAGCGTCCGGAATATGCGGCGGGAGTGGCAAAAAGGACCGGGAAAGTAGGTGCCCATTTTTCTGGGTTCTTGACAGAATCGGCCGAAATGACCCCGGAGGGGGTCACACCGATGAGCCGGTGGTTGAGCGTAGCGATACCTACCGGGGGCGATTGTTGGGACGATCTGGTTGATCAATAAAATGCCAAGGTGAGAAACCCTCGCGGGGGAAGCCCGAATGCGGTCGGGGCGGGGTGGTGCGTGATCCCCACGACCCCGTACCCGGCCATATGCTGGTACGCACCGGTACTCCCGGAGATGGCATAAACGAGTTCGGGCGGCAGCGGTGAGAGCCCCTTCTGCATCCCCCCATGCAAGGCGAGGGTAATCGTCCCCTGCGAGTTGGAGAGAATCAATTCCCCGGTCGCCCGGCCCTGGTTGACGAGCCCGACGGCCTCCACCCAGCCAGTCACTTTGAAGGTGCCAAGCGAACCCAGATCGGCCGTAGCCGAGAGGGTCCAAGACGGCCCGGCGTCAATGTTCGTAGAACTCCCGACATACGTTCCCGACGCCGTCCCGTGGAGCGGGTGGGAGGTCGACGACACCGCCACGGTCCCGAGCGTCACCGGTGGGAGCACGACGGTCACACTCGGCAGTGTTCGGGTGCCGAGTTCTTCCACGATCAGTCGAGCGCGTCGAATACGCATGGCGATTCCCTCATCAGGCGAGCGAAAGCCGCAAGACCGTACACGACGGGGAATGCTGGGTCCAGGGCAACTCGATCCGGAGGTGGAAACCGTCGGTCTGCTGATTGGCGCGGTTCGCTGCTTCGGGTTCTTAGGATATGGCTCAGGATAACGTCCCAAATCCGTTATGATGGAACCCGCACAGTGCTGCTATATTCATGCCCACTCAAAGCAGTGGGCATGGCACCCGAGGGGGCAATCGGGATCTCACCCGGACAGTTGTAGGGTGCCATGCCCACTGCTTTGAGTGGGCATGATAGCACCCTAACCAATCAGGAATTGCCCAGCACCGGCAGCGATTCCCTCGATACGGATCTGGCCCGGGATCACTTCCCAGAGTGGACAAGTCCGGGCAGCGGTTCAAGCCGAGTTCCACACGATTTCGGGAAGTTATCCTGGCCCATCTCCTTACCTGATGAGGGTCACCACAGCCATCGTAAATCGGAGGCATCGAGCGCAGTTGCGAGTCTCACTCAGATTATCGGAATGCTGCCGATCGTCGCCGACGGAATCCGAATCTCAACAGGCTGGCCCAAGTCGCGGCAGGCCGGTCATCCCTTCCTTGTGAAGGCCGCCCTCATTTCGTCAACGAAAAAATCGTGAAAATTGTCCCCGGAGGGCAGAATGACGCTTGACGGGCCATCTTACCCGCTTTTACAGTGGAATTGGTTAGAAGGGCGCAAAGCGCTTGTGTCACCAGGGCACGGGCGAAGCCCGGACCCCGGATGGATGCGAAAAGTCCGGGCCAACGGCATCGGGCGTGCCCGTGGAGTCGTACGGATTCGACCCCAGAGAACGGAGGATCTGGCGGTGCTGCCGACCCGCCTTACTCAGACTCATCGAAAGATAGACACCGATGCTCGTGCTGTCCAGGAAAAAAAACGAGTCGATTGTCATTAATAATGACATCGTCATTACTGTAGTTGAGATTCGGGGCGACAAGATTCGCCTTGGGATCGTTGCCCCGAAAGATGTGCCGGTTCATCGTGAGGAAGTTTACGAGGCGATTCACGGGGCCAAGGCCCCGATTCCCGCCACGGCGATGAAAACATCGGAGGCCGATCCCCGCGGCTGACCAACACGTCGACCGCCTCACACCCCCTTCCCCCCCGATACCGGCACTTCCGGGGGCGAAACCGTTACCAAGGCAATGGCCCGCTGATGACGCAGATCTTCAAACGCAGATAAAATCTTGATCGCAACAAATTTGGATTGATCGGGATTTCATCTGCGTCGAAGTCAGCGTGATCAGCGGGCCATCCTGAATCGCCACGAGATGGCAGTCACTGCTTCGGTGGGGACGGGACGAGCAGTGGAGGAGGCGGCGGAGCCTTCAACTCGTCGAGCCGACGCTTGGTGTGTTTCAGCCGAACCTCGACCTCCCGCATCTCGGCCTTGCGGATATCGACCTGGGCTTTTGCAACATCCACATCCAACCGAGCGGATTCGAATTCGCTGACGTCCACCACCCCGGACGCAGCGAGTCGGGTCAGCCGACTGAGTTTCACTTTCGCCCCCTCCACCCCCACTTCCGCCGCCCGCACATACGCCCGCTTCGTATCGAGTTGCGCATCGAGAAGTTCCACTTCCTCTTCCAATCGTTGGATCTGCACTCCGATTGGCTGAACCACGATTTTCGGCTGAGGCTCAACCACCCGGGGTGGCTGGGCGTCGGCCACCGCGCCAGCCAGTACCAGAATTGCCACTACGGCCAGTCGTCGCGTCATCGGAATTCCCCTCCATCGGTGAGAGCGAACGGACCGGAGACCTCCCTTGAGTCTCGGGTGTGTGGCGATGGGCGTCAATGAGAAACTGGGGGGTTGGGAGGAAATGCAACCGGGGGAGGTGATTCCTCCCCCGGTGCGGCATCGGTTGTGGGTGTTTACTTCTCGACCTGGGACGCCGAAGGCTCACGGGACCGCCGGGGAGGACACCCCCAATTGCGNNCGCAATTGGGGGTGTCCTCCCCGATAGCGGTCCTGGAACAGCCTTCGCCGGGACGGATGGCAAGCGAAACGCTCGGACGACGCAACATCGTCCTGCCGCAAAGCGGCGAGCTAAACTCAGCCCACAAGCTGATGCTTGGGGATGGTTCTACTCGACCGGGACGACCGCCGCAACCACCGATGTTCCCCCAGCCGCGATTTTCCGAATTTCGGTGTATGACTTGGGCCGCTTCCAGGATCAGGATGGATGATGGAGTCGCCATCCCGACCCGGAATGCCCCATGCCGCGCCGATTCTTTCGCCTGCTCGCTGCTGCCGCTTCGGCCGGGGACCATGTCCCCGACGCCGATCTCCTCCGCCAGTTCGCCCACGATCAGAACTCGGCCGCCTTCGAGTTGCTCGTCCGCCGTCACGCCGATGCTGTCTGGACCGCCTGCCGACGGGTGCTCCGCTCGGAAGCCGACGCCGAGGACGCCTTCCAGGCCACCTTCCTCATCCTTGCCCGGAAAGCCGGGTCGATCCGCGGAACGTGCGTTGGGGGATGGCTCCATCGCGTGGCCATTAATGCCGCCCTGAAACTCCGCGCGACGGCCGCACGAGCCCCGGTCGCATGGTCGGAACACCTTGATGCCATCCCAGCCCCGACCGACCCGGATCGGGAATCAGCCGGGGCGGTCCAGGAGGAACTCGCCCGACTCCCGGACCGATACCGGCTCCCGGTTGTGCTCTGCGACCTGGAAGGGCACACCCACGCCGAGGCTGCGGCGACATTGTGCTGGCCGGTCGGGAGCGTCTCCGGGCGGCTCAGCCGGGCCAGGGTTCTGCTCCGCGATCGGCTCACTCGCCGCGGACTTGCACCGGTTGTCGTACTCACAGCATCGGCCGCGCCAGCCGGAGCGGTCCGTGCGGCTTCGACCCTCCCTATAGGTGGGGCTGCCGTTCACCCTGTCGTCTTATCCCTGACCGAAGGAGTGCTTTCTGCCATGCGTCTCGCAAAACTGAAACTGACTACTGCGGTTGTCGTGTCCGCCGGCCTGCTTGGACTGGCAGGGACGGGAACGGTCCTCGCCTGGCCACAGAACGGAGAGCCAGGCGAGCCGCAACCGGAACGACCGACCGCCGTCGCCCCCGTAGACCCGGAGCGGCCGCAGGGCAAGGCGAATAACCCCTTTTCGAGAGTGTTCTCCACCGCGTTCCCGGACATCAAGGCCCCGGATCTCACCGACCTGACCGCCCTTCCCACTCGCTGCCCGCGTCTAGGGGGTGGCCATTCGGACCTCGCCGAAGCAACTGACGACACCTACCGCCAGTTGCTCAAAGCTCAACTTCGTCGCGGTGGCCTCGAAATTTCAAAATTTCAAGCAAGATTAGAAATTGGCGCATTTCAATCGTTGGAATTCAATAATTATTATCACTGCCTGGATCAAATGCAATCGATTGTGACGGAATTGTGGGCGAGTGATTCAAAGACGCTGACGCTCTGGCTGGAGGAGTTCGTGGTCATGGGCAAGGTGTTAGAACGGGTTGCCGAGGCCCGCGTGAGGAATGGCGTGGACCAACCCCAACAGCTTGATATGGCTGTGCGATATCGAGCGAAGTTCGAGGCGGCACTGTGGAAGGCGAAGAACCCGAAGGTGGGTGGACGGTGAGTGTTGCGACTCCGGAGCGGGGAGCGCGGAACTCGGAACCTGGAACGAAAATCTGAAGGTGGGCGGGCGGTGATTCGCCCAAGGGGATCAAGAAGAGCGAGGACGACGGCAAAAAGTGGAGTATTCGAAATCGCGATGACGCCACGGACACCGCCAGCCACTTTCCGGATTTCGACGAGCATTCGGGTCGGCTCAAGCGTTAGGATGGAGGAGGAAGTCGCCGTCCCGAGACGCACCGCTGGCCGGTTGGGAGCACCCGTCTTCTCCCGCACCGAAGGAGGACACGCCGTCATGGACATCACGAAACGGAACCTGATCGTGATCGTGTCCGCCGGCCTACTCGGACTGACCGGGGTCGCCACGATTGACGCTCACGGTACCCAACCGGTCCCGCCCGAGAAAGCCCAGCCGACCCCGCCCGGCACCCCCAAGCCGAAATCGGCCGAGGGGGATTGGACGCCCAGTAACATGGAGACCCCTGTTCCCTCTGCCTTTCCGGAAATCAAAGCACCGGACCCGCAAAAATCGAATGCTCTCCCCACCCTCTGCCCTCACCTTTTCAAGGATCCGAACCCGGCTCCTGTCGAAGCGGCCGACGATACCTACCGCCGCCTGCTCAAAGCCCGCCTTCACCAAGCTGTCCGCTCAAACTACTTGTTCCACGCGAGGATTGGGATCGGTCAATTTTCCGAGGCAGAGTATTACAACGCATTTGTCTGCCTGGATGAGATGCGGTCGGTTGCAACCGAATTGTGGGCGGGGGACGCAAAGACCTTGATTCCCTGGTTGGAGGAATTCGTGCTCATGGGGAAGGAGTGGGAACGGTTCGCCGAGACCCGCTACAGGAGTGGGGCAGGCACGCCGCAAGAACTCAGCACTGCCCGACGATGCCGATTGAGGGCCGAAGAGTCGCTCTGGAAGGCGAAGAACCCGAAGGTGGGCGGACGGTGACGGTTGAGACGGTGTCTCATCTGGGGAAAATTCCTCCGATAGGTCTGGCGGCCGACCGATCTCTATGCATAACTTGACGATACCCGCCGGCCTGGTATGAAACAGGCGGTCCCTCCGCGGAAACGTGCGCGCGCACGCTTCGGGTTGGATCGAGCGCCCGCGGGCCGCGTTTCATAGTCCCCAGCCGGAGGTTCCTGCTCGTGTCGCACATCGTGACCGCGAATTGCAACGACTGCAAGTACACCGACTGCTGCGTCGTCTGCCCGGTGGAGTGCTTCTACCAGGACGAGATGATGCTGTACATCGATCCCCAGGACTGCATCGACTGCGAGGCGTGCGTCCCGGAGTGCCCGGTCGAGGCCATCTTCGCCGAGGCGAATGTCCCCACCCAGTGGGCCAGTTACACCCAACTCAACGCCGATAAGGCCGCCGCCCTCAAGGGCTCCGGCGGGCACATCACCGAGAAGCAGGACGCCAAGGAAGGACCAGACTGCTCGGCGAAGAAGTAGCTTCGGGTCGCTGGGAGTTTTCAGTTGTCAGTTATCAGCCAGACAAGTGGCATTGTACGGGTTTGGCTGAGAGCTACAGGCCAAGCAAGCAGCCGCCCCCCGTTGGGTGTGGCAAGTTTTCCGAGAGCGTGATTGATTTTCAGCCTGAAAGGCTGAGATTTCTCAGCCCAGGGCACCGCCCTNNGGCAACGCCCTGGGGAGACGACTTCGCGTCGGTTGTTGTCCCAGCCCTTCAGGCTGGAATGAAATTCCCTTGGAAACCCAGGGCGTTGCCCTGGGCTGAGAAATCTCACCCCTTCAGGGTGAAGAATGGCAAACATCGCCACTGAGAACTTCGACTAACAAACCCCCTGGCCACTTCCCGAACTATTTACCCCACCGCTCCCGTCGGGCTGTTTTGTTTTGTGGCTCGCGCAGCCCTACCATCAATGGTAGATACCGACCCGCCGTGGGTTTGGCTGATAGCTGACGACTGATCACTGATAACTCCCAAGCCCATGACCGGTCTCCTCCTCATCCAGCTCGGCACCCCGGACCGACCGACGTACTCCGGCCTTTTTCCCTACCTGCGGCAATTCCTGTCCGACCGCCGGGTGATCGAGGTTCCGCAGCCAATCTGGCTCCCGATCCTGTACGGGTTCATCCTCCCCTTTCGGTCCGGAGCATCGGCTGCCAAATATCGTCGGATCTGGCATCCGGAGAGAGGATCTCCGCTCATGCACCATACCAGGCAGCAGACCGAACTCCTCCAAAAGCACTTCCCGAACCTTCCGGTCCGCTTCGGAATGATGGTGGGGAACCCGCCGGTCCGGGAGGCAGTCCGTGGATTAGTGGATGCCGGGGTCGATCGACTGATTGCATTCCCGATGTTCCCGCAATACTCGGCGACCACCAGCGCCAGCGCGACCGATGCCCTCTTCGGTGCCCTGATGCGAGAGCGGCGCGTTCCGGCGGTGCGGGTTGTCCCCCCGTATTACGACCACCCCGCGTATCTTGACTCGCTGGAGGCAGTGTTCCGGGACGAACTTGCCAGCCTCGGGTGGGAGCCGGAACACTTCGTCGTCAGCTTCCACGGCATCCCGCAGAAGTACGCTCAGCGCGGCGATCCGTATGCCACCCACGTCGTCCGCACGACCCAGGCCCTGGTCAAGCGGATGGGCTGGAAACGAACCCAGTGGACGCAGACCTACCAGTCGCGTTTCGGCAAGTCGCCGTGGCTGAAGCCTTACACCGACGACGTCCTGGCGGGGCTGGCGCGAAAGGGCGTGAAGCGGGTGTTCGTGGCCCTTCCGGGATTCACGGCTGACTGCCTGGAAACGGTCGATGAGATCGGTCGCGAAAGCCGGGAGGTCTTCCTCCACGCTGGTGGGGAGACGCTGCACAACGGCCGATGTCTGAACGATCACCCGACCTGGATCGAAGCAATGGCCCGGATCATCCGCGATGAAGGCCAAGGATGGCTGCAATGAGTAGTGGTGAGTGGTGAGTGGTGAGTGTTTGGTACCGGTATCCTGGGCGAAGTACTCTCACCGTTTCAGGATGAAAGTCTTTTGCCCAGGGCAACGCACCACGCCTTCGACGTTCCACCCATCAGTCGAGCGTGTAGGGCGAATCCGCATCCTTTTCGTGACGGATCTCGTCCACCACATCTTGCTTCAGCCATCCCGCGTAGAGTCGGTTCGCACCGTTGAACACCAGACCGTCCTTGTCGCCGACATTCCGGTAGGCGTGGACCACCCCCGGCGGGACGATCAGCGCATAGGGGCTGTCCTCGCCCACATCTCGCACTTCCTTCGCTTCAAACGTGGGCGAGTCCTTGCGGGCGTCCCAGAGGTAGACGCGGAACGTGGACGGGCCGAAGAAGCAGAAGTAATCGGACTGGTCGACATGCTCGTGCGGACCGCGGGCGACCCCGGGTTTCGTCTGCGACACGTACGCCATGACGGGGTGGTACTTGGGATCGATCAGGTCGTTGCGGAATAGCTCGACAAGCCAGCCCCGCTGGTCGTGGAAAAACTTGAGCGGAACCCAGACCACATCCCGGATCGGCCCCCGCTCGGCATACTTCGGCAAGTTGACGTTCATCTCTCGGCCCTGAGCCTCGTGTGTGTCAAGGCGTTCGGCAGGTGGAGATCTCCCTGGAGTGGGTGACGTTTTCTCACCTCCCCCTGTCGGGAAGATGAAACCCACAGACCGACCGGCCGTTCTCACCTCCCCCTTGTGGGGAGGTGAACCCTCCAGACCGGCCGGGCCTTTCTCACCTCCCCCCTTGTGGGGGAGGTCGCCGCGAAGCAGGCGGGTGGGGGGTGAAGCTTTTCGAGTGGTGAAGGCTGACCCCCCACCCGGCGAGCAAAGCCTCGCCGACCTCCCCCACAAGGGGGGAGGTGAAAAGCCCCTGACCCCCCTCACGTCACAAATGGGGGGAATCGTTCTCCTGCTGATCGCCCAAGGCAGGGATTGTCCGGACCGGCGGCCCTTGCGTCAACGCCACCCGGGGCGTGCGGACCTTCCGCGTGGATATGGGGACCGATAAACTGGCTGTGCGGCATTATGCGATTCCGGTGCGGGGCATCCCGTTCCGTCGACCGGGAATGTACGAGTTCCGCTTGCGAACCGGCACGGACGTTTTGGCCCGTGCGGGCGTGAGGTTGGAGGACGTGGGATGACCCCCGATAGTGACCTTCCTGTCGGTCGCCCCGTGCCCCGGATCAACTCCTTCGAGGTGATCGAGTCAGCTGGTCCGACTCTCACCGACGAGGAGAAGAGTTGGCCGGTGGCTGCACTCCAGGCACGGATTGACTCGTTCGAGGTGCTTGAGCCACCTGGGTCGAACGGGACGGACGAGGGAAAGACAGGGTCGCTCGCCGCGGTCCAGCAGAACCCGAACGCGGAGTCTGGGGAGATCGAGGAAGCCCCTGCGTTGGAACTGACGCTCTACCTGACCGACGAAACCCTCCCTGATGCCGTCGAAATGGGGAAGGGCCTGGACGCACTGATCAGGACGGTCAACGCCATCGATCGTGCAGCGGGTGGAGAGGGCTACCGAATCGGTGGCCAACTGGCCGAGCGCGGCAAGGTGGGAGTGACGCTCCTGCCCGTCTCCCATGAAGGAGCCAGGTCACGCATCGTGGGCTTGGTCAGCCGGGTGACCGAATTCGTGACCTCGGCGATGCTTGACATCCCTGGGGTAACGCGAATCACGGCCGAAGCTGCCTAATACATGAAACCGTTGGACCTGTCTCATTTCAGGAGCCGGGTATCGGTATAACGGGAGTGCGAGGCTCCTGCCGAGCGTGTGGCTGGTGCGCTCGGCAGGAGTCTCGCACTCCCGTGTGTGCGTTCAAATTGTGTTCGTGTGCATGGGAAACCTCCGGCTGATTCCTGTATAAGTAGACCTGATCTCTTTGGCCAATCCTTGATCTTTCGTAGGTTCTTCGCTACTCCTCAACTTCTGGCGGACGGTTTCTCAAGTACTTGTCCCGCATCGCCCGGAGGGCCGCGGCCGTGAAGGGCTCGCCGGCAAAGACGATCTGCTTGACGTCGCGGCCAGCATCCTTCTCCTTCTGGAGGTAGGCCCGCACATCCATCCAGCGTATCCGCCCGTCGGAGGTGCGGACCACGAGCATCACAGGGTACTTCCGCACCCGCCAGTATTCGACGTGTCGCTCGTTCTTGATCGTGAAAATCTCGGTGCCGTCCTTGCGGGGGTCGAGGTACGAATCCCCGGACTTGAGCTGGAGGTAGATGAGGGTCGAAGACGCCTGGCCGTTGTCTTTCTTGAACTCGATCTCGCCATCAATGCCGTGGTCGGAGTTGGTGTACTGCCGGTAGATTTGCCCTGCCTCGCCCGCAATCACATAGCTGTGGCCGACCAGGATCAGTTCCTTGCTCTCGTTGTCGAGTACCACCTGGGCCTGCGCTTGCATCGCGCGGGCCTGGGCGACGGTGTCCTCAGCGCTGAATCGCTGCTCGATGATGTCGTCGAGGATGATCTTTTTCCCGCAATCGGCGCAGAAGATGTGCTTCTGATTCTTGCCGCGGGCACGGTCGATTGTGGCTTGATCGCCAAACGGCTCCTTACACTTCTCGCACACGTAGTGGCGGATGCGGAGGCAGTTCGGATCCTTGGCCTTCAGGTGATCGTGGACATACTTCACGAACAGGAGACGCGAGTCCTCTTCCACATTCCCATCGGCGAACACGATGATTTCGCCGCGGCCTTCGTGCCGGGTCATCTTCAACCCGATCTTCTTCTTTGTGACTGACTCGAAATCGGCCGCATCGAGCCAGAGTTGCTTCTCCTTGAATGCGTCCGTGTGGTGCAGGTGGACAACGAGCGTGGCATAAATCTCGTCAAGGTGCCCCTCGAACCGGAACGTCATCAGGACGAGCGGGTGAGACGGGCGTTCCGGTCGTTCGCGCTTGTAGAGCGACGGGAAAATGAGCAGCGCCTTGCCGTCGCCCTTGTGCTGGCGGATGCACAGGCTGCGGTCGACAACCATCAGGTGCATTGCCCGCAACACGATCTCTTCTTCGTCCTTGGGAAGCCGGGCCATATCGGCGTAGTCCAGGTCTCCGGCGAGCACTTCGGCTTCGGGGATGACGCCAATCTCATCAATGTGTTTGCGGACCTTGCGCACGAGGGCCGCCGCATAGGCGTTGATACGTTCCGGTTGGAGAAGCACGAGATCGCCGAATTCGAGCTTCCACACCATACCCGGTGGGTGCAGCAGGCCGACAACAGCCCGGAACTCGTCGTCGGTGAACTTCGCCTTACCTTTCCACTCCTTCGCAACCATTTCGCGCAGGGCATCACTGCTCAACAGCACGGGTGAGGGTGCTGCCTTCTTCTTCCCTTTCGGCTTGGCGTAGGTCCGATCCTTGATTTTCACGATGTCTTGTTTCAGTGCTCGGAACGTCTCGGGCGAGACGGTGTAGGGGATCGCGTTCCAATCGATCTGGTCGATGATCGCTTTTTTGAGGTCGTCGCAGCCATCACCGGTGTGGGCACTCGTCTCGCAATAGTGGTCAAACTCATGGTCCTTACAAAACTGGTCGATCACGTCCCGGGAGACCATCAAGCGGCCGCGGTCACATCGTCCCGCGGCGAGGAGCTTGGCGAACGGCTTCTTGGCCGCTCGGGTCATCATCCGATCCCATTCCGACAGACCAGCGGTGGGGTTGCGGTCCTGCGGGTCGAAGACGAACACGGCGAGGGCGGTGTCGTCCATGTACAGGGGGTGGGCGAGTCGGTAGTCGGGTTGCCCGGCGAAGTCCCAGAGCCAGATTTCCCGCTCCCCATGTTTGGCTTTGGGCTCGTGCGGGAGTGGCCATTGCGTGGCCCAGGCGGCGTCGGTCGAAAGGAGTTGTCCCGGGGATGTGCCCGTAGTGAGCCGGTGTACCAAACCCGTCTTTCCCACGCCCGAATCACCCACAAACAGCACCTTGGCGTTCGTGTAGGATGCCTTGCGAAGGGTACTCAAATCCCAGATGCGGAGGGTTTTGTCATCTGATGCGGAGATTGCCCTGGTTCCATCTGGCGTCACTGCCACGCCCCACACCGCTGCCGTGTGACCTTGCAGAGTGACGATGGATTCGCCCGAGGCGAGATCCCAAACCCGAAGCGTGTTGTCAAGGGAGCTCGAAACCACTCGCGTTCCGTCCGTGCTTACCGTCACGCCCATCACCTGGTCCGTATGCCCTTGCAGGGTCATGACGGATTTGCCCGAGGTGAGATCCCAAACGCGGATGGTAAAGTCCGTCGACCCCGAGATGGCTCGCGTTCCATCCGGGGTCACCACGACAGTTCCTACCTGGTCCGTATGCCCTTGCAGGGTGGCGGCGGATCGGCCGGTTGCGAGATCCCAAACGCGGAGGGTGAAGTCAGACGACCCCGAGACGGCCCGGGTCCCATCCGGAGTCACCGCTACGGACAACACAGTGCCAGTGTGTCCTGTGAGTGTGGCGATGGACCTGCCGGTTGCGAGATCCCAGACCCGGAGGGTGTTGTCCTTCGACCCCGAGACGACCCGGCCCCCATCCGGAGTCACCGCCACGGACCGCACCCACGCTGTGTGCCCTGCGAGCGTCCCGACAGACCTGCCGGCTGTGAAATCCCAGATCCGGAGAGTTTTGTCATCCGACGCCGAGACGGCCCGGGTTCCATCCGGCGTCACCGCCACCGCATTCACCCCACCGGTGTGTCCTTTGAGGACAGTCACAGCACTGTCGGTCTTTCGCGATCTGGCTTTGCTCATGGGTTTAGGACTCCCGTTGTGTCGAGCCGAAATCGGCGGGTGCGAGCGGGAATCGCCTGAGCAACACCCGGTTGAACACCCGTGTCCATTCGAGAGGACATCGGAATTGTATGACGGCCCGTGCGTGCGCGTCGGGCGTTGAGGCGCACGGCGTGGGGAGATCGCCGCGCTAAGAGTCTGTCCCGGAAGGTTGTGGCGGCACGTTTCCAACGTGCCGGATGGTTAGCTCCGAACCGCTTCGATCAGCGAGTACGTCGACAAATTGGCACGTTACAAACGTGCCACCACACCCATATGGGACAGACTCTAAGCCGGGGTTCCGGTCGGTTGGCCGCGGTAGGGGCATCAATCGAGGTCGACGACGATGAGCCCGCGATCACCGGCGACGGCCAGGGTCAATCCGTCCGGAGCGGCGGCGACAGCGTTGACCGGTCCCATTCCGAGATCGAGTCGGCGGCGTTCCGACCCGTTCACTGTGTTCCAGGTGATCACAGTCCCGTCCAGGGCTTACGCCCTGGGCTACTGTCTGACATCCCTTCGGGACTCAAAACCTCGGCTTTGGGGTGAGTGCGACCGGTTACACCCAATCGAGATGGTTGAGCCAACCGGACTTGTCCGAGAACGTCCAGTGTGAGACTGACCCATTATGCTTCGACCTGTATCTCCTGGACACAAGCCTGAAGCGCCAGCGAAAGGAAAGCTCTCCTTCGCTGGCGCTTCAGGCTTGTGAAAACTTGCCTGCCGAGGGAATAGCCGAAATCCCTGTAAACGCCGAACAGAGTCGACGAAAATTGGCGCAGCATGCAAAGAAATCGAGGGGTTGCTATACAGAAACAGCCGATCACCAGCGGGATAGTAGGCCAGGCCGAGGGGCTTTCCGCCACCGGGTAAAGAAAGCTGGCGCTTCAGCACACCCTCTGGCACGGACCACAGGCTGACCAACTTCTCCCGCTCCCCACGTACATTGGGCCGACCGGCAATGGCCAATAACTCACTGCGCGGGTGGAACGTCAGACACCTGACTTTGTTGAGGGCGTGTGTGATCTTCAGGGCACAATCCCACGAGCTTGTGTCCCACACCGAGACGATGGGCGACGTTCCTCCCGCAGCGAGCCAATGACCATCGGGCGAAAACGCCACTGTGAAGACTCGACCGCGGTGTTCACAGAATGACCGCATGGCAAAGCCCGTGAGTCAAGTCGTGGAGCCTGGCTGGGCCGTTCCCGCCTCTGTGGCGGAAGTGCGCCCGGCTGGCAGCGTGGTTTCGGGTGGTAGGAGGGCGCGGAGAGCATCGAGTGTTGGGGCGGTCTTGATCACGAGGAGGAACGCTTCCAGTACGGCTTGGTCTCTGATCGCATGGACTCGGGGCAGGAGTTCGAGTCCGGCCGCGCCAAACCGCATCTCCAACCCAACCTCAATCCGGCCCTGGAGCCGGCCACGGTTCCACCAATTTTGCTCGGCGGGAGAGATGAACGGCATTTTTTTCCCCTCCTCGTATTGGAGTATGTCGGACTCGAACGCGGCCTGCGGGGCCGCTGGTAAGGTCATCATCCAGTCGATTGCTCGGAACAGCTTGAGCACCATCTCCTGCTCCCAGCCACGGTCGTAGAGGCCCTTCACCAGACGTAACTTCCAGTCCTGGCGGCTGGGGACGTCGCCGCGCGTCTGGAGGGTCTTCAGGTGGGCCAGGACCAACGCCGCGAATGGGTTCGGGTCGGTCTCCAGGGTGGCCTCCCGGTCTTTGTAGTCTAACAACTTCGCCACCGGGAAGGTGAACCCCACCTCGCAACCCCACAGACTGGCCGCGTATCCCGTGGGCCGCCACGCCGGGCTGTCGTCGCCGAGCACCGCCAGGGTCACCGGCATTCGTCCGTAACGATCCTCCAGACGGTGGTTGTAGGTGTACATTCGCCGCCCAAAGCTGGTGTCGTGCTGACTCTGAACCTCGACATGCACAAACACCCAGGTCTCGACTCCGTCCCGCCGCCAGACCTTCGCCAGCTTGTCGACGGTCCCCCGGCCGGTCTCCGCTTCCGGGGCGATCTTCTGGAGTTCCTTGTCCGCATAGTCGGGCAAGCGGGTCCAGTCGATCCCGTCGTGGGCCGCCGGGAAGAAGAACCCGAGGAACTGCTCGAAGTACCAATCCAGGACTTCTTTCCACGGCGCGTCGAACTCACTCGCTGGTTCGTCCACGAGGTCGGCCCTCGCTACCGGGGGAGAGGGAACAGTCGGTCAGAACGGCGGGTCGTTGGGGTCTCCGAACAGGCTCGGGCCAGAGGGCTGCGGCTTCCGACGCGGCTTCTCTGGCGGATCGACCAGTTCAGGACCGTCGGTCGGCTTTCGACGCGGTTTGCGAGGCGGTTCGGGGGGCAGGGCCGCAACCGGTGCGGCCTCGACAGGTCGGGCCGGGGTGGGCGCGGCTGCGACGGGCACGACGGGGGCCGGCGAGGCTCCGGCCAAATCGTTCTGTTCCACAGGGGCCGGTGGCGGAGTGCGATCCCGGACCACCTCGTCCAGCTTTTTCACCGGCAGTTGTGGGGGGGGAACGCTTGCCACGTTGTCTGGTGCCATGACCTTTGCCGGGACAGGAGCCGGCGGGGAGCTCGCTGCCGGTGCCTGGGCCGGACGGGGCGCAGCGAAGGCTGCGGGGGGCGGTCGCTTCCCCACCGGTAACTGGTGTCGCGTTTCGAGCGTCCCCAGAACCGCCTCGGCCCGGGCCAGGACCGTCTCGGGAACGCCCGCCAGTCGGGCGACGTGGATGCCGTAGCTCTTGTCCGCGTTCCCTGGCTCGATCTTGTGGAGGAAAATCACCTCCTTGTCGAGTTCTTGAACCTGGACGTTGTAATTCCGCAGACGCGGGAGACTGGCTGCGAGCTGGGCGAGTTCGTGATAGTGGGTCGCAAACAGTGACCGGCAGCCGACCACATCGTGCAAGTATTCCGTGATCGCCCACGCCAGCGACACCCCGTCGTATGTACTCGTCCCGCGGCCAATCTCGTCCAGAATCACCAGGCTCCGCGGGGTCGCGTTGTTCAGGATGTTCGCGGCCTCCGTCATTTCCACCATGAATGTGCTCTGCCCGCGGCTCAGTTCGTCGCTCGCTCCCACCCGGGTGAAGATCCGGTCGGCGATCCCAATCATCGCCGCCTTGGCAGGAACAAAGCTGCCCGTCTGGGCCATCAGCGTCAGGAGCGCGACTTGCCGCAGGAAGGTGCTCTTGCCGGCCATGTTCGGGCCGGTCACGAGCCAGAACATTCCGCTCTCGGGATCGAGTTTCGCATCGTTCGGAACGAACGTCCCCGGCGGGAGGATCTGGTCGAGTACCGGGTGACGGCCGTCCCGGATATCGAGCGCGGGGCCATCGGTCAGCACCGGGCGAACGTAATTGCGGGCCGCCGCCAGTTCCGCCAGGGCTGCCAGGAAGTCGACCCAGGCGATCACCTCGGCAGTGTTTAGAAGCCGGTGCGTCTGGGCTCCGACCTGATCCCGAACCTGTTGGAACAACTGGAGTTCCAGCGCCTGGCTCTTCTCCTGGGACGAGAGCACTTTCTCCTCGTACTCCTTCAATTCGGCCGTGTAGTATCGCTCGGCATTCTTGAGCGTCCCCTTGCGAATGTAGTTGGGCGGGATCTTCGAGGCGTTCGAGTGCGTGATCTCGATGTAGTACCCTGCCACCTGGTTATACCCGACCTTCAGACTCGCGATCCCGGTCCGGGTGATCTCCTGGGCCTGATACCGGGCGATCCAGTTCTTTCCCTCGGTCGAGAGTTTGCGAAGCTCATCCAGATCCGCGTTGTACCCCTCGCGAATCACCCCTCCGTCCCGGGCACTAAATGGCGGGTCGTCGATAATCGCCTTGTCGAGCAATTCGCGCAAATCGACACACAGTTCGAGTCGCTGCTCCAGGGATACGAGCAAAGCGGCTTTCCGCCCGGCGAGCTTGGCCTTGAACCGCGGTAGAAGTCGGAGCGTCGCACCGATCTTGGCCAGGTCCGGGGGGGTGGCACGGGCGGTCGACACCCGGGTCGTCAGCCGCTGGATGTCGGCAGCGCCTTCGAGCAGCCCCCGCATCTGTCCCCGCAAAGCGTGGTCGGCGAGCAACTCCCCGACCGCATCCAGCCGGGCGTTGATCGTCGGGATGTCGGTGAGCGGAGCGAGCAGGTTGTCGTGCAGCATCCGCGCGCCCATCGGTGTGACGGTGCGATCGAGCACGGACAGAAGCGAACCCTCCCGCTGGCCATCGCGGAGGGTGCGGGTGAGTTCCAGGCTCCGACGGGTCACCTCGTCGAGGGTGAGCATCGCATCCGGACAGTGGGGGCGAAGTCGGCGGATGTGGGCCAGGCTCGCGCGAAGGGTCTCCTGCAAGTAGATAATGATGGCTCCGGCAGCGGTCAGGCAGGGCTGGGCGTCGTCGAATCCGAACCCGGTCAGTGTGGCGACCTGGAAGTGGGTCTTGAGAGCGGCGGTCGCGGTGGCGGGGTCGAATGTCCAGTCCGGACGGGCCGACCGGGAGCGGGGCATGTGATTTCCCGCCGCCTGCACGACCGCCCCGGCCGCGACCTCGGGGAACAGCACCTCCGCCGCGTTGAGCCGGGCGAATTCATCGCCCAGCCGGGCGGCCGGGACATCGGATGCCGCGAACGATCCGGAGGTGAGGTCAACCCAGGCGAGCCCAAATGCATTCCCCCGGCCGGGGGCGACTGCAACGAGGTGATTCGGGGTGCGCGGGTCGAGCAGGGTATCCTCGGTAATCGTTCCGGGGGTGACGACCCGGTTGACCTCCCGGTGGATGATCTTCTTCTTCGGGTCAGGCTCCTCCATCTGCTCGCACACCGCAACCCGATGTCCAGCCCGGAGAAGCAATCCGAGGTAGTGTTCCAGCCGGGTGACCGGAACCCCGGCCATCGGGATGACTCCGTCGCGCTTGGTGAGCGTGAGGCCGAGAACCCGCGATCCGAGTTCGGCGTCGTCCTCGAATAGCTCGTAGAACTCGCCGTTGCGAAACAAAACGATCATCCCCGGATGGAGGGCTTTCGCATCGTGATACTGCTGCATCATGCGGCTCATGGCGGCGATCCCAGGCGGCGAGTGAATTGGAGTGAATAGAGTGTATCGGCACGCCGGGCGTCGTGGAATGAAGGAAGGGACCGAACCCGAATCGTTCCGAGCTGGAAATGAGAATGTCGAAAAGGACCGCAGCAGCCGTTCGAGCCTACAACTGGGGAACTCCGGCTTCACCCCAACGTCCAACGTGCCGGAAGTCCGCGATTGATCAGCCAATTCGATGCTTTTCCTGCCACCTGACACATCTCCAATGACTCGTCACAATCGGCACTTTCGGGCGGCACAGGATTGTCGGAAACTACGTCATGCATGGCGGAATTCCCCCCTCTGGAGATTTGACACCCCCCCATGTGCAACCTACGGTTCTGGCATGAGTCGATCGTCAGCCATGCCGGTTCGATTCAATCACGAACAACCCGGTTGTCCCATTTCGCGGGCGATACGGGCAGGTTTGGGAGCGGCCAAAGCCCGGTCGGCCCGAGCTGGCCTGGAATGATCGCGGGAGCGGGCCTCACCGGGCGACACGCCGCGGACGGGAGGGTCTACCGACTCCGCGATCTCTCGGAGAGAAGCCATGCTTGGCAGGTTCGCTCAAATGGTGGTCGGCTTCCTGAAAAGGGAAGATGGACCTACCTCGGTCGAATATGTCGTTTTGCTGGCCTTGGTCATCGTAGTGGTAATCTCGGTCAGTAATATTGGTCAAACGACGAACTCGACGTACGGTAATTCGCAGTTGCAAAATGCCACTAAACCCTCAGGTTCGTAACCTGCGGGGCGGTTGGACGACGGGACGGGGAACCCGCCAACCAACCGACCGGCATTGGATGATGTTCACACTATTATCACCACAGGAGATCGTCACATGCGCGCCATCACCAAGAATCTGGTAAAGTTCCTGAAGAAGGAAGACGGCCCGACCGCAGTCGAGTATGCCGTCATGCTCGCCTTGATCGTCGTTGTCTGTATCGCGGCCATCACGAGCCTCGGGTCGAACGCGAACTCGACGTTCAGCTTCGTCGGCTCCGCCATCAAGCCGACCGGCGCTGCCGCAAGCTGATCACTGCCCGCGTGACCTGGACGGAAGTGTAACGCGAGCCGGACCGGGGTTCCGGCCCGGCTCGCAACGTGACGGCGACCCGGATTCACCAGACGGCCCTACCCCCGACTCACCGGACCCGTGACCAAGGTGACGTGCCGATGCCGACCGAACAGACCCTGACCGATCCCGCCCGTAACCTGGCGACACCCTTCGCCCCCGCTGTGGTAGCTCCCGATGACTCTCTCGGGATCGACCGGGCGTTCGTCCTCCAGATGGCGCGAATGCCTGCCCTCGCTCTACTTTGGGTCGCCGCGGGTGCGATCGCTCACCAGGTCTGGGCCTCAGTCGACGATGTCGGGGTGAACTTCGGTCCCCTGGTGGTAATCGGGTTCGGGATGATGCTCGCTGCCTTCATTGATGGCTGGGCCTTGAAAGTTCCAAACTGGGTCACGCTCCCGCTCATCCTGAGCGGCTGGATGCTGGGCCTATTACACGACTGTGGGGTCGGGATTGACGCCGGGACTGGCGGTCTGGGAATGGCCGTCGCCGGCACCTTCTTCGGACTCGCTCTGCTCTTGCCAATGCTCGTCATCCGGGGGGTGGGTGAAGGCGACGTGAAAATGCAAATGGGTTTTGGGGCGTGGGCCGGAGCGTATTTCGGGATCGGCGGAGAGACCTCGCCGACCGGATTGCATGGGCTTGGGGTGGTGTTTTGGGCGTTCTGCTTCGGGGCAATTGTTGGCGGCGCGTTTGGGTTGATTATGATCCTGCTTCGCCGAAAGTTCCGACAGAACGCCAGCACCGTCGGGGAGATCCTGATGGATCTGCAACTCTTCGCCACGGGGAACCCGCTCCAGGCCACCCAACGTGCCGAGGCTCGTCGGCAGCAGTGGGTCAAGCTCCCCTACGGGATCCCGCTGTGTGTCGGGTTTGTCCTCTTCCTGTGGTATCGCCTCGGAATCGCCTGACTGGGTGGAGTGCGGTGCAACCCACTCCCCAGGCAGGATTGTTAACCTGCGAAGAATCCGCGCATGCCTTACATCTGTAAAGACTGAAGAAACCTGACCCGCCCGGTCGAATCTTAGGGCGGGGAAACAGAACCGCTACGCTGCATAGGACGGGATAATCCGGTAAGGTTGGGGAAGTCGGCAGATCCTTGTCAGGCTGCGAGGTAGGACAATCCGTCCCACCCAGCCTGCCCAGGATTGGGGGAAATCCCCGAAGTGCCAGCCCAGCCCGGACAACCCGATCTGCCGCGCGGCAGGTCCGACCAGAGTTGGGACCCCAACACCCCAGATGCCACCCCGTTAGAGGCACCTGGGGTTGGGCCGCGCGATCGTGTGACCGCGCGGATGAGCGTCGGCGGCAATGGAGCTGTCGACGACCAGTCCCGGGTCGTCTCATCCCCTCGTGAGACGGTCGAGCGCCACGACCCCTCCGGTCGTTTGGTGATCCATTTGTCTCCGAGGGCTGACACCCATGAAGCAGAAGAACATGATTCTGATGGTGGTGGCGGTCGGGTGCGGCCTGGTGGCCGCATTCCTGACCTCCACAATGAATGGAAAACAAGCCGCGGTCGAGACCCAGACCATCCTCGTCGCGAGCAAAGACATTACGGTCGGGACGATGATCACCAAGGACGAAGTGAAGAACTTGATCAAGACCAAGAAGGTTCCGAAAGACGGGATCCCGGTGGGGATCGCCGAGGGCGAAGAGGATCTGGTCGACTGGCGGGTGACCCGGGCAATCCGGGCGGATGAGCCGTTCAACAAGAAGGATCTGAGCAGGGGCGGGGTGATTACCCTCCCGCCGGGGAAGCATCTGGTCACCCTCCAGCTCGACCTCGCCCGTGCTGCCGCCGGATTTGCCGGCCCGGGATCTCATGTTGATATCCTGGCGAGTATTCGCCTTGAGAATCGACTGAGTGCCATGCCTGTGTTGGTCAACATGCTCGTCCTCGCCGTTGATGGGCAGACGACTTACAGCGAGAAAGGCGTGTTCCAGAGTGTGAGTACCGTGTCATTCGCGGCCAACCGCCAGCAGGCGCTTGTGCTGGAATTGGCCAAGGCTCGAGGCTGCCCGATGAGCCTCCTCCTGCGGCACCCGGACGAGGAAACGAGCGAGTTCGAGAAGGACTACAACATCGAGCGGGTTGTCCGGCTCCTCCAGGATGAGAGGAACCCAATCACACCACTCGACATGGGTGGCGACATTCTGGCACTCAAGCCCATCACCAGACCTGCAGAGTCGAAAGCTGCGGATACGAAAACTGCGGATGCGAAAGTGGAAGCCCCACCGCCAGTGTTGAAGGAGACGCTGAAGGTTCCGTATGCCCTGGTCGACATCAAGGCCGGCACCATGATCACCAAGGATCTGCTCAACGATCCGGCCCAATTTGGGGTCCGGGAGTTGCCGAAGGAGATCGCTCAGGACGCACTGACGGACCTGGAGCCATACGTGGGACAGACCTTCCGGACCGGGCTCGGCAAAGGCCAATGGGTCACGAAAGCTCTGGTCGGTGAAGCGGAGCCGAAAGCCCCCCCGAGGGATGAATCGCAGCCCAAGGTCGCCGAGGCGACCGAGCCAGCAGAGCCGAAGAACACCCCCGGGCGGCGGACCCACGACGTCACCATCCACCACTCCGAGACGGATGTCCGGACCTACCGGTACGAGGAAGTGGAACCGGGCCGGTGGCGGTCTCTGGGACCCGTCTGGCCCAAGGGGCGAGAGCAGGCCCCAGCGGTTGAGCAACCGGAGCCGGAGAAGAAGTCTGTGCCGGAGAAGAAGTCTGTGCCCGAGAAGAGTGTCGATTGATGCCGCCCGGCGGCGAGTTCGGGGTCATCGGCCTCCGCTCCCGTGGCATGATGCTGCGGACAGACGGAGGGTTCTGACCCCGCCCTTACCCCCGGACGGGGAAGGAATACCACCCCCATCCCGCCCGGTGGGGTTTTTGAACCGTGTCGCGGGGCGGGCCGCCCCGCCCCATTCGCGAGGAGAGGTGAACGGATGCACCCGAAATCGAACGCCCGCCAGCCCCGTCTGTGGTGGGGACTGAGCCTGCTCGCAGGGCTTGCCGGAACGGTCGCCTATGGGCAGCCACCTGCACCCCCGCCCGAAGCACCAGCGGAGAAAGACTCCGGTGTCGGTGAGGCCAGGGTCGATGTCAGGACCGGATCCGTGCTCGTCGCAGCCGGGGCCTTTGTCCGCTATGACCCGAAACTTCCCGCCATTCCGATTGACATCCTGGTCGACCGGCAAAACGTGGTTCGAGTCAAACTCGATCCAAATAATCCGAAGGTGCTGCTCCTGACGGGCAAGGAACCGGGCCTGGCCCAGGTGACTCTCCTGTTCAAGGATCTACCTCGGATCGTCTACGAGGTGGTTGTGCAGCCGGATCTCGCCCTGCTGAGAAACATGATCCGGCAGACTGTCCCGACAGCCAATGTGGAGGTGACCCCGGGCATCGGAAACGTCATCATCCTCAGTGGCTATGCGACCAGTCCGCAGGATGTGGATATCATCACACGGTTGGCCGTCGCCCAGACCGGTGGGAACGTCAATAATGTGATCAACGCGATCCAGGTGGGTGGAGTCCAGCAGGTTCAGATCGATGTGGTGATCGCGTCGGTCAACCGAAACGAAGTTCGGAGCCGCGGGTTCGATTTCTCCGTGAGCGGGAAAACGGTGACCTTTAGCAGCCTCGTGAGTGGGCTGCTCACCCCGCCGACCGGGTTCGGGTCTACGGCGGCAACATTTGGCTCGAACGCGAACCTCCAACTCGGGATTGCTCCGGCTGGGTTCTTCGCGGCCCTCCAGGCTCTTCGAACGGAAGGTCTGGCCAAGTTCCTGGGCGAGCCCCGTGTGGTCACCCAGACAGGCCGCCCGGCATTCTTCCGGGCTGGTGGTCAGCAGGCTATTCTCAGTTCGACGTCCGGGATCACCGGCCCCGGTGTGCAGTTGGTCCCGTTCGGCACGGAGTTGGAAGTGGTCCCCATCGTGTACGGGAACGGGCAGATCTGGCTGGAAATCAATCCGAGGATCAGTGCTGTCAGTCAGGGGCTGGGGATCACACTCAACGGGGCCGCCAGCCCCGGGTTCACCGAGCAGCAAGTCCGCTGTGCAGTCATGCTGGAGTCGGGGCAGACGTATGCGATCGGAGGGTTAATCCAGAACGCCGTCAATGCGACGACCGCCAAAATACCGGTTCTGGGCGACCTACCCTACGTTGGAACGCTGTTCAGCAGCATCAGTTACAACGAGACGGAAACCGAACTCGTGATTCTGGTGACGCCGCGGTTGGTCCATCCGATGGACTGCAATCAGGTGCCAAAGCGACTCCCAGGTCGAGAAACCCGCAGCCCGGACGATTATGAACTATTCTTGGAGAACATC
The DNA here is from genome assembly GCA_003136315.1 of Gemmataceae bacterium. Taxonomy (GTDB): domain Bacteria; phylum Planctomycetota; class Planctomycetia; order Gemmatales; family Gemmataceae; genus Urbifossiella. Next base: position 38,096 of record PLDW01000034.1, on the reverse strand, counting down.
CTGGAAGCCCCTCGGGGCCAACGGAAGGTGTGGAACGGGCGGTGCTACAACGCAGCGTACAAGTGCGATCCGACGGTCGCCTCATTTCCGTGTGCCGGAAATGTGTGCTACGGTCCGAACGGAACTCCGTTGCCCGGCGGAGCGTGCGGGCCACGCGGGTGTGGGGCTCCGACAGGGGCTGTGATGACTGCCCCCGCCCGGGCGGCTGTCCCAGTCCAGACGGCTACCCCCGTCCAGCCAGTCGGATCCGTCGATCCCGCCACGGCGACCTCCGGGAACAACGGAATCCCCGCGCCGTTACCCGCAGTCGAGCCGGCCGTGACGCCATCAGTTGGACCGGCCTCGCTCCCGGCGAACCTGCCTGCGGTTCCTGGGTCGCCGGTCGGGGCTGAACCGGATAGCGGTCCGGTGCCGCTTCCGAGCCCGCCAACCGCACCCCCGGCAGTGCCGCCCGAGTCCCCGCCGAAGTGAAAGACTTGCTTGACCGTTCCGGGCTCCGTGCCCGGGGCGGTGCCCGGTGACCCCAAACCGGACGACACCACGCGGAACACCTGACCTTCGGTGGACCCATGCAACGCGTCGCGATTGTAGACCCGACCGAATCGACCCGAGAATCCCTCCGCACCTTGTTGTTAGGGGTGGATTTCGTCTGGTTGGAGGCGGAGTGCGCCCGTTACGAATACTTTTATGACGTCATTCAGACGTCCCTCCCGGATCTTGCCATCGTCGCCCTTGACGCGGATAAGACCAAGGCTTTGAACATGATCGGCCAAATATCGGCCGAGAATTCAAAGCTCCCGATCCTGACGATCAGTCACGACCACCAGGCTCTGCTGATGTCGCTCCAGAAGGGGGCCAAGTACTTTTTGACGCACCCGGTCACCCTCGAAGACATGCTTGCCGCCCTGCGGCGGGCGCTTGGGGAGGCAGGTGGAACCGGCGAGCAATCGCTCGGGTCGAACACCCGCCAGACCGGAGCGTCTAGCGTGATCGCGGTGCTGGGCTCCCGGGGAGGGGTCGGGACGACGACGCTGTCAGTCAACCTGGCCGCTACTCTGGCTGCGGACCCCAACCACGCGGCGGCGCTGATCGACCTCGACCTGGCTCTGGGAGACGCCGATATCGCACTTGAAGTGAACGGATTCGAGAATATCTCGATCGCCGACCTGGCGCGGAATATCGAGCGGCTGGACATGAATTTCCTCCGTCGGGCGATGGCCAGACACGAGCCGAGTGGGCTCTCGATCCTCCGCCATCCACTGGAAATCGCCGAGGTTGGAGGGATCCACGAGGGGCACGTTGAGCGGATCTTGAATCTCCTCAAGATTAGCTACACCCACCTTGTCCTGGACCTGAGCAAATCTCTCCTGCCAACCGATCTGATGGCCCTGCGGATGGCGGATTTGATCCTGCTCACGGCTCAGCTCGAGTTGAGCAGTTTGCGAAACGTTGTCCGCCTGATCCACTGCCTCGGCGGGGAGGAAAACCTGGCCGATAAGGTGCGGGTGGTCATCAACCGCCAGGGGGCGGACGCAGTTGAGGAGGGGATCAGCTTGAAGAAGGCCGAAGAGGTGATCGGCAAGCCGATCTTTTGGCAGATTCCCAACGACCCGAAGGCAGTGATCGGAGCTCGAGTGGCCGGGCACCCGCTGGTCAAACACGCACCCAAGAGCCGGGTCCAACAGAGCATCCAGGGACTGGCCCAGGCATTGTACGGCAAGCCTGTGACGACTCCATCTGACGCTCGCGGAAGCAAGGGTGGATGGGGAATTTTCGGGAAGCGATAATCGTCGATAGTTAATGGTCAACGGTTTGAATGTTTCTCGATTGATCGGGCTGTACATGCACGCGGAACAGCACAACCATTGACGATTGATCACCGATAACGCACCGGGGACTGTCTGATGAGTCGGCTTCAGCAAGGAATCTCGAAACTCAACAGCCTGAGCAATCACGGCGGGAGCAGTATTTCTCGGCTGACCAGCCCGAGTTCAACTGGCGCATCCGGGGGTGGGAAGAACTTCGAGGATTTGAAGCGGCAGATCCACGGAAAGCTCGTCGAGCGGCTCGACTTCACCCGAGTCCGGGATCTGTCCAGTGACGCCATGCGGCGTGACATCCGACGGGTGATCGAGCACCTGTGCGATACGGAAAACCCTCTCCTGAACCGGATCGAGCGGGAGAAGTTGATCGAGGAAATCCTCGACGAAACGCTCGGGTTTGGCCCACTTGAGATCTTGCTCAAAGATCCGACCATCAGTGACATCCTGGTGAACGGCGCACACAAGGTCTACGTCGAGCGGCGAGGCAAGCTGGAGAAGAGTGACATCCGCTTCCGGGACAACGACCACTTACTCCAGATTATCGATCGAATCGTCTCCAAGGTCGGCCGACGCGTCGATGAGACCAGCCCAATGGTCGACGCGCGACTGCCGGACGGATCTCGCGTCAACGCGGTGATCCCCCCCATCTCCCTGGACGGACCGAGTCTGAGTATCCGGCGATTTGGGGCGAACCCGCTGAAGCTTGAGGATCTGCTCAATTACAAGGCGTTCACCCCCGAGATGGCGATGCTGATGGAAGCCTGCATCAAGGCTCGCCTCAATGTGCTCATCTCTGGCGGTACCGGTTGCGGTAAGACGACCCTCCTGAACACCCTCTCCAGCTTCATTCCCTCCGACGAGCGAGTGGTGACGATTGAGGATGCCGCCGAGCTTCAACTCCAGCAGGACCACGTTGTCCGTTTGGAGACCCGGCCACCGAACATTGAGGGGAAAGGCGCAGTCACTTGCCGGGATTGCGTCCGCAACGCCCTGCGTATGCGACCTGAACGGATCATTATCGGTGAGGTTCGTGGGTCCGAAGCCCTCGACATGCTCCAGGCCATGAACACCGGCCACGGCGGATCGCTCGCCACCCTCCACGCCAACACGCCCCGAGAGGGACTGACCCGGCTTGAGACGATGATCATGATGGGTGGGTTCGAGCTCCCGGTGAAGGCCATGCGGCAGCAGATCTCGTCGGCCATCGACCTGATCATCCAGGCCAACAGGCTCCAGGGGGGGCCAAGGAAGATTACCAGCATCACCGAAGTCATGAACATGGAGCAGGACATTATCATCATGCAGGAAGTGTTCCGCTACCGGCAGCTCGGGATCGACCAGAATGGCCGTGCGTATGGCCAGTTCGAGGCCACCGGGGTCCGCCCTTCGTTTATCAACCGTTTGGAAGCGAAGGGTGTGAAATTGCCGTCGAACATGTTCGCGGAACGAGTTCTGATGAGGGATTAATCAGACGGACTCGGTGGAAGGGAGTCGAGTCGCCATTCGCGTGTGATCGGTGCTCAATTTCGACTCCCGCACGCTTCGCCCAGCACAGAATCTGAGTACCGGCCAAAAAATCCGGGCACCCGGGCCGGCACGACGGGCCGGAACGAACTACAGTTCCTTCGGATGGGACTTGAGTTATCCGGAACCGCGGTCGGTGTCCCGCCCGCGACGACGAGCCGGGGTGATCGGCCCCCCGGCCAAGACCTGGAACACTCGGCCGCCACAAGGTCGGCACCCCGCGTCAGGTGAACTCACATGGACCTCCAGGCCTTACTCCCTCTCCTGGTCGGCGGCCTCATGTTTGCCGCCGTTGCGCTGGTGTTCATGGTGTTCGGCCGAAAGGGCGATGGCCGAGCCTCCGAACGGCTCGATGTTCTGGTCGGACGGAATGTCCGCAAAGACTCCTCGGCCGACATGCTCCTCAAACAGGCTCTCCAGGAGAATGACAAGAACACCCTCCTGGACCGCATCACCCCAGAGATGTTCAACCTGACTCGAATGTTCGAGCAGGCTGATGTGAATATTAAGCCGAGTGCCCTGTTCGGGATATCGCTGGGGCTCGGGGTTGCCGGGGCTGTGCTCTGCATCTGGGGGGTGAACATCTACGTGGCTCCAATTGGGGCTGTGCTATGCTTCTCCCTCCCCTGGTTGTGGGTCTACATGGCACGGGCGGGGCGGCTGAAGAAATTCGCCTCTCAGCTTCCGGATGCAATGGAATTGGTCGCCCGAGCTCTGCGGGCCGGGCACTCTCTCGCCGCCGGCATGCATGTGGTGGCAGAGGAAATGCCGGCACCGATCTCGAAGGAATTCGGTCGGGTGTACGAAGAGCAGAATCTCGGGATCGCGCTTGAGACAGCGCTCAAGGGGATGTGCGACCGGGTGCCAAACCTGGACCTCCGCTTCTTCGTCACCAGTGTCGCGATCCAGCGGCAGACCGGTGGTGACCTGGCCGAGATCCTGGATCGGATTGGGCATGTGATCCGGGAGCGGTTCAAGATTCTTGGCCAGGTAAAAGCTCTGACGGGCGAGGGTCGGCTGTCCGGGATCGTGCTGATCGCCCTCCCGATCGGCCTGTTCTTGATGATGATGGTCATGAAGCCGGATTACATCGAACTCCTCTGGAAAGACCCGCTGGGAGTGAAGATGTCAATCGGGGCAGTCATCTTGATGCTAGTCGGAGCATTCGCAATCAAGAAGATTGTTGATATCAAGGTGTAATGTGCAGTGGTCAAGCGTCAACCGGCCGCCGAGTGGCGAGGCCAACGGACCATTCAGGACGGATAACGGACAACTGAGAACTGACAACTGCTCCGAGGGGCACACCCGTGGAACTGTTCGCGTTCCTGTCGGCCGACGAGCTGACACCGATTTTCGTGTTCGCCGCGATCATGGCCGGAACGTTCTGGCTGTTGTCCGTGATTTCGACCCGGAACAGCCAGGCAGAAGACCGCCTGGAGCGGATTGGGCGGCCGAAGTCGCTGATGGACATTGATATGTCCCAGGCCGAGAATGCGAATCGGTTTGCTGGCCTCAAGGATATGTTCTCCAACCTCGGCGGCGCAATGGAGCCGCAGAGTGAGTTGGAGAAGAACTCCATCCGACTCAAACTGGCAAATGCTGGGTTCCGAAGCGAGCAAGCGGCCTCCGTGTACCAGGGCATCCGTGTCGTTTCCCTGGTCATCTTCCTCCTTCCTGCTCTTTTCTTTTTCTTGCTCAAAGACGGGTTCACCCTGAAGTCGATCGAATATACGGTGTTTCTGGGCGGACTCGGTTTCTACGTCCCACAGATCTCCCTCTGGTATCTGCGGACGACCCGCCAGAAGGAGATCTTCCTGACCCTTCCGGACGCACTCGACTTGCTGGTGGTGTGCGTCGAATCTGGGCTTGGGCTGGACGCCGCCTTACGAAAGGTCACCGAGGAGATGAAGGCGCACGCCAAGACGATCTGTGAGGAGTTCCAGTTGGCCAACCTGCAACTCCAGATGGGTCGGCCACGGCGGGAGGTGCTCCACGACTTGGGGGTACGGACTGGAGTGGACGATGTCCGAAGTTTGGCTGCGATCCTGATTCAGGCCGACCGATTTGGGTCGAGCATTGCCCAGGCACTGCGGGTGCAGTCTGACTCGATGCGAACCCGGCGGCGGCAGTTGGCTGAAGAGAAGGCGGCGAAGACAGCGGTACAGCTCATCTTCCCGCTGGTTCTGTTTATCTTCCCGGCGATTTTCGTGGTTCTCGTCGGGCCGGCCGCGATTCAGATTCAGAAGAACCTGTTAAAGGGGTAACTCCCGGCTCTGGGCAGGATGCCCCGACCGGACTCAAGGAGGAGAGTCATGAACCGAATCGTTCGCGCTGCCTCAGCCGTCGCTCTGGCGGCAGGTAGTGCTGGGTTGCTCGGGTGTACGAGCACTGGGACGACTGGTGGGGGTGGGGATCACGCAGTTGGGGACGGGGCGATCCTCCGAACTTTCTACGACCCGTGCTATCCGGAGCGTTATAACGCGACTGCTCGAGCCGAGACTCTGTCGGCGTTCAGCTCGCAAGTGAACAACGCCCAGATCCTCACCCAGACTATCTGGAACTGGTACTTCGAGCCCGGGTCCGACAAACTGACCCCAGCCGGGCTGGCGAAGCTCGATTCGCTCGCGCAAACCCGCCCTGCTCCCGACCCCCGCATCTACCTCCAGGCAGCGCGGGATGTTCAGGTTCTGAACGCCGATGTGGAGGGGGTGGCCGCCAGGCGAGAGGATTTGACCGCCCGGCGCGCGGCAGCGGTCCGGAAGTACATGGCCAGCCAACCCGCCGTCTACCCAGTGGCGTACGAGCTTTACGTCCACGATCCCGAGGTTGTCGGCATGCCGGGCGAGTTCGCTGCGCAGGCGTTCCGAGGCCAGCGGGTCGGATATAGCGGGAGTCTCAAGGGGCAAGCCGGCACGCCGACTCTCTCCACAGGAGGCGGAGGCCAAGTGCTCATCAACACTGGCAGCGGGGGTGCGGCTTCGGGTGGTTCAGCCGGCGGAGTTGGTCCGAACGGTCCGAACAGTCCAAGCGGACCGAATGGTCCTTGAGTCCTATGGCGATCCGCCGGGTCACCTGCTGGACAGGGTTGGGTGGTCGGGGCAATGGCCCCGTCCTCCCGGCCCTGCGTTCTTTCCGCCTCGCGAACTGTCTGGATTGAGCGTCGGCCGTGGCGGCTCGGCCGCGTGATGACGAGCCGCCTCCTGGTTGATCTTGCATTCTGCAGACCCCGCGATTGACACTCTTGTGGACGTGCATCATGGCTGTTCGTGTTGCGTACTTCCTGCCTGCCATCGCACTCTCGCTTGCGATCACTGCCACTCCAGTCGCTGCCTCTCCCACTCACCAGCAGGCCGTATCCCACTCGACGCCGCTCTTCGCTGGCTACTGGGGCGAGTTCATTGACCATTGGACTGGGAAGCTGAAAAACCAGAACAGCATCATCCTTTGTGCTCTCGGGGTCGGAGCGGTCGGGCTGTTTATTATCACTCGTGGGAAATGGCTGAAGTAAGGATTAGTGTTTGGTGTTGTCGGTGTTTCNNTTCGTGTTTCGTGTTTCGTGTTTGGTGTTTCGTGTTTCGTGTTTCGTATTGTCCAAGAGCGTTACCCTGGGCTTAGCAACCCAGGGCGTTGCCCTGGGCTGAAAACTCTCACCCTTTCAGGGTGAAAACCGAGTGACCAACCCCCCAGCCTGAAAGGCTGGCAGTTTTTAGCCCAGGGCAACGCCCTGGGTCGTGTAGGCAACGCCCTGGGTCGTGTAGGCAACGCTCTGGTGATCTATGGGAATCGCCAAACACGAAACACGAAACACGNNAAACACCGACAACACCAAACACAATCAACCATCTAGCTCAAGGGACTACCCATGTCGATGAGCCGGCATTCGGTCGCGGACTGGGAGACGAATCCGGCCCCGGAGGCCCCGATCGCACCGGAATCTCTCAAAGAGGCGGGGCTATCGTCTGGGTTCTTGTGCGACATGCTACTTCGGACCCTCTATACCCGCGGAGCGATGATCGGACGGGATCTCGCCCAGATACTGTGCCTTCCGTTCAAGGTGGTTCGAGAGCCACTCAAGTTCCTCAAGGATGAGAAGTGCATCCAGGTCGACGGTGGTGATCTGGTCGGGGAGGTCAGCTACCGGTTCAGTCTGACCGATCTGGGCCGGAAGCGGTCTCAGGAAGCGATGGAGCAGTGCGCTTATATCGGTCCGGCCCCGGTCCCGCTTGAAGACTACGTCGAGCAGTGTTACCGACAGACCGTTACTGGTCTTCAGTGCTTTCCCGAGGCGCTGCGTGCACCGTTTAGCCACCTCGTTCTGAAGGAGGATATGTTCAGCAACATCGGCCCGGCGATCATCAGCGGTCGGTCGGTCTTCATCTATGGCCCGCCTGGTAACGGGAAGACGGCCATGGCGCGGGCGATCGGCGACTTCATGAACACGGCTGGTGGGTCGATCTACATCCCATATGCGTTCACGGCCGACGGGAACATCATCACTGTCTACGATCCATCACTGCACGTCATCGACGACTCAATTGGGGAACACGGTGACGAGGCCGATGCAACTGTGCGCCGGTTGCTCTCGACCGGAGCGGTTGACCAACGGTGGGTCCGAATCCGCCGGCCGGTCATCGTCACGGGGGGTGAGTTGAACCTGTCCATGCTCGATCTCAGGTTCAACACGGAGGGGAACTTCTACCAGGCCCCGATCCACTTCAAGGCGAACGGTGGGGTGTTCTTGATTGACGACTTCGGTCGGCAGCAGTGTACCCCGAAGGAGTTGTTGAACCGGTGGATCCTACCGCTGGAGGACCGACACGACTACCTCACGGTGGCGAGCGGGAAAAAGTTTCAGGTGCCGTTTGAACAACTTATTATCTTCAGCACGAACCTGGATCCAAAAGATTTAGTCGATGATGCGTTCCTGCGGCGAATCCGGCACAAGGTCGCGATCAACGCCCCGACCCGAGATGTGTATGAACGGATCTTCGCGACCAACTGCAAGCGGCTGGGGATGAACTTCTCGGTCGACGCCATCGACTACCTGTACGAACGCTACTACACCCGCGGCCGAAACCCCCGGGCCTCCGATTGTCGCGATTTGCTGGAAACTGTCCAGTCTATCTGTCGATACAGACGGCAACCCGTGCATCTTACGCGTGACCTGATGATCGAGGCCTCGGCCAGCTTTATCGCCGAGTTCCAGTGAATCCGGACCGGGGGTAGCGGGAGTGGGATGATTTTGGGTCCGGGCGGTCCGGCCCCTTCCGGGCCGGGTGCTGGGGCATGAGGCCCGACGCAACATGCGTCTGTTCATCTCTGAGGTGGGCCATGGATGGTCGACGATTCCGGCGGTGGTGCCTCTCTGGCGGGATGCTCATCCCGGCCGTCGGTTGTACCCACAGTACACTCCCCGACAGCCCAGGGGTGGTGAACACCGCCCAGTCTGGTGGGGCCAAGAAATCGATCTGGGACTGGAGTTCGACATCTTCGCCTTCCCAGAGTGCATCGGCGATGCCGAGCGGGGTTTCCACTCCCCCCAAGAAATCCGGGAAGGGCCTGCAACCGGAAACGGAAGTGCAGTTCGCCAATACGCACGTTGAGGTGGCCCTCACGGATCCGCCCCCATCGAATCGGGACGAGTTGCTCGACATGGCCCGGCTGCGTTATCAACGCGCTTTAAAAGCCGATCCCAAGAACCAGGGGGCATTACTGGGAATCGCGCGGATGTATGTGAAAACGGGAGATCGAGATCACGCGGTGGAGGCGTACCGCAAATATCTGGGAGTGTATCCGAAGGATACCGAGGTGCTTCACGAACTGGCTCTGGCTCACGCCCGCTGGGGAGACTGGGCCGGGGCGGTGGGATGGTGTGAAGCCGCGTTGAAAGCAGACCCGCAGAACCGGGCGTTCCGCAAGACGATGGGATTCTGCCTGGCCCGAGCCGGGCGGTGGGAGGAGGGGTATGTGACCCTGTGCCAGATTATGTCGGAGCCCCAGGCCCGGTACAACATGGCCCGTGTGCTCGAACACGTGAACAGGCCAGACGCCAGCCGCCAGCAACTCCAACTGGCTTTGCAGGCCGACCCGAGCTTCAGCCCAGCCCGGGAGTTCCTGGCCGAACTGGATCAGGTCAACCCACCGGGTCAGCCTGGGGTTCCGGCTGAGGATCCCAATCCGATCCGGCAGGTCAGTGGGTCGAGCGTCCGCCCTTAGCACCTGTCCAGAAACAACGCCGTGAAAACAGTGGCACGGGCATCTTGCCCGTGTGGGCTGAGCATGGCCAAGATGGCCATGCCACATTCCGAGCGGCCGGTTTGCTCCTGTTCGCCTTCTCCGTGAAAAACACGATCTTGATCTTGGACGGGTTCTTAGCCACCGTGTTGACTTAGGAACAGCGGATCAATGAGTGTCAGGTTGATTGATATGGTCAATTCACCCCCCCCTGCCCCCCCTTCGAAAGGGGGGGAGAAAACATGCCATTGCTCGACTCGGTTGAGGATCGGGGGCCTGTTCATCCTTTCTACCCCTCTGCTTCTGGCTCCCCCTTTCGAAGGGGGGCAGGGGGGGTAGATCTGCCAAAGTATCAGAATCACGACACTTGTTGATGCACCACTCCTTGCCGAATGAGTCGGGGCGGGAAGACATTGGGCGAGAGGCAGAACCAAGTCTGCCGGGTAGGACCGTGTCTCGCCGATCCCACTCAGGTCAGATTGCTCTTCCCTGCCGCTACTCGTAGCGGGCTGACATGTATCCGATCACGTATCCGAGAATTGCCCGCCACGCTTCCTCCACCTCCTCGCACCACCACTCGTCGAACTCGGTGGCCGTCTCCAGGATCGCTCCTTGCCAAATCGCGTACATCTCTGGACGGACATCGTAGTGTTTGCGGTCATGCATCCGGGCACGGTCTCGGAGTTCGGCTAGCCCTTCTGGTCGACCGGCTGTGGCATCTGCAATCAGTTCGAGGGATCGAACCAACTTGTGGGTGAGCGAATCGAAGTCGGTATGCAGAAACTTCGACGCGATCACGTCGCCGGATGCGAGGAATCGCTCGTAGAACCGTTGGGTGAATTCGTCCTTTGCCTTGCACCGGATGAGGCTTGCCAGGAAGGTGTGTTGGTGGGAGGAAGGCATCGCACACCTGCGTTTCCGGGGGGGCGGCTGTCGAATCACTGCGCAAGTCGGGGGATGCCTAGCAATGGCCGCTCCTCTATATCGAGCGTGGTCGAAATTGTGTGCAACCGGTTGGGCTCGCCCCGAAGCCGCAGTGCTGAGGTCCGAGGAGGCTCCGAGCCCAACGGTTAGGCCCGACGAAATCTGTCAAAACCTCGACCAGCGAGTTTTATTCCTTGGGCTCCTTGGGTGCGGTGAACTCGACCACCGCCGCTGATCCGTCGGAGAGCGGCACCACAGCTCGCCCATCCCCGATAAACACCGCTGCCGTCGCCGGAACAGCCCCGGGCAGACCCACTTCCTTCACTGCTACCGCTCGGCCTGTTTCTCCATCGTAGATTGTCACCCGACCGGTCAGATCGGTGCTCAGCCAGCGTCCATCGCCCGCCGGCTGTGCAGACCCGACCACGTCACTCGTCTCACCCCCTGGCTCGGTGACCCACCGCAGGTCGTCGCGATCGACGTCTATGCAGACCAACCGTTTCCTGTTGACCGTGTACACAACCATCTGCCGTCCAGCGGCATCGGTCTGGGTGGCGAACTCGGACACTTTCCCCGCCGGGAGCAAAGCTGTCCGTCCTGGTAGCCACCGGCGGATGGGTGGGTCGCCGCGATCAAGGCTGTAGAGCCACACACCACCCGTTGCATCGCCGACGAGCAACCGGGCCGGGCGTCCGCCCACCGACGGGAGCAGGAGTGGGGGTGTGGCGATCCGCTCCCGCACCTCCCAGCGGCCGTTACCATCGGCCCAACTCCCGCCCGCTGGCCAGGCCCACCGGCTCATCCTCCGCCCACCGTCGGACGTGAGGAAGGTGTCTTCCCCGACCACGGTGAGGTAGCACTGCGGGTTCGACAGTCTCCGATCGGCCCACGGGGGACCCTGGATCAGGGCATCTGGCTTCAGCCGACCGTCGCCGAGAACCAATCGGTAGACGAAACCGTCGGCTGCGGGCAGCAGGAGCGTCCCATTAATCACTCCCGGTCGTCCCGCGAGGGCGGCCGGGGCAGTGACCGTACCAGTGTGGTCGACCTTTCCGCCGGTCGCCCGCCGGATCACCCATTTGGTCGCGTCACCGGTCCCGCCGGGGGTGACGGTGAAAACAGTTTTCCCGTCGGCTGCGGTGATCATGGCGGTCGGTCCGGATGCTGCTGGTGGGGTCATTGCGACCACCCACCCAGCAGGTGTTCGAGTGACTCCTCGCGCAGCGGCAGCACCCTCCGGTGGGACCGCGACCACCCCGCCATCCGCGTCCACGAGGACGACCCCGCCAGCGATGAGGACTGGGTCTGACGACGGGACCACCCCAAGTTGTCGCTGCCACAAAAATTTCCCGTCCCGAAGCCGCATCGCAATCGCCCGACAACCGCCCGAGTGGGGCGATTGGACGACGAAGAAGGCGGTGTCCCGCCTCGGGTTCAACTGGATCGGCTGGGTGGGGTTATAGATGGGGGTTGGTTGCCCGGTGGGGACAACCGCATACCCCAGGTTCGGGCGTAGCGCCAGTCGGAATTTCTGGAGTATTCCTCCACCGAGAACCCAGAATGCCCCATCCTCGGCTGGCACCGCCAGCCCAGGGATTGGGGTGTCGGCGGGCGGGGTGGGGAGGGTCGGGTGGGGATAGGGGAACAAGGCCGCGTCCTTGTTCCCTGGCTGGTTGATCCCAAACACGCGGAATTGCCCGGTGTCGGTGACCGCAGCCAGTCGCTCCCCGTCCGAGATGGGAGGGAACCTCACCCACCCGGGGAGTGACAGTTCGACGGCGAGTGGGAGGGGCTCCAAAATGGGAGGGGCATCGGCTGGGAGGTTGACAATTGGAGGCAGAGCGAAGGTCCGGAGTTTCATCGACTGGCCATCTGCCTGGCACAACACGAACCACCGAGGGGCCGGTTCATCACCAGGGGGGCCGAGGATCACAGGCGGCGTGCGTAGGGTGCCGGCCAGGTGTTCGGTCGGCATCACCCGGACACACCGGGGCCGGAGGTTTCCGGAGTCCCGGCCAGCGTCCACGTCGAATTCGTAGATCCGCCTCGACTCAGCAGCAACGTAAAGTTGTCCGGTTCCTGGTCGGTTGACCACCCACGCGGCGGGCTGGCCCAGGGTCATTTTTCCGATCCGTCCACCCGTTGTCAGGTCAAAGACGAACACTGTCCCGGCCTTGTCCCGGAGTGGAACGAAAGCACGGTTGCCGACCACGGCTGCCGGGCCGGCAGCCGGGGCTGGCAGGGGCTGTTCCCACCGTGGCTCTCCGGTCCGCAGGACGTATCCGGCCACCGCTGGCAGGCCGGCGACGTTGGATGCGACGACCACCAGATCGGTTGGCCCGTCGGTCAGGTCGACCCGGGCGATGACCGGTGGATCGAACACGTCTGGCCCGACCCGGGCCGCCCAGAGCAGCTCGCTTGTATCTTCGTCAAAGGCGTACAAAATCCCACGAGCGATTCCCAGGAAGACGGTCGGTGGGTCGTCACCAGGTCCGCGGGCCGGTACCGGGGATGGGCCGACCGGGGCCGCGAACAGGAGGGACGCCGTTGATGCGGGCGGGAGGGCTCGCGGCGCTGCCGGGTCGGGGTCGTAGCGGACGCGGCGGAGGAAGTTGCCCTCGGCGTCCTGGACCAGTTTCTGTCCGGCGGGGTCATCCGCCAGTTTCTCGGCAAGGAGTACTCGTTTCGCTTCCTCAATGGCCCCGTCGGACGGGTCCGAGAGTATTTTCTCCACCTGGGCGATCACCTCCAACCGGTGCCGTTCGCTATCGATCCCAGCTTTCACCTTGTCGAGACCCTTGACCAATCCGTCGACCGAGTCCTCTTTGGACCGAACCGGTCCGAGCATCACGAGCAACTCCCGGCCGACCCCGAGCATATCCTCCGCACGGGTCAGTCCGGCGGTTTTGGATCGGTCGGAAGCGTATTCCTTGATCTGGTCTTCGGCGTGACCAATCACGTCGTCGCCGAGTTTCTTCCCGGCGTCGAACAGGTCGTGCCCGTAGGCATCCGGCTTCGTGAACGGGGAGTCTTTGCGGGCATCAAGGAACGCCCGAAGTTTGTCGACTGCTGGTCGGGGATTTTCCCGGTTGGTCACCGAGCGGACGACCACCTGGAGTGTGGAGAGATCGGCGAAGAACCGGTACTTCTCGATCTTGTCACTACCGGGGAACTTGGCTACGAGTTCGTCGAAGCTCTTGGCAGCTTCGGCGTATTTGGCGTCCTTGTACTGGGTCTCGGCCAGTTGGACGAGGTTATCTTCGGAGTCTTTCTGGTTGACGAACACGAACAGCAAGGCCGCTCCGCTGATTAGCACGACGAGGATCGTCATCCCGATCAAGATGAGCGGGCCGCGGTTCGATTTCTTCCGGCGGCGGACCACCGGCTCGAATGGCTCTTCGACCTCTTCGTAATGCGCGGAGCCGCTACGAGGCGGTGAAACCGGTCCCGGAGGGAGATCAGCGTCTTCGGACCAGAGAACCTCACGAGTTGGGGGCGGTGCAACCACCACCGCCTCGACAAAATCTGGGGGCGGGTCGACGGGGGTGGCATCCACCACCTCGGGTTCAGGCCGTCGGGGGGGACGTTTGGGAAGAGCGTCAGTTGGTTTCGGCGCAGGGGCAGGTTTTATCGGCCGGCGACTCGGTCCCATTGGGGGGAGATCGAAAGGGGCATCGGCGGCGGGGGCGGGTGGTTTGTTCGGTCGACCAGGAGACTCGACAGTTTCCGCATCCAGGACCGGTAGGAAGTCTCCCACTGGACCGGATGTCGGCGCTGGCCGCGGTCGACTGGGGGACGTCGAGGGCGGTTTCGGCGGCTTAGCCCCGCCTGCGGGTGCTGCGCCCGGTCGGGTGGGGATTTCCTGGACAACAAAGACCTCCCGGCAGTCCGGGTTGGGGCACCGCAAAGCCTTCCCGGCGAGATCGGCCTGGAGGTTGAAGCGGCGTTCGCAATGCGGGCACTCGGCGGCAATCGACACGGGACTCCCCGGTTCGGGGTTCAAAGCGGCGAAGGTGTGACCGGATAAAGTGTATTCTAGAGGCGAGATGCCCGAGAAGGGAGTCACTTTTATCGCAACTCAAAACGGAACGCGGGCGGCCCTGGCCGCCCGCGTCATACCGAGTTTACCCGCTTTACCGTGGGGAGGGGGTGGAGACGGTGGGTGCCGGGCTGGGCGGAGCCTCGGCCGGAGACGACTGCGTTCGGTTGACTGTTAGAATGACCAGAATGTCGTGGCCATTTTTCGCGATCTGCTGATACACTATCGTGCTGCCAAGCGACATCGTGTGCGTGGTTTCGACCGAATTACAGTTGAAAGCGGGTTGTCCCTGCCCGTTTCCAAGGTCAACGAGCGTCGGACAGACTTCGCTGTGCTGGACCTCTGTCCGCAGGAGCACCGAGTTGTCGGGGAGGATCCTCGGGGTGACCCGGATCGTCTCCCCGAGCATTTGACCGTTGTAGTTCTGCCCAACCTGAGTGAACCCGGTCTGGTTGTTGGCGACCTGGAGCGTCGGACGGGAAAGAATCTCCCCCTTGGGCTCGGCCAGAATGGCTGCGTTGAGCATCCGCGCTTCGCGCTCGGTGAGGAGCCACCCACCCTCATTCGGTCCCGTGGCCACTCCGATCTTCTGGGTGAATCCGGTGGGCACCTGAACGATCATCGCCCGGACTTCGACCTGTTCCGGAGCCTGGTCGAGTTCATGTACGATTTTCATCAATGGGTGAAGTCGATTGTGGTCGGCTTGAACGAGCACGGTGTTTGAGACTGGCTCGGCGACCAGTGTCACACCTTGCCTGTCCTGGCCGAGGAACTCCGTCAGGGTATGGACGACCTCTGCTGCCGCCACGTTCCGGAGTTTGCAGATTGCCGAGGCGTCGACAGGAACCTGAGGTATCCCGCTGTATATATCATGATTATTAGAATATAATATTATCTTGTAATCACAACTGTCGACAGCGACTTGAGGCGTCGCGATCGCGAGGGTCAGCGTCTGCATGGGGTCGGACTGCACCGGCGGCACCACGACTTCCATCAACCGAGCCAGGCGGTACGCCGGGCGGTACGCCACTGCCTGCGGACCCAGGAAAGCACCCATCACCACGACTGGACACTGGTTCGCATGGGTCTCACATGGCACCGGCACCGGAGCCGTGTTCCCGACCTGCGCTCGCTCGCATGGGAGCATCGCCGGGCCAGTGAAAACCGGAGGGGGCGATACGACCATCCCATTGGGTTGGCCAGCCAACTGCACGACACGCTGAAAAACCGGCATCGGAGGCAGCGGTACGACCATCCCATTGGGTTGGCCAGCCAACTGCACGACATGCTGAAAAACCGGCATCGGAGGCAGCGGTACGACGCAAGTCTCGCCAGGCGATGGGAGTTCGCCCAGACGGTCAAGACGCTCGCCGATGTGTTGGCCAGCCAACTTCACGGCAACAACTGTCTGGGAAACTGTCACCGGAGGCGGTGCCACCATGCGAGGGCTACACGGCACAGCCTGAGTAACCGGCACGGCCAGATCAGACGTTTGCCCCACCGGGCGGGTGACTGGGACCGGAACAGGCATCGGGGTCGGCTCCGACTTCGTCGCTTCGTCGGGTGTGATCACCACCGGCGAGATGATGACCAGCGTGCGGACCCTGACATCGCGAGTCTCAGTCCATGTGAACAGATCTCCAATCAGGGGGAGATCGGAGAGGACCGGAATCGGGGTTTCCTCCTCGTTGGCCAGGATCTCTTCCGGCCCGACGATGACAGCATGACCGCCGGAGGGCAGCACCAGTTGCTTATCGAGCCCGCACTTATTGGTCGCGGGTGACGCAATGAAGTGCGTGACCGGAACTGGTACCCCTCGGGCTCCGCCCTCAAACACTGGCGTGACAAAGATCGTCACGGGAACTTGTGGGCACATGTTCACCTGACTGCTGGTCGTAGTGATGCCCAGCGCGACGGCTTTTCCGTCCGCAGCGACCTGTCCTTTCAGGGTCAACTCCCCTCCGGAGAAGATCATTCCGTCTTGCGGGGTGAGCATCGTCTCCCCACTCCCCCGGCGAACCTCATTTCCCATCAGGTAGGGCACCGGCTTCATGGCACGGACTGTTCCTGTCTGCCCGTTACGGAGCGTCATCTTCGGGGCTTGAACGACCATGCTGTCCCGGTCGTCCTGGACGGCGGCCATAAGATCGTAGAATTGCTTGCCCGTCAAGAACGCGACTTCGCCTTCCTTCGTGGGAATCTTGACCCCGCCTCCTTTGAGCGCTTCAACGGAGGCGGTCATCCACCGCAGCTCGCAGGCGATGGTCATGTCCTGGATTCGAGACAGAGCGGCCAGGAAGTCCTCAACCTCCTTGAGGACTTCCGCGGTCTGGAAGACGACCAAGGCCGACCCCAGGTCGAAGAACCCGATCGTTCCGTGGCCGCCACTCGTTTCCCACGACGTGGGACGAACGGTCGATGTGATCAGTTTGATCAGATTGGCAGCGTTCTCCGCGACGGTGGGCAGTTTCGGCGCGGTTACCAGCGGGGGTGTGGGCGAGACATTGCGGAATCCACCGCACACCGCAGGGCCAGATGACAGTTGGGATGGGGTGGCCGGCAGGACCGTGTCTACGGTCACGATCGGAGGGATGGGTGTCACCAGATCGGCGACGCTGAACACCTTGGTGACCAGCCGACCCTTCGTGGCGGCTGTGTCGTCGGCTCGGCCGGAGGCGGCCAACGCCACCAGCACCGCAGCTGCGGCCAGGAGACGGGATCGCATGCCTGTCCTCGCTCGTATCGGTGGCGAGCCGGAAGATGGGGCAAGCCGGCCCGCATCAAGGAGGGGGATGTCCCTGATGGGGTGGGACGATACCAAGGCTGGCAGACCGAGCAAGCCGAAGTGTGCGAGAACAGATCCGTGAGTATGCAGGCAGGTTGAATGTGCAAAGCGCGGCTCGCAGGGCGTGAGCCCTGCGCAATGATCCACCGCTCCATTGGGGTGGAAAACCACGGGTATTAAGGCCCCGAATGGGGCCATCAGACAGTAGCCCAGGGCGTCAGCCCTGGGCGTTCGTTCCTTACCGCGAGGAGGGTGCGGGGACTGTGGGAGCCGGTCTGCCCGCCTCGTCGACCGGAGGCGATATTCGAACTCGATGGACTGTCATAATTACTATCGTTTCTCTGTCACCCGATGGCATCCGGTACAGTACGGTGCTGCCGGATGGCACTTTGGTTTCCGTGCGGATGGACGATTCCTGGATCACCAGACCGCTCTGCGCTGGCTCGCCATCGTTTGGGACCGCCTTCTGATTCGACCCGACCCATGCGAAGCAGAGCTCCGCTCGTAGCGAGATGGAATCATCGGGGAGGACCTTCGGGGTGGCGTGCATCGTGACCCCGAGATCGCGGTAGAGAACCAAACCCGTGGAGTTGAGATACGGGTATTGCTGCCCGACCTGAGTGTAACCCGTTTGCTGGTCTTGCAATTGCAGGGTGGGACGGGACAGGATCTCCCGCTCCGGTTCGGCCTGAATGGCTGTCGTCAACATCCGGGCCTCGCGATCCGTGAGAAGGCACACGCTCTCGTTCTTGCCCGAGGTGACACCGGCCTTCTCCAGGAATCCCGCAGGAACCTGGATCATCAGGGTGGGAATCAGGATCTGCCCACCCTTCTGCGTCGTGGCAACCGGCACCTGGGCGACTGCCCTCGGGGCGGGGATCGGGGTTGGACAGGTGGCGTAAGGGGGCGGAGTCATCAGCGCGTTGGGGTAGCCTGTGACCTGAACCACTCCACCCTGGAACACCGCCACCGGAGGTGGTGCCACCATGCGAGGGCTGCACGGCGTAGGCTGAGTGAGCGGCACGGCCAGATCCGGTGTTTGCCGCACCAGGCGGGTCACTGGGACTGGGACCGGCACAGCCTGAGTGAGCGGCACGGCCAGATCCGGTGTTTGCCCCACTTGGCGTGGACATTGCGCCGGAGCGGGCTCCGACGTCGTCGGTTCGTCGGAACTGATCACCACCGGTGAGACGACGACCAGCGTGCGGACCTTGACGTTGGTAATGCCGATCGAAGTGAACAGACGATCCCCGACGAACGGGATGTCGGACAGAACGGGAACCCGAAATTCCTCCCGGCTCTCGCGAGTCTCGACTGGTCCGGCAATGACTGCGTGTCCGCCCGACGGCAGCACCAGTTGCTTATCGACTTTGCACGTGTTGACCGTGGGATTTTGGATGAATTGGGTGAATGGAATCGGCACCCCTTGCGATCCTCCCTCAAACACTGGCGTGATCATTGTCGTCACGGGAATCTGTTGACACGCCCCGATCTGGCTGTGGGTCAGGTTGATTCCCAGCGCAATGGTTTTCCCGTCTGCCGCGATCCGGCCTTTCAGGGTCAGTTTTACCCCGTCGTCGACCGTTTCGTTCTTCGGCACGATGCTCGGGCTGCCATTCACCAGGCGTACATCCAGTCCCGTCGTATAGAGCGTCTGCCCCACGGAGCAGACGGTTCCGGTCTGGCCGTTGGCGAGGGTGATCTTTGGGCTTTGCAGAATCGAGCCGCCCTGGTCAGCGGTCATGAGGTCTTTGAGCTGATCGCCCGTCAAGAACGTGACTTCGCCTTCCTTGGTCGGGGTCTTCACGCGGCACGCTGCGAGCGAGTCGACGGGAACGGTCACCAAGCACACCTCGCAGGCGATGGCCATGTCCTGGTGGCGTGAGAGTGCGGCCAGAAGCGTTTCCGTCTCCTTCAGGACGTCCTCACTTTGTGTCACCACGAGGGCCGTCCCCAGCTCGAAGAACTCGATCGTTCCGTGGCCGCCACTCGTTTCCCACGAAGTGGGACGAACGGTCGATGTGATCAATTTGATCAGATTGTCAGCATTCTCCGCAACAGTCGGCAGTTTCGGTGCGGTCACCGGCGGGACCGTGGCAGGAACGGCGAAATCGGGGATGGGTGTCACCAGATCGGCAACGCTAAACACCTTGGTGACCATCCGACCCTTGGGGGCGGGAGTGTCGTCGGCTCGGCCGGAGGCGGCCAATGCCGCCAGTATCGCGGCTGCGGCCAGGAGACGAGATCGCATACCTGTCCTCGCTCGTATCGGTGGCGGGCCGGAAGATGGGGCAAGCCAGCCCGCACCCAGGACGGGGGGTGTCCCGGATGGGGCGGGAAGATACCGCGACTGGCGAACACGGCAAGTCGAATCACTCCTTCCATTCCCACACTTTTGCGGTCTTGTCCGCCGAACCGGTGACGAGTCGCTTGCCGTCCGGTGTGAACGCGACCGCCGTCACCTTCTCCGAGTGGCCGTTGATTTCGCCAGCGGGTTTTCCCGTCTTGGCATCGAAGACACGGACGACTTTGCCATTCGCTGTTGCCACACGCGTGCCGTCCGGCGTGAACGCAACCGCGTTGAGTCTGCCACTATGCCCCTTGAGGACAGACAATTCCGTCGCGGTGACGGTGTCGAGTACCTTGGCAAAACCTGCCTCCCCAATGAGTACCAGCCGACTGCCGTCTTCAGATAATTTTAGATCGGTCAACTTTAAATCCTTCGGGATCTGGATCGTATGAAGCACTTCGAGTGATTTGCGGTCGACAATCTGGATCTGCGAGTCGTCCCGGGCGAATGCGAGAAACCGATCGTTTCCAGACAAGGTCGCGTGAGTGATTGCCACATCTTGCGGCACTGTCACGGTAGCAAATGGCTTGATGAGATTGTTGCCGCCATCCCACAGATTGCCGTGGAGGTCCAGTTGGTTGGCGTGCTCAGGTATCCAGGAGACCAGCGTATTGAGGTCGGCGGACCAGGCGACGGGACCGATTCCCGAACAATCTCCGACCATTCCTCCGGCCCGTCGCTCGTACCGGATCACAGCACCGGCAATCTTTGTATTCGGGGTCGACATCACAAGAAAAACGTCGTTCACCGTGAATTGCAATAAGTTGGCGGGCTTGGTGAACTTGGCCCCCCGGATTGGCAAGGCCGACTCCTTTCCATCCCGCGCGCTCCACAACCGCAGCCGGCAACTCGCATCGGCCACCGCGATCAGCTCGCCACTCGCGGCCACCGCTACCACCGGCTCTCCCTGTTTCAGAGTGAACAATTCCTTCCACTCGGGCGGCTTCTGCGGCACAGGTGCCGCCACGAACGTTCTGTGCGGCTCAATCACGATGATCCGCGGCGAAGCGCCGACCACACGTGGAGTTTCCGCAACGGCTTCAAGGGCAGCGCCGGTTCCCAGCACCAGCCCCAGGACCACAAGCGGTGTCAGTTTCCATTTGGACAGCAACATGGTTCGCATGACTCCTTGAGAGAGTTCCAGGATGGCACCCAGGGCCTGCCCGTCTGCCCGGCAGATGGCTGCTTTCGCCAGCGACTCCGGCACCGCCACCGCACCAACACCAATGAGGAGCGGTCCCAGGCCCCGGTGTCTGAGTCGCTCCCTCAGCATCTTCCTCGCTGATGCCAGCCGACTGCTCAACGTCCCCTGGGCAATGCCCAGCCGTTCGGCGGCCTTGGCCCGACTCATTCCATCGATCTCGCAGAGCAGGACTGCCGAGCGGAGTGTGTCGGGGAGTTTGTTGATCTCGGCGTCGACCACGCTGGCGGAGTCGTCCAGCTCGGGGGTGTCTGTTGGCTGGTCGGGCAAGATCCCGGGCAGGGTCTCACGCTCTTTCCGCCTCCGCATTGCTGCCGCCTCCGCCGCTGCCCGCCGGGCCACGCCATAGAGCCATCCGCCGACCGCTCCCGGGGGGAGGATGGTATGCGCTTTGCGGGCGAGAACGACGAAAACGGCCTGGAAGGCATCTTCGGCCAGGTGGTGGTCACCGAGAACCCGGCGGCACACCGCAAACACCTGAGGTCCGTATCGGCGCACCAATTCCGCGAACGCAGCCTCGCTCCGCGTATCGACGAACTCCCGAACCAACACGTCATCCGAGTTTTGGGTGACGGTCAAGCGGCGGACAAATCCCGTCAGCGTGGGAACCGGCATGGGGGGCGTCCTTGGGTCAGCTACTCAATTATCTGAAGATCGGGTGGCAGCGCGTCGCGAAATTTGTGGTCGAACCGCAGGGAGTGAATTGGGAAGGGCAATCGGCACCGCACAGCCAGAGAGTGAAGCTCTTGCGATTGGCTGAGCGTGGGGAGGTGCCTTCTAGAAACAGCGCATCAATGAGTGTCAGGTTGATTGATATCGTCCATACACCCCCCCTGCCCCCCTTCGAAAGGGGGCAGGGGGGGGTAGATCTGCCAAAGTATCAGAATTACGACACGTGTTGATGCTCCATTCCTTAGCGGGCACCGCTCGCTGGATCTGTCCCCGGCTGCCGGCCTGCCTTCACAGCCGTCCCTTCTGCGACTAAGCTTCTGGAATACCACCCCCAGAGGTTCCTATCGTGGACATCCCCGCCGTTCAACTGGTTCGCCAGATCGCCCCGCAACCGATGATCGCCGATGCGGCGGCCGATGTCCGCCGGCAGTGGCTGGGGTCGAAGACTGCCGCGCGGATCAAGCCGGGCATGAGGATTGCCGTCGGTTGCGGGAGTCGGGGGATCAAGAACTACCTGACGATTGCCAGGGCCACCGTCGATGCCCTCAAGGAACTCGGAGCCCGGCCGTTCGTGGTCGCTGCGATGGGGTCTCATGGGGGAGCCACCTCTGCCGGTCAGAGGGAACTCCTCGCCAGCTACGACATCGACGAGGCCCATCTCGGAGTTCCCGTCGTCACCGACATGGATGTGGCCCAGCTTGGGACGAACTCGTGGGACCAACCCGTGTGGTGGGATAAAAACGCGCTGGCAGCCGACGGGGTAGTAACCGTCTCCCGGGTGAAGCCACACACCGATTTCCGCGGGCAGTTCGAGAGCGGGGTCGTGAAGATGCTGGTGATCGGACTGGGCAAACGGCACGGGGCCGACCAGCACCACAGTTGGGGCACCCGCGGCCTCCGCGACATGATGCTCGAATCGGCCAGGGTGATCGTCGCCAAAACGCCCTTCATCGGCGGGCTGGCGATCCTGGAGAATGCGAACGAAGAGACCGCGCACGTTGAAGTGATCGATCGGGACGACCTCTTTGATCGCGAGCCGCCGCTCTTAGACCAGGCCCGGCAACTGATGGGCCGGCTGCCGTTCCCAGCATTTGATGTGCTCGTCATCGGGGAATGCGGGAAGAACTACAGCGGGGCCGGGATCGATCCCAACGTGGTCGGCCGTATGCTCATCGAAGCCAGCCCGGAGGCCGAGACGAACAACCCCCGAGTAACCCGGATGGCGGTACTGGATGTCTCTCCCGAGAGTCACGGGAACGCGACCGGCATCGGCATCGCCGACCTGACCACCTCACGAGCCCTCGCCTCGATCGATCAGGTTCCCTTCCGGATGAACAACTTGACCGCCCGGTTTCTGTGGCGGAGCAAGCTCCCAATCGGATTCGACACCGACCGGGAGTGCGTTGCGGGAGCGGTCGAGACCTGCTGGCAGCCGGTGCAAGGGCAAATCAAGTTCGCGATCATCCCGAATACGCTGGAGGTTGCGGAACTGTGGGTGTCGGCTCCGCTGGCAGCCGAGGCCCGGACGAATCCGAACCTGGAACTCGTTGGCGACCCGATCCCCCTCCCATTCGATCCGGCCGGAAATCTGCTTCAAGAGAAACTCTTCCCGCACAGCGTCCGGGGGCGACGAAACGGGTCGCCCCGAGCGGCGTCTTGACGGGATCTCCATAACTCCTCCCACCCCAAGAGGGATTCGCCATGACCCGTTGCTGTGCCGTCTTGATCCTGTTCGCCGCTGTCGCGACCGCGGATGACTCACCAAAGCCGCTGTCTCCGGCCGCGAAGCTGGAAGCGCTCCAGAAAGAGCAGAAAGACGCCCAGAAGGCCTACGTCAAGGCCGCCCAGGCACTTGAGGACACGCCCGCGGGGCAGCAGAAATCCGACGAGTTGTGGAAGGCGTTCGACAAGGAGCAGGCCGCTCGGTTCATGGCTGCGGTCGAACTGGCGAAGGGGGACCCAAAGTCGGACTTCGCACTCTCTGCCCTGGAGTGGGTGCTCACCACCCATCGGGCGCACTACCTGCCCGCCGGGCTCGCGGCCAAAAAACTGGTGACCGAACACCACGCGGCCAACCCGAAGGTCGCAAAGATCGCTGCCCTGGTCGGGTACTATCAGCCGGATGAGCAGCACCGAGAGCAGACGAACGCCTTGCTGAAAGCGGTGGCGGAAAAGAACCTGGACCGGTCTGCCCAGGGGCAGGTCGCGATGGCGTTCGCCAGGGAAGCCATGCGGAAGTTCGCCGTTGCCGAGTATAAGAGGACCCCGGACACCGATGCGCTTGCCACTGCGGCCGAGGTTGCGTTCGAGACGATCGTGAATGACTACGCCGATTACCCCTGGTTGATGCGGGACGGTAAACGGACCCTTAGTGAGGAGGCGAAGCAGGAACTGTTCGAGTTGCGCCACCTGCGAGTGGGAAAAACGGCCCCGGAACTGGAGGGTGCGGACCTGGACGGTGTGAAATTCAAACTGAGCGACTCCCGCGGGAAGGTGACGGTGGTCGTGTTCTGGGGTAGCTGGTGTGGACCGTGCATGGCGATGGTTCCGCGCGAGCGGGAACTGGTCGCACGGCTGAAGGACAAGCCATTTGTTCTCATCGGTGTCAACGGTGACACTGAACTGGCCAAGGCCAAGGAGGTGGTCGCGAAGGAGCGGATGACGTGGCGGTCATTCTGGAACGGAGATAAGGGGTGGGAGGGGCCGATGACCACAGCGTGGAACGTCCGCAACTGGCCGACGGTGTATGTTCTCGACCACAAAGGGGTGATCCGGTTCAGGGATTTGCCTGGTGAGGAGCTGGACAAAGCCATCGATCAGCTCATCGGGGAACTGGAGAAGAAGTGAGGCGTGCAACAGAAAATGGTATCACGGTGGATATGGGCGTATTACTCGCGGACAATCGCTGAATGGATCGTTCTTACCCCAGCAGGCTTGTAGTGCATAGCCCAGGGTCAGCGCAGCGCCACCCGGGAGTGGCGTTGCGATTCCAATTTCTCTCCCAATTGGCAAAATACAGTCTCAAATACGACGAACGCGGCGTGAGGGACGCGCTTGTCTTGGATACCTGCCGTTGAGTCAACTCCCGGAGATCAACAACGATCGTTTCCCATCTTGCGCTACCGGGACGACACATCATCGAATAAGACACCCAGCTCCACCGGCTTCCCCAGCATTTCCTTCCATTGCTTCTTCTGGGCCTCCGTGAGCAGGGCCTCCAACTGGCCCTGGAGTTCCGCTCGCATCTTCAACACCTTGGGCCGAATCTCATCGGGTTTGCCGCCCTTCTGAACCTCTTCCAGGAGCGTCTGAATCTTTTTCTGCATCGGCTGGATGACCGCCACGAATTGCTTCCGTTGCTCGTCCGTGATTCGCAGGTCTTTCCAGCTCTCACCATCCCCGAACAGCCCCTCCCGTTGCAGCTCCAACTGACGCAGGCGAGTGCGCTGGCCTTCGTTGAGGGTTTCCTTCAGCACGACTGCCATGTTCTCATGCGCCTTCTGACGGTATGCTCGGAGTTCTTTCTCGCGCTCCTCCGGCTTCAAGCCTGCGATCTTCTGGAAAAACTGCATGGCGTCTGGCAGCAGTTCCCGGAGGTGTTGCTCCAACTGGATTTTCTGCTCCTTGGTCAGCTTCAGTTCCTCCTGGACCTTGTTGCGGAACACCAGGAACGCGCTGCCGAGTTCGTGCGTGAGCTTTCTGCGGGCCTCCTCGGGGACATCCTGGGCGGGGGCCTGTTCGTTCGCTCCCATCATCTTCAGAATCGCATCCGCTGCTTTCTCGACTTCCTCGAAATTCTTGGCTTTGAGCTGTTTTTCTAGCTGTTGCATGAGCGCAGCGACCTCCTTGTTGCCGGTCTTTTCCATCCATGCTGGGAGTTCCTTCTGGATTCTGTGAATTTTGGGAGGCAAGCGTTCCAGGAGGGTCAATCCCTCCGACTTCGCTTCAATCAGCGGTTCACCTTTCAAAAACTTGCGGTACGCCCGCAGGGCTTCTTCGCCTTCGGTGACCACGCGGAAACTCATGTTCTTGTTGGCGTCGCCCCCGATTCCCCAGGAGAAGATGTTGACCAGCGTGCCACCGTGGTTGAACATCTTCGCCAGGTAGGTTTCCATGTTCATACCCGATTGTCCAGGCCCGCTTCCGAGTTGGAGATTCGTTCCCTCGCAGGATGCCCAGCCCGTTTGCTTGTGCTTGGCCAGTTCCTCGTAAATGTCGTCGTACAGCCCCGGCTGGGGATAGGTCGAGAAACCAGGCCGATGGTATTTCCCGAAGGCCACAAAAGGCGTCGCAAAATGATTGTGTTGTGAATATGAGATCGTATGATTGTCGCTCTGCTTGAAGACGCGACGAGAGAGAAAGGCGGTGTGGGAGTAGATTTTTTGCGGGGACACACCGGCATCGGCGAGTCCTTTCGTCCAAAGTTCAATGAACTCCTGAACGATTTTTTCCCGCTCAAGGTCCAGGTCGGGTGGGGGATTTTCGCGACTGAACCCTCGATTGAGCATCGCGCGATAGCCGAGGTACTTGCCCGTCTTGAAATCCTGGCCGATCATGGTCTCGGAGCCGGCAATCACGCCCGCAAACAGCTCGGGCCTGTTGCGCTCCTGCAACTCCTTCACGCCTGCCTGGATTGCCTTGCCCAAAAGGGCACTGCGTTGCTGTACCTCCCGTTGAATCACCTTGCTATTGAAACACATCTGCGGTGGCGCAGCATCCGCCTTTGCTCCAGGTCCTGTTTGCCAGTCCAGGCGTCGGCCCGTGCAGGGAGTCCCGTCCCAGTCCAGGGCCTC
This sequence comes from Gemmataceae bacterium, assembly GCA_003136315.1. Classification (GTDB taxonomy): domain Bacteria; phylum Planctomycetota; class Planctomycetia; order Gemmatales; family Gemmataceae; genus Urbifossiella. The sequence continues at coordinate 11,751 of PLDW01000034.1, read as the reverse complement.
CACGTTATTTCGATCGCTCCACAAATCCTTTCGCTTCGCCCAAAACATGGAATCATCGATATGAAATCCGACTGCCACATCCGTTTCGAGGGCCAAACGAAACGCAAGCTCAATAAACTGAGTGGCGTCAGCGTCACCATGATCAAAGCAGATGTGCCCCAGCATGACGGCCAGTCGGGTGTGCTGGTTGCCGACGGTGCCGATCCGTCGCTTGATGTCCTCGATATAGTCGCGAAGCGTCGTCTTGTCCGGGAACCTGGCGACTGGGTTCACCCCCTCGCCCATACTGGCGAGTTTCGGATTGGGACCGTATGTGAAGATCTGAAAGGCCAGATATTTGGGCTCCTTCTCCGGCTTCGTTGAATCGGGAGTCGCCCGCTTCTCCTGTGCGGCTGTGGGTGGAGAGAAACCCCACACAAGCAGCAAGGCAAGGACGAGCAGGGTGGCGGAGCGGATCATGAACAATCCCCTGGGAGCGAAGAAACCAACCAGTTGGTCTGTTATTACCCAAGGACAAACAGTCCGGTTTCACGATGCCAGGCATTTCTTCAGGTGCTCCTTCAAACAGGCCAATTGACGGGGGAGCAAATTCGCCTCGCTGGGGGTACGGGCCTGCACTTTGGGCCATTCACCTCACCCTCTAACGGACCAGAATCAGCCCAATCCTCACGGCCGTTTTTCCGAGAGTTTGCTCGCCAGATAGAGTCGATTCATCTCGCGCAGCTCCGTCGTCGCACCGGGACTGGTGGCGATCCCCTGTTCGAGAGTCAATGCCTTCATGGTTTTCATGTTGTGTAGCACGATCACGGCGATGGCTTCGGCCGTTTCCGGACGGAGCAGCGGCGAACAGCGCATCAGGATCTGCGCGATGCGATGGAGGGCAGCATTGCGGAACGCGGCCCGCTTGATCGACCACTCGGAACGAGCCTCCATCAAGGCGATTATGGCCCTGGATTCGCCATGAAGCTCGACCAGGAAGTCCACAAGAGAGTCGGCCAACTCGTAGACCGACAACACTGTCGCCCGGCCTTCGATTTTCCCAAAAGCCTCGTTGATGAGTTCGCCGTAACGCTGGATCAAGGCGTCCGCCAGGACTTCCTTGTTAGGAAAGAAGCGGTAAAGCGACCCGATCTGCGAGCCGGCGCGGGCAGCGATTTCCGCCATCGTCGCAGACTCAAACCCTCTTTCGGCAATGACCGCCGCCGCCGCTTCCATCAAGGACGCGACGCGGAGCTTGCCCCGGGATCGCTGGGGCTCCAGCGCGCTCCGCTGGCGATTCGGTCTTGACCTATTTGAGTCCATCCTCAATAATCTTTCTATGTGAGTACTTCCTCAACTATCCTAGGCAGCCGTCACAGGGTGGTCAATCCGGGTTCACGGACCACGTAGGCGGCCTTGCCAAATGGGAAAGTCACGACGAATGCGCTGGTATCACGACATCAGCTACTTCTTTGGCAGCGCGTTTCTGGTGAACGCGATTCCCCATTTCGTGAGCGGCGTGACTGGGCATCCGTTTCAGAGCCCTTTTGCCACGCCGCCGGGAGAAGGGTTATCGTCGGCATTGGTCAACGTCGTGTGGGGCTCGGCGAACTTCGTGGTCGCCTACCTACTTCTTGGGCGGGTCGGGCACTTCGAGTTCCGTTGTTGGCGTCATATCCTGATTGCGGGAGCAGGCGGTCTGTCGATGGCACTGATGCTCGCGCTTTCTTTTGGACGCTTTTACGGTGGTCTGTGAGGCAAGGGCAGGAGAGCCCAGGGCTTCCGCCCTGGGCCAAGGACGAACGCCCCATCCGGGGCTAAGAACAATCGGGCTCCAGATGGACGGATGAGGGTTTGAGCCGCGGAGCGGCGGCCGTTCATAGCCCAGGGCGGAAGCCCTGGGAACTCTCTCGTCCGTCGATCGCCTATGCGACATGGCCCGCCGTCAGGCCGTTGTGACCTGAAGATTGGGTCGCCGCGAGCGGAACTGAGTCATGCACACCAGGCCGATCATTGCGGCCGCAAGCCCGACCATAAACAGTGTGGTGGAGGACTGGTGAAGCCCGTTGAACTGAGCGAACAGAGGATCGGCCTTGTCCGCCTGATGGAACGCCCCGTAACGCTCGGCCAATTGCCCCTGTAAATCCTTCAGTCGCGGTGCGAACCACCAGTAGTTCACCGCGGCACATCCGGCCGCGACGGCGACACCGATCTCGGTCAGGAACAGCTTGCCCCCGAGCGGAACCTCACCGCGGCGCCGCAGGAACACCAACGCGGAAATGAGAACCGCGCCGGCGACCAAGCTGATCACGTCTGAACTATAGAGGAGCGGTCCGATCAGGTCGGCGGCCACCCCGGTGTTCGGGACGGCCGGACTGTTCCGGGCAGCAAGAACGAACAGGTACGGAGCGACGATAAAGCCGAGGCAGAAGAGAACCCCGACCCACAGGGCCGTCACCACCAGGGCAGAAGACTTCACGACTCGCATCATCGGTTTAACTCCTCAATGAGAACCTTACCTGACCCGACCCGCGTCCGGGTCCAACCCCATCCTCGACACGGTACACCACACCCTACTCCCAGGCAATCGCCCACCACGCACCCACCCGAGTTCAGTGACGAAGCTGGAGACTTCTGAATTGATGCGACAGAGGACAACATCTTGAGTTGCTTGACCTTGCTAAAACATCCAGGCTGTGACTTCTTGGAGGTTCCCACACCAACCCAAAAAGGTCACAGGCACGGACTCGCCTCGTGTTTGCGGACTCCAGAAGAGTTGGAGCCGTCAGAGCCTGAGGACCACCGGACAAAACCCCTGGACTGGGAGGCAGAGAGGAGTCAAACCGCGCTCCTGCTCCCCCTTCCTTCTTAGGGAAGGGGGTTGGGGGGTTAGGTTCCGACTCCTGCTCCCCCTTTCTTTTGAGGAGCGATACCACAGTCTTGGAGCCGGGTGCAGGGGCGAGGACATGCGGAGATGCTGTCCCATTATCCGCAACCCCGACGATATGAGTGGGGTGTCAGGCATCGATTCAAGTTGAGAGTTGAGAGTTTCAAGTGAATGGTCGCAGATCGGGTTGAGGCTTTGGGAGACCCGACCTACAAAACCCGATCCCAACAGAATCGCCACAACGCCAGTTTCGAGTTGAACGGGGAAACCCGGCCCGGCGATTCAGGAGACGGTTTGCTGGCTCTCGGGGTTTTGAACCTGAAACTGTCAATTGTCTTTGCCGAGTGGTTTCATCCCCTTCCCAAATGGCCTGGTGGAGCGTAAGTTAACCGTTCACCCTTGGGAGTGCGGTCGCGCGCTCTGGTCGCGTTTGGAAGCGTCGTACCGTGCGGAGGTTCCGGCTGTGTCTCTCTTTGCCGTGTGGTGGGTATGCCACCTGCTGAATGTCGTGATCATCATTATCGGCCTGCTCCTGATGCTGATCGTTTTGATCCAGCGTGGGAAAGGCGGCGGGCTGGCTGGTGCGTTCGGCGGGGCGGGTGGGTCGAGCCCGTTCGGTTCCCGGGCCGCCGATGCCTTCGTCAAAATCACCCTTTACCTGGCTGCGGTCTGGGTACTGATCATTATGCTCAACGTCAAAGCGGTGAAACTTGACATCGCCGACATGGCCGCCAAACCGCAGATTACACAGCCGACACAGTAAGGTGTTGGCTATTCTCCCGCGGGGCGAACTCCCCCTCCCCGCCGTCTCTGTTCCGTGAGGCGTCACGGCGTGTTGCTGAGCATGACGGGGTTCGGTGAGGCCCGTGTCCAGACCGAGACTGTCGCTGCGACGGTCTCGGTGCGGGCCGTGAACAACCGGTATCTGAAGGTCACTGCTCGCGGGACCGATCCGTACCCCATGCTCGAAGCCGAGTTGGAGAAGGTGATCCGACGGTTTGTCCGTCGGGGGACTCTCCTCCTCCACATTCGTGTCGAGCGACAGGCCGAACCGACCGACGCAGTCCTGAACACTGTCGCCCTCCGGGCCTATCTCCGGCAGATCCGCGAGGCGTGTGAGCAGGCCGGCACCCCGGAGTTCGCTGGACCGCTTTTGACCGGAGTCCTTGCACTCCCTGGGGTTGCCCCGGAGGTCGGTCGATCTGGGGCTCCCCCCGAAGAGGAATGGGCAGTCGTCGAGAACACCCTTGAAGCCGCCCTCAAGAAACTTGACGAGATGCGACGGGACGAGGGGAGGGCGATGGCTGCGGAGTTGCTCGCCCTGCATGGGCTGATTGGCGAGCACCTCGGCCATATCCGCACTCACTTGCCGGTCGTGACGGCCGTCTACCGGGAGCGAATTCTGGAGCGCGTGCGGCAAGCGGTCGCGGGCGCTGGGGTGGCAATCCAGCCCGAACATCTGATCCGGGAGGTCGCACTCTTCGCTGACCGGACGGACGTGGCCGAGGAGGCGACCCGACTGGGGAGCCACCTCGACCAGTTCGCCGAGGTCGTTCGCAAGGGCGAGGAGGGGGCCGGGCGGCGACTGGAGTTCGTCGTTCAGGAAATGGGTCGCGAGGCAAACACCCTTGGGTCCAAGGCGGGGGATGTCACCCTCTCCCGAATGGTCGTGGAGATCAAAGCGACTCTGGAAAAGATCCGGGAGTTGGTGCTCAACGTCGAGTGAGTGCAGCGCGCAGCGGCGTGACCCCCATTCGGTTGGGTTCGACGGCTCCTCGGGCGACTCCGGTTCGTCCGTCTCCACGGTAGGGATGCTACGGCGATGAGCGACCATCCGCGACTCGCTCCTTTGCTGGTGATCTCCGGTCCAGCCGGGGTGGGGAAATCGACACTTGTCGATGTGCTCCTCGCTCAGACCCAGTTGCCCTTGCGCCGGGCGGTCACGGCAACCACCCGGAAAAAGCGCGAGGGGGAGGTGCCGGAGGTGTCGTACCACTTCTGGGACCGCCAGCGGTTTCAGGATGCGCTCGCCCGGAATGAGATGTTGGAGTGGGCAGAGGTCCACGGTCGGGACTTCTACGGCACCCCCCAAGTGGAGGTTGACCCGTACCGGGAGCGCGGTATCGGGGTGATCCTGGTGATCGATGTGCAAGGAGCCGGGCAAGTTCGGGCACGTTACCCGAACGACCACCTATCCGTGTTTATTGCCCCGCCGCGGTTCGAGGATCTGGTCGCGCGCCTGGCCGCCCGCGGCGAGCCAGAGGAGTCTCGCCTGCGTCGGCTCAATACGGCCCGTCAGGAACTCGCCCGACAGGGGGAGTTCGACCGGATACTGGTGAACGCTGACCTGCCGACCGCCACAGCCGAACTGGAAGCGATCCTCCGTGATGAGTTCCAAAGAAGGGGTCGATGATGCTCGATGAACTGAAGGAAGAATTGATCGTGAACAAGGTGGGTGGGCGGTTCAAGCTGTCCACGTTGATCCAGAAACGCATGGTCGCCCTGAACACGGGGGCGAAGCCGATGATCGATGCCCGCGGGATGACCGACAAGATGGCGATCGTGATCCAGGAGATCCTTCAGGACAAGATCTACCTCGATGCGGCCGGGCATATTCAGGTGGCAAATGCGACCATGATGGCCAATATTCCCGGTGCGTATCCCGGGATGCCCGGAGCGGCCCCCCCAGTACCCGGGTCGGCCGCCCAGGCAACTGACGAGTGATGGTCGGGGGATCTCCACGAGTGCGTAGGAGTTGTCCAGAATCAAAACCGTGAAATCGATGGCACGAGCTTCCAGCCCGTGTTGGCCCAGCATGGAACGATGACNNTTCGAAGACTCAACCCCGGCCACACCCCTTGGCGTGTTGGCCCAGGATGGCCAGGCCACGTTGAAAATGCCTGTTTTTCTCCTGTTCGTTTGATCGGCGAAAAACACGGTTCTGATCTTGGACGAGTTCGTAGCTTGGAACCGGGTCGGGCCTGCCATTGCGACCCGGCTGTGAACCACACCGGTGGCTGTCCCGTAGAATCGGTGGCCGCTACAACAGCGCCGCCCGCCCGCGGGCCGTCCCGTGCTCCTGTCGTCCCTGGTGGATCCGCACCATGTCTGAACCGTCGACCTCCCCGTCTGCCGATACGGTCGCCCCGCCGGCACTCCCATCTACCGCCGACACGATCCCTTACGTTCCTGTGGCCATGGCAGCGGTCGCAGCGATGGTGATCGCTGTCGTGTTCGTCGTCCTCCTGTTGATACTCGGTGGGATCGCCTTGTGGAAGAAGGCACCACTGTTTGAAGACTCACTGTTGTTCCTGCCTCTGCTGGCCATTGTTCTGAGTTTCGCTGCCCGCCGGTTAGTCCGGAACTCCGAGGGGACGCGGACGGGGGTGCTGTTCGGAATCGATCTGACGAACACATCGTGGTGGACCGCAGTCGTTGTCGGGCTCGGATACGGCGCGTACCTTCTGGCGATCAATTACTCGATCCGCCAGGAAGCCAAGGGGGAGGTCGAAAGGTGGGCGGCGTACGTCGTGAAGGGGGACGCTCCGAGTCAATCCCGGGCCTTCCACCGGACCCGTGACCCGAACGAGCGGGCGAAGATCCCCCCCGAAAACGAGACGATGCTCGAACAACGCTGGCGGAACGAATTCAACAGCTACCGGCAGGCGGATCTGATCCGGTTTGCTTCCCGGAATCCAGGGGCCACCTTCACAGTCGGTGGGTTGCGGGAGTGGGCGGTCAAACCGACCTCTGTCGAGTGCGTGGTCGCTGGCACTCTCAAATGTGCTGAGGGAACCTTCCCGGTCTCCATCGCGCTTCGGGGGGTGGACGCTGCGGGTGGGACTGGCTTGCGGCAATGGCAAATCTTGCCCCCAATGAATTCGGCCGGGTACTTTCTCACGGACGAAGCCCGGTTCACGCCCTACGGCTGGTTCGTGGGCTTGCTTGACCAACAGGGAACGGAATTCGCTCGCCAATTCGTGGCTGCGACTGCCGACCGCCGGGACCGATCCTTTGCGTATGGGTTCATGGCCGACTCCGCGAACGACCCATTCTTCCGCCCGGTCACACCGGGTGGGGCGAGTGCCCATATTGCCGTCCTTGGCGGCCCAGCGCTGTTCTCCTGGGCCTGGAACGACAAGGTACTCGATGCCACCGCACAGAAGTTGTTCACCCTCCCTGGTAACCGCCCGCCATCACCCGAGCAGACCCAGAAATTTGTCTTTGCCTGGAACAAACTCGGGGTTGGCATGGCCGGAAGCCGCCTCCAGGACAACAAAAACTCGGTCAACTTCATCACGGTGAGCGAGACAGCCATCGAGATGCGGGTGGCTGTCGACATCCCGGTATTTGACGCCAGGAACACCCCCACAGCCGCCCGCGGTCGAGTCGTTATCGTGTGTACCGATCCAGATATCCTTGCCGAGGTGAACAAGCTCCGTGCGGCTGCGGACCCGGACCAGGCGAACAGCGTTCCACCTTTGGAGTTCAGGGGGCGGCAGACTCACTGGCGGGTGCTCCGTATCGAATGCGATCTGACCCCGGCCGCCACCAGGCCCCCGCCCCCCGCTCCGGGGCCGCTCCCTACTGTCGGATGACTAGCTAAGTTTAAAGTTTAAGAAGTTTAAAGTTTAAAGAGTTTAAAGAGTGCGATCATTCCAGTGCGCCCAAATCACGAGAAAAAGCTCGTGATATCCGAGTGAAGCTGAATCAGTCGGATGTCTTTTCCTCGAAGAGGTTACAGAACAAAGCCCAGGGTCGCGCTTCGCGCACCCTGGGTACACGGTTGCCCACACCAGCGTTTTTACCGCGAAGCGGTTAGACAAGGGGTCGCTTGTTGGTAAGACACATATCGAATACGACGAACGTGGCGTTTGGGACGAGTTTGTCTTGTCGAACCGCTTCGCGGTACAGAGACCATGACGCGATCGAGGTTCCCCAGAGTGCGCGAAACGCGACTCTGGGCTTTGTGATCAAACCTCTTCGAGGTAAAGACCACCGACCTCATGATCTTCACCACGGAAATGCGCGTGAGTTTCACTGGATCCAGTCGCACCCGAGAGATCACACCCAGTTTAAAGTTCAACACTTGAACGAGTAACAATTCAGTCCAGACGGTCCAAGAAGGTCAACGTAAACTTGAAAGTTTAAACTTTAACTTCCGAAAGCATTTATGCCGAATCGTACTTCTTTGCTTGGCTTCTGCACGATTGAAGAGGCCCTGGAAGAACTCCAGGCCGGGCGGATGATTGTACTGGTCGACGATGAACAGCGGGAGAACGAGGGCGACCTCGTGATGGCTGCGGAGGCGATGACTCCGGCGGCCGTGAACTTCATGATCCGGCATGCCTGCGGGCGGCTGTGCGTTGCCATGTCTCGACCCAATGCCGATAGACTCGGGCTGGATCTCCTGCCCGGAATCCACCTCGATCCGACCGCGACCCCGTTCACTCACAACTTCGACGCCCGGCACGGTGTCTCAACCGGAATATCGGCATTCGACCGGTGCCGGACGATCCAGGTCTGCGCTGACCCGACGAGCGGATCGCAAGATCTGGTCCAGGACAAGGGCCACATGGACGGGCTAATCGCTCGCCCCGGCGGCGTGCTCGTCCGTGCTGGACACACCGAGGGGAGCGTGGATCTGTGCAGGCTGGCGGGCAAGCGAGAGGTGGCGGTGATCTGCGAGGTGCTCAACGAGGATGGGAGCATGGCCCGACTCCCGGATCTGCGCGGGTTCTGCGATCAGCACGGCTTGAAGATGTGTACCATCGCCGACCTGATCGAGCATCGCCGCCGCCGGGAGAAGCTGGTCAAACGGGAACTATCACTCAAATTACCGACAGATTTTGGTATATTTGATCTATTCGCGTATACCTCAATTGTTGATCAGGAGCCCCACCTGGCGCTGACACTTGGGGGGGTGGGTGTGGAAACCGCCCCCGGGGTGGTTCCGACTCAGGAGGGGCCAGTCCTCGTGAGGATGCACAGCGAGTGTTTGACCGGTGACGTGTTACATTCGGCGAAGTGTGATTGCGGCCCGCAGTTGGAGTATGCGATGCGACAAGTTGGAGAGGTTGGGCGGGGGGTGATTGTGTACATGCGGCAGGAGGGCCGCGGGATCGGGTTGCTCAACAAGCTCAAAGCGTACAAGCTTCAGCAGGATGAGGGGTTGGATACCGTTGAGGCCAACCGTCGGCTCGGCTTCGCCCCCGATCTGCGGCACTTCGGGATCGGAGCCCAGATCCTGCACGACCTGGGGGTTCGGGACATCCGATTACTAACCAACAATCCGCGGAAAGTCATCGGGTTGGAGGGATATGGGCTGCGAATTGTGGAGCGGCTACCAATCCAGATCACGCCCGGGAACCACAACCGAGTGTATCTCCAGACGAAGCGAGAAAAACTCGGCCATCTGCTCGACGATTTGGACGAAACCGCAGCGGCGTGCCCAACGTGTGGTCGACCAACAGAGTGTGATTGAGCGGGAGCGAGTCCTCGACGCCATCGGCTGGCTCAACCTTCTTGCAACGGCTTGAGCAGTCGAGCCGCGCTTCCACTTCGGCTCCCAGCGTTCCTCGATTCTTTTCGATACAATCACTGCTTTCCTTTCTGTCGGACCCGGCGGTATTCCCGGGGTATTCCTCCCTGTTTGCACTGAAGTCGCAAGTGGTACGTTGAAGCATCCCTGGCGTCTGACCGGTCGTTTCGGTAGTTCTTTCTCTAGCTGTCGTTCCGTTCGCCCCCGGCCAGGACTTTCGCGATGACCAACCCCTCTCCCCCTGTCCGAACGGATGCTCGACCCCAATACCAGCCGTTCGGGACAGAACCATCCCCTGCTCCGGCCCCGGTCGCAACCACGAACCAGCCGTGGCTGACCCCGCAGGATCTGTTCCTGTTCAACGAGGGGAGCCATCTGCGGCTCTACGAGAAGCTCGGATCGCACCCGGCCACGCACGACGGTCAGGCCGGGTTCCAGTTCGCGGTCTGGGCTCCGAACGCCGATTACGTGAGTGTGGTCGGGGATTTCAACGGATGGGACAAGGGGCGGAATCGCCTCTCGCCGGTCGGGTCGTCCGGGATCTGGGCTGTATTCATCCCCGGGGTCAAAGCGGGCACGCTGTACAAGTACCACGTCGCTGCCCCCGGGGGGTTCACCGCGGAGAAAACCGACCCGTTCGCGTTCACCTGCGAGATCCCACCGAAGCACGCGGCGGTGACGTGGGACATGGGGTATGAGTGGCACGATGCGGAGTGGATGGCCTGCAGGAAGCGACGGGCTGCCCATGACGCACCAGTGAGCATTTACGAAGTCCACATGGGCTCGTGGATGCGGGCGGCAGACCCACCCTACCACTCGCTCAGCTACCGGGACGTCGCCCCGAAGTTGGCTGCGTATTGCGCGGACATGGGGTTCACCCACGTCGAATTCCTCCCGATCACGGAGCACCCGTTCTTCGCTTCCTGGGGTTACCAAACCACCGGGTACTTCGCCGCCACCAGTCGGTTCGGCACCCCGCAAGACCTGATGTACCTGATCGATACCCTGCACCAGGCAGGGGTGGGAGTGATCCTGGACTGGGTTCCGAGCCACTTCGCAACCGACGCCTGGGCCCTGGCCAATTTCGACGGGACTGCCTGCTACGAACACGCCGACCCGCGGCAGGGATTCCACCCGGACTGGGGCAGTTTCGTGTTCAACTATGGCCGACACGAGGTGCGCAGCTTCCTTCTCTCGTCTGCCCTGTTCTGGCTCGACAAGTACCACGTTGATGGACTGCGAGTCGACGCGGTCGCATCCATGTTGTACCTGGACTACTCCCGCAAGGACGGAGGGTGGGTGCCGAACCAGTATGGGGGGAAAGAGAACATCGAAGCGATCGAGTTTCTCCGCCGGTTCAACGTGGAAGTGTACAAGAACTTCCCCGACACGCAGACCTATGCCGAGGAATCCACTTCCTGGGGGATGGTGTCACGACCCACGTACGCAGGTGGACTCGGGTTCGGTTACAAGTGGGACATGGGGTGGATGCACGACACCCTGAGGTATGCCGCCCTCGATCCGATCCACCGGAAGTACCACCAGAACGATCTCACGTTCCGGATGCTCTATGCGTACCACGAGAATTTTGTCCTCCCCCTGAGCCACGACGAGGTCGTCCACGGGAAAGGGCCGCTCTGGGACAAATGTTCGGGGGACGAATGGCAGAAGTACGCTGGGCTGCGTCAGTTGTTCGGATACATGTGGGGAATGACCGGGAAAAAGCTGCTGTTCCAGGGCTGTGAGATCGCCATGCGGCGAGAGTGGCGGGTCGACGAGTGCGTCGACTGGCACCTCCTGAAATACCCCCCCCACGAGGGGGTGCAGCGGTGGGTCCGGGACCTGAACCGCTTCTACGCTGCCGAACCCGCGATGCACGAACTCGACAACCAGCCGGGTGGGTTCGACTGGATCGACTGCTCGGATGCCAATGCCAGCATCCTCAGCTTCATCCGCCGGGGGAAGTCCGTTGACGACATTATCCTGTGCGTCTTGAACTTTACTCCTGTGGTTCGGAACGGATACCGGGTCGGAGTTCCGTCGGCAGGATATTGGAAAGAGACACTTAATAGTGATGCCGGAGTGTACTGGGGAAGCAATGTTGGAAACAAAGGCGGGGTGTTCGCCGAACCGATTGCGATGCACAACCAACCCTTCTCGGTCAGCCTGAACCTTCCCCCACTCGGTGCGCTCTTCTTCAAGGGTCGGGGTTGACCTGGGCAACGACTGGCGGTTTGCCAGACCTGGGGCGTGAGCCAGATTCAGTGACATCCAGCCCATCCGAGACAAGGCCTGGGTCTGATCGAGGGATGGCTCTAACGGACTGCACTCTGGCGAATTCTGG
>PLDW01000332.1:11470-14241 GCA_003136315.1 Gemmataceae bacterium | reverse complement strand
CGAGGCTTTGGGAGACCCGACGCAGGCGGTTGGATGTCGGGTCTCACAAAGCCTCGACCCGACCTACACTCTGCCGAAGTTGCCCTCCTCACATCAACCGCCGAGACTCTCGCTCCAACCCGGTGAGGACGTACGCAATCATCGGCCCGACCATCCGGTCAGCGTATACCCCTGAATCGCCGCCGGTGGTCGTGAGGAGGTCGGCGGTGTGGGAGACGCCGAGAGCGGTGAGCTTCTCGTGTAGCCGGTCATTTCCGCGGAATCCATCGTCCGCAGGATCGCATGCCAACCAGAGGTGGAGCGGCCAACGATACGGGTCAACGTGCAGCACCGCGGTATCCTGCCGGCACTGCTCCCGGGAGTCGTACATTTCGTCGAGCGGTGTTCCCCGGCCGTGGAAGTCGTGATAATCGAAGGCACCGCCGATACTCGCCACAACCGGAAACCGGTCCGGAAACTTCAAGCCGAGCCGAATCGCCCCCTGGCCCCCCATCCCGACTCCCGCCACTCCGATCGATCGTGGCCCGAGCCCCCACCGGGTTTCCATCCAGGGGGCCACGTTTCGGAGGAGGTGCTGGAGGGCTGTCAGGGAGGTATCAAACTCCGGACAGACCCGGTCGGCCCACCACGACCGACCACCGTGCGGCGCAACGCACATGAGGCAGTGCGTCCGGAGGAGGGCTGTGATTGTGGCGTTGTCGGCGGGAGACTTCCCGTCCTCGGCATGGAGGTAGAGGAGGGCGAGTCGGGTCGCTCGTGTCTTGGGCGGCTCGAACACGTCCGCCGATTTGTTGGCGATCTCCACTCGCGACCAACCAGCGAGCATGGTGTACCCGGGAAACGAGAAACCCGGGGCACGGCCCCGGGCGGGAGAGTGGGTGACGATGCGATGGATCTGCCCCTATCGGGGGAGATCGTTGCCGCTACGGTCAGTCGATGATCTTCTTCTTCGGAGGGGTCTTCTTCTCCGGTTCGGTCGAGGGTGATTCCTTCACTTTCGGTTCCACCCCGGCGGCTTTGAGCTTGGCGATTACCTTCTTCCGACGCTCGATATCCCGCTTCGAGACGTCCTCCATTGTCAGCCCCTTCTGCCAGGCGTCGGTCGCATTTTTCTTCTGGCCGAGGGCCTGGTAGACATCCCCGAGGTGGTCCCAGATTTCCAGGTGAATCCCCTCATCTTCGTCAGCGCAGGCTTTTTCCAGATAGGGCAGGGCCTCCTTGTACTTCTTCTGCTTGAACAGTACCCAGCCCATACTGTCGATGTACGCGGCGGTTTCCTTCACCTCGTCGATCTTCCCTTCCTCAAGCAGTTTCTCCTGCCGTTTCTTGTCCAGTTCAAGTGCGTTGCGGATGAGTTTCTCCGCCTCGTCTAGCCTCATATCGTGGTCGGCGAGGATGAATCCGAGATCGTTCTGGTAGGTCGGGTTTTCCTCGTCCCGCTTGATGAGCATCTCCAGTTGCTTGGCGGCCTTGTCGATTTCGTTGTTATCGACGTACAGGCCGCTGAGGGCGTAGCGCACCGAATCTTTGATTCGGTCCCTCTGCTCGCGGGGGATACGTTTGGCGGAGTCGACCTTGCTGAGCACTTCCAGATAGGTCTCGATCGCCTCATCGAGCTTTCCGGCCTCCCGCTGGACCCACCCCTTGAGCTTGGTGAAGTACCAACCGCCCTCGTCAAGCTGGATCAGCGACTCGGTGATCCGCAGTGCATCGTCTGTGTTCCCTTGCCGGGCCTTTGCCTGGACGAGCCGTTCAAGGATGAACGGCTTGACCTTGTCGACCTCGTCCGGTCCTTTCAACTCCACGAACCGTTCGCACACATCGATCACATCCTGGAACTTTTTCTGGTCCCAGTACAGGTCGATCAGGCCGTCGTAGGCCTGGAGGAGTTTCTCACCGCTTTCGAGCTTCCCGGCGGTCTCGGTGCTGTACTCATAGAAGTATTCCGCAGCCGAGTACTCCTTGAGGAAGTGGGCGGCCTTGGCGAGGACAAGAGATCCATTGAGATTGAACGGTTTATCCGTCCCTTTCGCTGCCTTTTGCAACTTGGTGGCGAGGGCGATTCCCTTCTTGGCACGGTCCTTGTCTTTGACGAAGGCCAGCAGCTTGGTGCGCTGGGTGTCCTCCGAAGTCGGTCGGTTGAATTTGAGCAACTCCGCCTTCAGGGCCTCGTCCCCGGTGTCGGTCGCTTTGGCCTTCGGCTTGGTGTCGTCGCCCAGCCCGGGGCCAGAGACCCCAAAACCGCCGACCACGACGATCCCGGCCGCAAACGCCCCGACCCGCAGGAGAAACCCGATACCCGGCCGTCCCATAGCGTCACCCTTCTCGACAAGTTGGGGAACATGGACCACTCTTAACGGTTATTCTAGCCGTACCGCCCGATCAACGCCACGCGGGTTTTGGGAAGGTGCTGGGAGTGTCTTTATCCCCTGTTTCCGAGCGGCTCGTCGTGTCTGATCCGGCCGACAAGTCGCATCATCGCCCTCGCGGCCTATTTTCTGACGTCCCACAGGAGCTACAACAGGGACATCAGCCGGTTGAAGGCCACCGGGAAGAACGAAACCAGGGTTTTAGTGTTGTCGGAGTTAGTGTTCAGTGTTCAGTGTTCAGTGTTTGGTTTCGGTCCCCCAGGGTTTTGTCGGCAGCCCGGCTCCACCCTGGGCTATTCTCCGCCGACCCTTCGGTGCGAAAACACCGATCGAATGCAATCTCGAAGAGCGGGTACGTTTCACTCCACTAAACGCTAAACACTGAGCACTGAGCACTGAGCA
>PLDW01000332.1:0-11436 GCA_003136315.1 Gemmataceae bacterium | reverse complement strand
CACTGAGCACTGAACACTGAACACTAAACACTGAACACTGAACACTGAACACTAACTCCGACAACACTAACTCCGACAACACCATGAACGATTCCCCCTCCGGCAAGGTTCCAGTGATCGGCATCGGCCCCGATGGGATGGCCGGACTGAGCAGTCGGTCACGGGAACTGCTGGTTGCGGCTCAGGTGGTGTTCGGATCGGACCCGGTATTGCGGCTGCTGCCCGAGTTATCGGCCGAACGGGTACGGATCGGTGCTGACCTTCCCGAGGCGGTCGAGAAGTTACGAGTCACCCTTGGCCGCCGCCGCGCTGTGATCGTGGCAACCGGCGACCCGCTGTTTTACGGCACTGCGCGTTACCTGTGCGAAAAAGTGGGGGCCGAGCATTTTGAGGTCATGCCGCATGTCTCCTCGATGCAACTCGCGTTCGCGCGAATCAAGGAGTCGTGGGAGGAGGCATACCTCACCGACCTGGCGAGCCGGTCGCTCGACGACGCCATCGACAAGATCCGGACGGCCGAGACAGTCGGGTTGTTTACCAGCGAGCAATATCACCCCGGGCGAGTAGCGGGTGAATTACTCGGTCGCGGGATCGACTACTTCACCGCTTACGTGTGTGAAAATCTCGGTGGAAAGGATGAGCGGATCACCCGCGGCGACCTGACCGACATTCGGGACATGCGGTTCGACCCTCTGAACATCCTGATCCTGAAGCGGAAACCCAACCGCCCGGACCGCCCCCGGACTGCCCGACTGCGACGGTTCGGGAATCCCGACGAGGTGTTCGCCCAGACCCGGCCGAAGACCGGCCTGATCACCCAGGCCGAGGTCCGGGCAGTGGCCCTGGGTCAACTCGACCTGCACCCCGGTGATGTGTTCTGGGATGTGGGGGCGGGGAGCGGGAGCGTGGCGATCGAGGCGGCTGGGCTGGTCACTCCGGGGCCGGCCTATGCGATTGAGCAAGACTCGGCCGACTACCACCTGATCGTGGCCAACGCGGCCACATTCGGAGTGACCAACGTGAAGCCGGTGTTCGGCACGGCCCCGGAGGTGTTCACCACTCTGCCCCCCCCCGACGCGATTTTCGTTGGTGGAAATGGGGGTGAGGTCGCGCGGTTGCTGGAGGCGTGTTTTGAAGCTCTACGGCCGGGGGGTCGATTGGTAACGAACGTCGGCACACTCGAAATGCTCAGTGCGACCTATGCGGTGCTCAAGCGGCTCGGTGGGGGTGTTGAGGTGCTCCTGATGAACCTCTCGCGCGGGGTGGAGCAACTCGAATCGCTCCGCTTCGAGGCTGTCAACCCAACCGTCCTGATGCGGACCCGCAAACCTGTCCCGGACTGGGTGGTGTGATACAGGAACCCGCTGAGGCTGTCGCATCTAAGGAAAGAGAATTGTACATATGTATGGGAGGGCGAGGCTCCTGCCGAGCTTGACCTCTCACGCTCGGTAGGAGCCTCGCCCTCCCATTAGACCGATGCTTGCTCCTGGAATGAGACAGCCTCTGCGGGTTCCTGTAGGAGCCCCACTCCATCCGGCTTTTTCAGCAAACTCGGGTTCTCCGGCAGATCCGGAGTAACCACGTCCCCTTCTTCCCTTACCCGACTTGCCCAAAGTGCCTGGTCTGTTATCGTAATCGCGTTGGCTTTGTGTGGGGCCATGTCCAACCTGGGCGAGGGTCGCCCACCGACTCACACGTCCGGGTTGGACAGCCGAAAGTGTCGGCCTTCAGCAGTGAAAGCGAACCGGATCAGGTCGCCCGATGTTCACCCACCAGCACCACCTGCGTCATCTGCTTCGGCCAGAGCACTACACCTCCGAATCGCACTACCGGGCGGAATTGCGGCACCTCTTCCACCCGGCGTGGCACCCTCTCGCGACGGTCGGTGACCTTGCGCGGCCTGGCGACTTCCTGACTCTCGATTTGCTCGATACCCCGATTCTGCTCCGCAACTTCGATGGCGAACTTCGGGCCTTCTTGAACGTCTGCCCGCACCGGCACAGCAATCTGACGACCAAGCTCCGCGGAAACACACCGCGGTTGAAGTGCCAGTATCACGGCTGGGAATTCAATAAGGACGGCGGGACCGGGAAGATCCCGGACGCCCGGGCGTTTCGCCCGTGGGACCGGGAGAACGCCTGCCTGCGACAGTTCCGGGTCGACACCTGTGGCGACCTCGTGTTTGTCAACCTGAGCAATAACGGGGTGTCACTCCGGGAGTGGATCGGACCACTCTGGGACGTGTCGAGCGGCGAACACGGGTACGGGGGTGTTTACCGTCACGCGGCAACGTGGGAGAAGGAATTCCCGTGCAACTGGAAGGTCGTGCTGGAGAACTCACTCGAGTCGTACCACATCCCACAGGTCCACCCGAAGACCTTCAAGGACTTCCCGGACGAGTCGCTCGCCTGGCACGAATTGACCGACCGGTTTACCTCGTTTCGGACCATTCCGCCCCGGGAGTTTGCGACCCGAGTCCAGGACTGGATCGTTCGGCGCCTGGGTGAGCGGGTGACGGACGAATACTGGCATCGGGTTCTTCACCCACACACCACAGGTAGCTCGCTGGACTCGTCCCGGATGTTGCAGTGCGTGTTCCCGACGAGTCCGACGACTTGCCGCTATCGGTGTCTCTTCTTCACCCTCCGCGGGCATCGTCGGAACCCCCTTGCCTGGGGGCTCTACCGGATGTTGCGGACGGTGGCGGTCATGGTCGCCAAAAAGGTTTTCGCTGAGGATGCAGCGATTTACCAGGGGGTTCAACATGGGATGGCGGCTAGCCCCCACGCAGGGGTGATCGGGACTCGGGAGGAGCGAATCTATTTGTTCCAGAAATACGTTCTCGACAACACCGTCGGTGCTGCCGAATTGCCATTGGTTGAGCAGGACGAGAGCCGGGGGCATCTGACCTGCGGAGCGAGACCGGTTGGGCCGTGATCCTGATCATCGAACCTGGCTGGTGTACCGCAAGTGCAGGAAGTCGAACGAGTCATTTGGAGGAGTCAGATCGGTCCTCTGACAGTAGCAATTGGGCTAACTCGCTGATCCGCCCCAAGATTCGTGCCGCAGCGACGGCTGGGTCAGACTGCTCGCCGCAAGCAGCGAACAGGCGCCGGTTCCATCCAGGTGTCCAGACATCTCGGCCACGTAGTCCCCCCACCTTGTGAAGTACACCCAGTCCGTAGGTGAAGCAGATACGGCGGGTGAAATCGATGGTGCAACCTTCGGTCCACCCCTCACGTGCGGCCAGGATCGCCCAAAGATTTTGGAGATTTTGTCGGCGGAGGAAATCCACAGTAGCGCCCTCGATTGTGCGGGGGCATTCCCACAATCGCCACCGGAGTGAATGGAACAGCGAAAGCAACAGGCCACCTCGTCTGCTTGTTATTAAACAACGATTGTCAGATTGACGCAGTCCGAGAGCGTCTTCCTTCTCAGGGCGAGTATTACCGAGTTCCTCGACCTGCTCCAGCTTGATCTTCACGCCGACGATAATACTGGATGCTCGGCGGTCCCTGTCCAGTGCGAGGAGACAACAGAGTGGAACCCACCAACGACTCACGTGCGTTCCTCGCACGGCAATTGAGGCTGCATCTCGACTCGCTCAGGGCCGCGGGGATCGAGTTTCTCCCGATCGGTCCACCACTCGCGTTCGTCCCGGTCGCACAACCCCCAACCGCAACACAAGTACCGGCACCAGTGTTGCTTCCGGAACTGGCACCGGCACCGCGCCCGTCGTTGGATCCGGTCCGCGAGGCGATGAAGCAGGGTCAACCGGTTCTGCCCGTAGCCCCGCCAATCCAGGTGACTGCCCCATCCGCTCTGTTCGAAGCTTCCGCCCCGGCCGTCCCCGAGTCTGCCGCCGACCGGCGGCGAGAACTCACCGTCCTCACGGCACGGGTTGCATCGTGCGACCGGTGCCCGGAGCTGTTCGCGACTCGCACACAGACGGTCTTCGGGGTCGGCCCCGTTGATCCCGAGATCTGTTTCGTCGGGGAGGCACCGGGCGCAGACGAGGACGCGACCGGTGAACCGTTTGTGGGCCGGGCTGGTCAACTGCTGAACAAGATCATTGCAGCGTGCGGATTCAAGCGAGAGGAAGTGTACATCTGCAACACGATCAAGTGCCGGCCGCCCAACAATCGCACCCCGACCCCCGACGAACGGAGCCACTGCCGCGAGTATTTCGACCGGCAGCTCGCACTCGTCCGGCCAAAATATCTCGTTTGCCTTGGGGGCACGGCAGCTCAGAATGTTCTCGGGACGACCCTCGGGATCACGAAACTCCGCGGGAGGGTCCACAAATATCAGGACACCCCGGTCGTGTGTACCTTTCATCCATCGTACTTGCTGCGGACCGAGGCGGCGAAAAAGGACACCTGGGAGGACATGAAGATGCTATTGCGCACGATGGGTCGACCGATCCCGGGGGCGAAATCGTAGGTCGAACCCCCACCCAGGGTCATGGGCAGGGCGGTGTCAACCCGTATCAGCGTGGCCTTGTGGAACGGGCTGTTTCCTCCTCCGCTCTCGATTCTGCGATATTGCACCTATCGTCCTGCGCCAACGTGATACCCTTGGGGCGACACTGCGCTCGGGTGTTTCTCCTTGGTCACTCTCTCTGCGCTGAGATTATACACTAAGAATAGTCTGATACTGTCGGGCGTAGCCTGAGCGGTTTTTCCCAATCGGCCTCCATTTTTTCGCTTGCCCGATCCTCCAGGTACGGTTAGCATCCTCTTCATAACGCTGCCGATCTGCCTCACAACACTGAACGAACGAGCCAACGGAGTGCCATCATGCCCGTCTCCGCCCTGATCCGCCTTGCGCGTCGCATCTTCCGTGTACCCGTTACCCAACCGATCTCCAAGCCCGCATTCAAGCCGACACTGGAGGCTCTCGACCTGCGGGCCATGCCGGCTCTGTTCACCTGGACAGATGCGACCGGGGATAACCAGTTCAGTGATCCGTACAACTGGGGAGATACTGCCGGTGTGCTCTCGATTCCTGGACCGGGGGACGATATCCTCTTCACCAACTTTGCCGGTGCCAATGGCCCGGGAGGTCAGTCAGGGGGCGCAACAGGTGCAGGTGGGCCGAGTGGTGGCTCGGCCGACTGTTATGGGATGCAATCGAGCTCAGGCGGGCCGTTTAACTCGATCACGCTGACGGCCGGATACACTGGAACGGTCACGGTGACGGGTCCGGTCCAAACCGACGCCTTGTATTTGAACAACGGTACGATTGACCAACCGGCCGGCTCTGGGAGCGACATGACTGTCCTGGGGGGTGCGACAACCAACGACTACACATGGTGGCTCAACCCAGGCTGGAATGGCGGCTCGGACTTCTACTGGACGGGCGGAACGCTCAACAGCACCTCGAACCTGGCCAATATCAACATCTCCGGATCGAGTACCATCGCGACCATCGCCCCAGCGAATGCTGGCACCGTGACGACAGGAGACACGATCAACCTGAATGACGGCGCTGTCGCGACAATGCTGGCAGGAACTCTCAGTCAGGCGAACGGGGGCAATCTGAACATCAATGCCAACTCGGGATTCATCGTGGCCCCCGGCCCGGGCAAGATCTCTTACTCTGAGGATCTGGAATTCTATGAAGGCAACTACACAAACATTGCAGCCAATGCATGGTTAACAGTGGAGAGTGGTACGTTTGCTACCAGACCCATCATGGTGAGTGGTGGGGTGTTCACTCTCTGGGGGGATACGACCGCACGAGTCAAAGGAGAAATCAAAGGTACGGCGGATGCATCCTACATGCAGACTGCCGGGGCCACCTATCTGACAGGTGGGTCCACATTGTGGGTCCACAACACAGCGCTCTTTACCGGGGGACAACTATCAACGCTCACGACTACGGGAACCGACGGCTTGACCTCTACGATGTCCTCGACCGCCACGATCAAGGGGAATCTGACAAACACCGGGGCTGATGTCACTATTGGGGATGAGGATGGAACTTTTGAAGGCCACGTTTACGGGATGCTCTTGGTGTTCGGGAACGTAAACTGGACAGGCGGCACGTACCGACCAGTTCTCAACGGCGACTTTAATAACGGACATGCCGATACCTGGTTCGCCTCGGGGACATTCACGATCGGTGGGACCGCCACAATCGCCCCCGTTGCCATCGACGGAGAGGGTAATCCAATTCAATTCCCACCGTTAGAGTCCGGCTGGAAGTGGCTCGTGATCATGTCCCTCGGTGGCATCACTGCAAACAACAATTCCCCGGCCATCACTGGACCCTGGGTGATCGTTCCATCTGCAAGCAAGCCACCGCTTCTGTGGTATCTCCAGAGCACCTGACGGGATCCAACACCCAGCCCCGGTTCTGACCTGGAGAACTCCTGTGAGATCGATACTATTGGGCGGATTCATCCTGTGTTTGACAAGCAACGCGGGGACGGTAGCGGTCACCTCCGCTCACTCGGCTGAACCGCCCCGAAAACCGAAAATCGACTTCGTGAATGAGTGCTATCCTCAAGGCACGGTTACCGCTGTGACCAAGGACTCGATCACAGTCCAGACCCCGGAATATACCCACCGAACCCAACAGCTTGGCCCAGACAAGGTCGCCCGATGGGTGACCGTGGTGATCCCGGCCCAGCCCCCCAAGCGGTTCGCGGTGTCCGAGGATCTGGCGGCGGGCAGGATACCCAAAGATCCGCGAGCAACCAACCCTCCAGGCCCTGAGTACCTTGGGCTTGAGCCGTTCATGTATCGCCTGACCGACGTGAAGGTGGGCGACTGGGTGTGTATCTTCTACTCCCGGGTGGATGGTGTGGACATCTGCGACCACATCTGCATCCGAAAGAGGCCTGGCGGTCGGGTGCCCCCACTGCCCGAGGGGGTGGTGAGGCTAGCCCATATTCCCTACCACGAGTTGATGAACGCATACTGGGATCTGGAGGACAAGGGCATCCCCTACCCGGAGAAATTCGGCCACATGCGTCGCTGGCCGGTCGCACCGCTACCCCATGAAGCCCCAGTCCGGCTCATCGCACCGCCCCCCCGCGAGGTCACTGTTCCCCCCATCCCACCGGCGAAATAATCCCAGGCTGGGCTGAGCGGTTCGTTTGCTGGTACGCGCCCCTTGAGGTTCCCCCCATCCCACCGGCGAAATAATCCCAGGCTGGGGGCAACGCCCTGGGCCAAGACAGCTCAACCCTTCGGCCGGAAAACCCATCGATGCATAGGCCGTTGTCAGACCCTCTTTACCCTGAAGGGGTGAGATTCCTCAGACTTTAGGCTCAGTACGGATCACGCTCCCGGAAAACTTGCCACACTTCGCGGTCAGGATTCTACAGAATCTTGTTGCACCTCGGCTCCCCACTGAGTAACATACCAGTATCACCCAGCCTCGATCCCGCCTGCTACCGGACCGTCCTGCCCAATCCCTGTGGGACTCGTCCCGGATCAATCGATACTCATGGCCGCGACCTGCTTGACCTCGGATTCCCAGTTCGACCACGGCCTTCGCCGCCAGGCGGTGGTGCGGTCGGTTCTCACGGAGGTCTTCCAGGGCCGACTCCGGGCCGGTCACCGACTTGTCACCCAGGCCCTTGCGAACCGCTTCGGCGTCAGCCACACTCCTATTCGTGAGGCGTTGATTGAGTTGGCCGGAATCGGCGTGGTCGACCTCCTCCCGAACCGCGGTGCAGTGGTCCGACGGGTGACTGCGAAGGATGTCCGGGAGGTTTGCCAGGTACGTCGGTCGCTGGAGTGCCTGGCGACTCGCCAGGCGTGCGGGCGGATCGATCTGGCTCGCCTCCGTGAACTTGCGGATGAGATCCAACCCCTGACGACCGGAGAACCGCCGTCGGGGTGTAGCGGGGCCGATTTCGTCGCCCGTGCCCGGGACATCGACGACCGACTTCACGATTTGATAACCGCCTCCTCAGGGAACACCTTTCTGGCTGCCGAAATCGCCCGTCTGAAGATCCTCTTTCGGGCGTTCCGCGATGTGGCCTGGGAGCACGAGGAGGCCCGCAACGATTTCCACAGAATCGCCGTCGAAGCCCAGGAACACCTGGCAGTGATTCGGTCCCTGACAGACGGCAACACCCAGGCCGCGGCACGAGCGATGGCCCGGCACATCCGATCGGGCGAAAAATATTGGACCCGGGTGACGACACACCTGGACTCAGGAACAGTTTAAATTTTAAGGTTTAAAGTTTAAAGTTAAGAAAAACATCTGTTTTTCGATAACGAATTAGTTGTTGCTGACTTTAAACTGAAAACCATCAGATTGGTCGCCAGTGAGACATGGTATCAAATTTGTTTTTGAATTATGGATTTTTCTTAACCTTAAACCTTAAACCTTAAACTAACTAAACCGATGACCGTAACCTCTACCCGCTTTGCGAATGCCACCGTGCTGCTGCTGACGGTTGCGGTGGTCCTCCCGAACCGGCCCGTTGGGGCGGAAGACCGGCCAACAGCCCCTGCGGCAACGGCACGGCCGGTTGAATACAACCGGGATATCCGGCCCATACTGGCCGAGAACTGCTTCCCCTGCCACGGTCCGGACAGCGCTGCCCGCAAGGCGGATCTCCGGCTTGACCGCCGCGACGATGCAATCACGACCGGTGCCCTCACTCCAGGCGACCTGAAGAAGAGCGCAGCCATCGACCGGGTCTGTTCGGATGACCCCTCCGAGATCATGCCGCCGCCGAAATCGCTCAAGAAGCTGACCGCCGCGCAAAAAGATCTCCTGAAACGGTGGGTCGCGAGTGGGGCCGAGTACCAACCGCACTGGTCGTTCATCCCCCCAACTCGACCGCCGGTTCCAGTCCTCACCGACCCCAAGGGCAAGGCGTGGATTCGCAACCCGATTGATGCGTTTATTCTCGCGAAGCTGAGACAGAATGGCCTCGAACCAGCTCCGGAGGCAGATCGCCGCACCATTGCACGCCGGCTCGCTCTCGATCTGACGGGGCTCCCGCCCGACCCGGTCGATGTCGATGCTTTCGTCGCAGACACCGCAGCGAATTATTACGAGAAGTATGTCGACAAGTTGATGGCATCACCCCAGTGGGGCGAACACCGCGGTCGATACTGGCTCGATGCGGCCCGTTATGCCGACACACACGGCATCCACTTCGATAACTACCGGGAGATCTGGGCGTATCGGGAGTGGGTGATCCGGGCGTTCAATCAGAACCTGCCGTTCGATCAGTTCACCATCGAACAACTCGCTGGCGACCTCCTCCCGAACCCGACCCTCGACCAGGAGGTGGCGACTGGTTTCGTCCGGTGCAACATCACTACCAACGAAGGCGGAGTGATTCCGGAAGAGTACGCTGTCTTGTACACACGGGATCGCACCGAGACGGTCAATCAGGTGTGGATGGGTTTGACCGCCGGGTGTGCGGTATGCCACGACCACAAATACGACCCGCTCTCTCAGCGGGAGTTCTACAGCATGGCGGCGTTCTTCAACAACTTGAATGGACCGGTGATGGATGGGAACATCTCCAACCCTGCTCCAACGATCACTGTGCCCCGCCAGGAAGATCGCCCTCGCTTCGGGGCCCTGACGAAAGAACTCGCCACTGCCAGGGCCAAAGTCGATGCACGTAAGGCTTCGGCCAAGGCCGACTTTGCCGCGTGGCTGAAGACTGCCGACCCCGCCGAATACGCGAACAAGGTGCCGACCTCCGGACTGGTGTTCCACGCTCCACTGATGGAAGAGAAGGGGCAGTCGGTCGCAACGGTGGTGAGCGGGAAAAATCGCACGGTCAAATTTGAAAACGGCTATGACTGGTCGATCGCCCGATCCGACAAGAAGAAAGCGTTCACCATTCGCTCTGGGGACGCGCTTGCGTTCAAGGAAGTCGGGGATTTCGACCGGACTCAGCCGTTCGCTGTCTCGGCCTGGATCTCGATCAGCAAACGGGGAACGAATGGGAGCGTACTCGCACGGATGGATGATGGAAACGGTTTCCGTGGCTGGGACATTTGTCTCCAGGCCGATCGAGTCGGGACACACTTCGTCAACGTCTGGAACCAGGATGCCATGAAAGTGGTGGCGAAGACACCGCTGACACCGGGCAAGTGGGTTCACGTGACCGTGGCCTTTGACGGGACCGGGAAAGCCAATGGGACCAAGATCTACTACGACGGCGAGCCGCAAGCGCTGGACATTGAGGCCGACAACCTGAAGTCGACGACCCGGACAACTGTGCCCCTCAAGATTGGTCAGCGGAATAACCGGGATCGGGTCAATGGGGTCGCACTCCAGGATCTTCGGATCTATGACCGCCAGCTCACCGCGATCGATGCTCAGCAACTGTTCGGATCTTGGCGGGTGGCGGAACTCCTTGGGAAACCGGCCGACAAGCGGTCTCCGAAGGAAGCGGACGAACTGCTTACCTGGTGGCTGGTGTCTCAGGACACGAAGTATCAGGAGGTCACCAACGCTTACAGGAAGCTCCAGGAAGAGGAAGTCGCGATCCGCGGTCGTGGGACGATCACCCACGTGGCGGTCGAGAGGACGACCCCTCCGGAGGCTTACATCCTGGCCCGCGGGGATTACGACAAGCGCAAGGACAAGGTGGGACCGCTCACACCCAAGGCACTTCCCGCCTTCCCGACCGATCTACCCAAGAACCGCCTCGGGTTTGCGAAGTGGCTGCTCCGCCCCGAACACCCGCTGACGACCCGAGTCACCGTGAACCGGTTCTGGCAAGAGTTGTTTGGGAATGGGCTGGTCAAATCCAGCGGCGACTTCGGGATTACTGGCGAACTCCCAAGTCACCCGGAACTGCTCGACTGGATGGCGATCGAATTCCGGCAAACCAGGTGGGACATGAAGGCCTTTTACAAGATGCTGGTCACATCCGCAACCTACCGGCAAGAGGCAGTCGCGACAAAGGAGAAACTCGACAAGGACCGTGAGAATCGGCTGTTGTCTCGCGGCCCCCGGTACCGGATGGATGGAGAGATGATCCGGGACTACGCTCTGGCAACGAGCGGCTTGCTTGTGCCCAAGATCGGTGGACCGAGTGTGAAGCCCTACCAGCCGGCCGGGGTGTGGGAAGCGGTCGCCATGATCGGCAGTAACACCCGAGACTACAAGCAAGATGCCGGCGAGAACCTGTATCGACGGAGTATGTACACCTTCTGGAAGCGGAGTGCTCCGCCGGCCTCGATGGAGATCTTCAATGCTCCGAACCGAGAAACCTGTGCCGTGCGCCGGGAGCGGACGAACACCCCGATTCAAGCCCTGGTGACGCTCAACGATGTCCAGTTTGTGGAGGCCGCGCGGGTACTGGCTGAGAAGACGATCAAGGCGGCCCCGGCTGACCCTGCCCGAATCGATTTCCTGTCGAAACGCCTCCTGGCCCGGTCGTTCCGCCCCGACGAGTTGGCAGTCGTAACCAGTGGGCTTGCTGAACTGCGCAAA
>PLDW01000276.1 GCA_003136315.1 Gemmataceae bacterium | reverse complement strand
CGTCCAATCGTCTTTCCATAGATGCGACAGCCTCATCGGGTTCCTGGATCAGAGCGGAAAAACTCTCCCCACCGCGAATCCTTTGCCGCCAGGGGATTGAAGCCTCACGGAGCCAATCATGCTCATCCAAAAGGACACCATCGGCGTCGGGCTCCTCGGCGCTGGGGACATCTCCGTTCTGCATGCGCGGGCGGTTCACAAGAGCCCCGGCGCGAAGCTCATCGGGCTGTGGAACCGCAGCCAGGATCGCGCTCGCCACCGGGCAGCCGAGTTCGGCTGCAAGAATTACGCAAGCCCCGAGGAACTGGTCCACGATCCGGCCATTGATGCCGTATTCGTGCTCACCAATCTGGAATCCCACCTGGAATACACGAAACTCGCCCTGGTCGCCGGGAAGCATGTCCTGGTCGAAAAACCGGTTGGGGTCTCAGTTGGCGAGATCGCGGAAATGCAAGCGCTGGCCGATGCAAACGGCCTGGTGTGTCTGCCCGGACACAATTACATCTACGAGTCCGGGATGATGCGGACCCGGGAGTTGGTCGAAGGCGGCGACCTGGGGAAAATCGTCTCCGCCTATGTGATGTACAACATCCACCACCCGGAGGAGGTCGCCAGGCGATACCCTGGGGTCGTCCGGCAGATCCTCACGCACCACTCGTATATCCTGCTTTACCTCGTCGGCAAGCCGGTCGAGTTGTGCGCGATGAAGGCAACGCTGCACTACGCGGAATACCCCGAGGAGGACATCGCGATGGTGCAAATGCGGTTGCACAACGGGGCTCTCGCCCACTTCTGCGCGAGTTTCGCTGCGGACGACCATGCGGCCGATCCGTGGACGGTGATGGTCAAGGTGATCGGGACGGCCGGGAGCACCCGGTACAGCTACCGGGATCACGTGGAGATCAAGCCAGGGCTGGTTCACAGCCAGACGTACACCGCCTATCAGGGATCGATCACGAACGAGGTTCGCTACTTCCTGGTCGATTGCCTCCGGCTGGGCGCCAAGCCGCTGAGCAGCCTTGAGGATGCGATCACAGCACAGAAAATGATCGAGGCGGCGGAAGAATCGATCACGAACCACTCGGTGATCCGGCTCTGATACAGGAGCCCGGTGAGGCTGTCTCATTCCGGGAGGCATAATCGGTATAAGACAGTTGGTGAGAGGAAATCTCCCAGAGGGATCGGGTGCCACGGGCGGCTNNGTCCGCCCGTGGCACCCCCCATGATCGTGCTAGGTCATTTCCTGGCGTCTGCCTAAAGGGAGCGCGAGGCCCTCCCATGTCTACGTCCTATTGTCTTTCAGTAGATGAGACAGCCTCAACGGGTTCCTGATCAGAACTGCCGACACTCCACGGCTCAAAACTCTTCCATCGCGGGGCCGTGGGCCGATCGCTTTTCGCCCCGGATGGGGCGATCGTTCTGAGCCCTGGGCGGAAGCCCTTGGTACTCCTCCACCTGAGTTGGCAGCGTGTAGCACAGAATATCCCTGCTCCACCGGAATTCCCTGTAGCATCCCGCCGGGCGGTCGCGCACAATAACGGAATCACTCGCTCACGACTCGCCCGAACACCTGCCCGAGGGCCTCCCGATGACCCCCGACACCACCACGTCCCGCCGGACGTTCCTGAAAGCCACTGCAGCCACTGTCGCCGTTGCATCACCCCTCCTGCCAGGGGCCTTCGCAGCGGGAGATGATACCCTCCGGGTCGGACTGGTCGGGTGCGGAGGGCGGGGCACCGGAGCCGCCAAACAGGCCCTCCGGGCCGACCCCAAGGTGAAACTCGTCGCCCTGTGTGATGCGTTCATGGACCGACTCGAGGACAGCCTCGGCGAACTCAAGAACATCAAGGACATTGCGGGCAAAATCGACGTTCCTCCGGAACACTGTTTTGATGGGTTCGACGGTTATCAGAAGCTCCTCAACTCCGGGGTGGATGTCGTTCTTCTGTGTACCCCTCCCGGGTTCCGGCCGCTCCACCTGCGGGCTGCGGTCGAAGCTGGCAAGCACGTGTTCTGCGAAAAGCCGGTGGCGGTCGATGCCACCGGAGTCCGGTCGGTAATCGAAACCGCGAAACTGGCCCGCGAGAAGAATACTGGGCTCTGCTCCGGGTTCTGCTACCGGTACGACCAGGCCAAACGCGAGACGGTGAGGCGGATCCACGCCGGGATGATCGGCGATGTTGCCGCCATGCACATCACCTACCTGACCAGCCCCCTGTGGCATCGGGGGAGCAATCCGCAGTGGTCGGAAATGGAGTACCAGATGCGAAACTGGTACTACTTCACCTGGCTCAGCGGCGACTTTATTGTCGAGCAGCACTGCCACAACTTCGACAAGGCGGCGTGGGTGTTCAAGGGCGAAATGCCGGTGGCCTGCACCGGTGTCGGTGGCCGGCAGGTCCGGACCGACCCGAAATATGGGCACATTTACGACCACTTCTCGGTTGCATTCGAGTACAAGAACGGTGCCAAGCTGTTCTCGACCTGCCGGCAGATGGCCGGATGCACCGGGGATGTCAACGACCATGTGATCGGGACGAAGGGATCGGCCCAATTGATGAAGCACGCGATCACCCTCAGTGGCGGGGGCGGCTGGGAGATGGGCGACGACACCTCCAAGGACATGTATCAGGTCGAGCACGACGAACTCTTCGCCAGCATCCGAGCCGGTAAGCCGATCAACGACGGGGAGGCGGCTGCCCACAGTACGCTGATGGCGATCACCGCCCGTGAGGCGGCCTACACCGGTAAGCGACTCACCTGGAAGGACATGCTCGTGTCCAAGCAAAACCTGTCGCCACAGGCGTATGCGTGGGGGCCAAACCCGGTTCCGGGCGTCCCCACCCCGGGCGTTTACCAAATCGTCTGATTTAGATAGGAACGTATTAACCACAGAGACACAGAGGACACAGAGAAAAGCCGGCGACGAAAACACGACAGAGCCGAAGTTCTCATGATCTTCTGCCTTTTCTCTGTGCCCTCTGTGTCTCTGTGGTTCACACCCGTCTTTCCCACGACAACTCGCAACGGGGGCCGGAGTGCCGCCGTGATTTCCCAGGAGGCGTCAGCCGACCGGAATGGAGTCCGCACCGGCCCCGCAAGAGGGAGGAACCGATCAATGACTCGACCACTCGGCCGCCGGGAGTTCTTGAAGGTCTCGGCCGCGGTCACCGCTGCCGTCGTGTCTGGCCGGGAACTGGCCGCACGGGACGAGAAAAAGCCAAGACTCAAGAAGGCTGTCAAGTACGCGATGGTGCAACTCAACGGGTCGCACAAAGAGCGGCTTGAGCTGGTCAAGAAGTGCGGGTTTTTGGGGGTCGAGATCGACAGCCCCGGAACCGCCCACCTCGACGAGTTGGCCAAAGCCAGCCAGGAGACCGGGATCGCCGTCCACGGCGTGATCGACTCCGTCCACTGGCGCGACACCCTCTCCAGCCCGGACGAGGCAGTCCGGGCCAAGGGGCTCGATGCTCTGATGGGGGCATTGAAAGACGCAAAGACGGTCGGGGCCGACACAGTCCTGCTTGTCCCCGGTGTGGTGAGCAAAGATGTCACCTACGAGCAGTGCTTCGAGCGGTCCCAGGCGGAGGTCCGCAAGGCGCTCCCGCTTGCCGAGAAACTGGGGGTGAAGATCGCCATTGAGGTCGTCTGGAACAACTTCATTACCAAGCCCGATCAACTCATCCAGTACGTCGATAGTTTCAAGAGCGAGTTCGTGGGGGCTTACTTCGACTGCTCGAACATGATCAAGTACGGTGTCCCCCCGGCGGACTGGATCCGCAAGCTCGGGAAGCGGATGCTGAAATTCGATTTCAAGGGATACAGTAATACCAAGAAGTGGGTCGGGATCGGCGAAGGAGACGAGGACTGGCCGGAAATCCTCAAAGCGCTTGCCGATGTCGGGTACACCGGCTGGGCTACAGCCGAAGTCGGTGGCGGCGGGGAGGACTGGCTGAAAAAGGTCTCGGCCCAGATGGATAAGGTGCTTGGGCTGTGAGAGGCAGAGGGGAGTCAAACCGACCTTCGGCTCCCCCTTCCTTCTCAGGGAAGGGGGTTGGGGGGTTAGGTTCTTTCCGTGCCCTCCGTCTCCCCTTTCCTTCTCAGGGAAGGGGGTTGGGGGGGTTAGGATCTTTCCGCTCATCCTTACACTGCCTGGCTCGGGAGCCTCCAGAATCCGGGGACCGGCGCCGGTGTGGCTGGTAGGTCGGTGTCGAGGGCCAGGTTCTTCGGCATCGTGTCCTCGTCCGCAGCCAAGACATCATCCCACTTCAGGTTCTTGCAGGCATAGGATGCGTTACGTCCGAAGATCGCAGTGAAGGTGGATTCGGTCACCTGCTTCAGTTCGTTGATCGGCCGGCCAGCCCGGATGCTGTTGAGCAGGTCGATGTGTTCCTGGACGTAGGGATTGCGGTCGTCTTTCCCAACCTCCTGTCGGCCGATCTGGTAAGCGTTCACCCGGCAGGTGCCATTGGTTCCCACCACCGTCTCGGACACATCGGTGTCGCCGGGGATGTGCCGGCAGTAGGAGTACAGTTTGACCCCGTTTTTGTATTCGAACTCGACCGCAAAGTGGTCCCAGATCTGCCCGGCCTCGGATGCGGGACCAGAGGGGCGGTTGGCCCGACCGCCCATTCCGATCGCCTTGACCGGGTGATCCTTCATGATCCAGTTGATCACGTCCAGGTTGTGAACGTGTTGCTCGACGATGTGGTCGCCGCAGAGCCAGAGGTAGTGATACCAGTTGCGGAGTTGGTAGGTCGAGTCCTTTTGGCCTTTCTGCCGCTTGTTGAACCAGATCCCACTGTTATTCCAGGCGCACCGGGTCGCGAGGATCTCACCGATCGCTCCGTCGTGGAGCTTTTGAATCGTCTCGATGTAGCCCTTCTGGTGCCGCCGCTGGGTTCCGGCGACGATCGCCAGGTTCTGCTTTTTCGACTCCTCGGCCAGTTCGAAGCACTTCCTTGCTCCGGTCGCATCGACCGCCACTGGTTTCTCGCAGAAGATGTTCTTCTTGGCCTTGATCGCGGCCTCCAGGTGGATCGGCCGGAACCCCGGGGGGGTGGCCAGAATGACCAGATCGACCCCGGCGGCGAGCACTTTCTGATAGGCGTCGAGGCCATCGAATGTGGTTTCCGGGGTGACCTTCACCTGGGCCGCGTACGGCTTATAATCTTTGCCGGTCTTGAACGTCTTGACGGCACCCTCGGCTCGGTCCCTGAACGCATCGCCCACGGCGACGATCTCGACCTTCGGGGTCTGGCCGTTGATGATGGACTCGGCCTCCAGGAGGTTCTGGACGGCCTGGGTGCCGCGGCCACCGCAGCCGATGAGGCCGACCTTGATGGTGTCGTTCCCGGCGGCGAACGCCCCGGCGAGGTTGGCTGACATCGCGACGCCAGCGACGGCGGCGGATGCCTTCAGGAAGTCCCGGCGGTCGCCGGATTGGGGAGAGGACATGGTAAACTCCTTCATGAAACGCGGAATGGGAGGAGGAAACACGAAACAACCGATCCGAGAACAGGAGGCCGTGACTCGGTGTGGGCGAAGGCCGCGGTGGCCTTCTGCTCCACAATCCGCGTTGCGGACCCTGTGCCGGGTTACTCGCTCTTCTTGACAACCTTCGGCTTCAGCCCCACGAGTTCGGGCTGTTCGTCTTCGGCCAGTGCGACCCGAAACCCCACCACGTCCATCCGGGTGAGCCACCAGATGCTTTGGGGTTCCTGGGGATCCCACTTCTGCCAGGTCTTGTCGGAGGCACGCCGGGCCGCACTGCGGCAGCGGTCAGCCGAGTCGGCCCACGACCCGCCGCGGATCACATGCGACCATTTACTATCGGTCGGGACGGTCACCGGGCGGAGGCTGAGCTTGTTTTCGGCGAACCTTTCGTATGCCTTGGGGTCGTACTGGTCGAGCGTCCATTCTGCAACATTCCCGTACATATCGTGGAGGCCGAACGGGTTCGGCTTCCGCGTCCCGACCTTGTGTGTACACCCCTTCAGCTTGTTCGGGAAGTTTTCCTCGTCCACCGAGTTGTCCTTGAACCAGGCATACTCGCCCAGTCCTTTGGGATCATCGCCGAAGAAAAAGGCTGTGTCACCCTTCCCGCCGCGGGCCGCATATTCCCACTCGGCCTCCGTGGGGAGTCGATACGCTCTGCCCGTCTTGTGTCGGAGCCACTGGCAGTAGACCATCGCGGCGTGGTGGGTCATGCAGAGGGCGGGGTGGCCGTCCCGGCCGTGCTCGTAGGTCTCGTCGACGAACGTGTTGGTCGGCCGGGTGACCGCGTCAGGGCCGAATTTCTTCGCCCGCTCGTCGTTGGCGACCAGGAATCCGCCATCAAACCAGAACAGGTCGTATTCGTCCCAGGTGATCTCGCACTTGCCCAGCCAGAACCCACCCACCTTGACCTTGTGCTGGGGGCCTTCGTTCGGCTGCCGACCGACCTCCTTGGCCGCGCTCCCCATCATGAACTCGCCGCCAGGCACGTACACCATCTCGAACTTCGCAGCGAGGTCGATGGTCTGCTTGGTGTTCTCGTCGAGTTTGAAACTGGTGATCTTTTCGACGAAGTTCTTGCGGTCGAGTTTGGGGGCGGGAGCCGCAGGTTTGTCGTCGGCGCAAGCCGCGAGCCCAAAGATCAAGAGCCCGGCGAACAAGGCGAGCGGGATAGTGGAACGATAACGCATTATATTAGATTCTCCGATAGGGGGGTCGGTGTCAACAACCCACCCACGGGATGAGACAGAAATCGTGCGAGGAGAACCCCCGATGCGCGTCCGAACCGGGATAGTTGCCGTCATTTGCCATCTTATTCCATTTACCGCCACCCGGCCTGCCGACCCGCCAGGAAACGATGTTCTGTCTCGATTCGAGTTCGAGTCGAAGCACATGGGAACCACGTTCCGCGTTGTCCTCCATGCAACGGACAAAGAAACCGCCAAGAAGGCTGCGGATGCCGCGTTCGCGCGTGTGGCCGAGCTGGACGGAATCATGAGTGACTACAAGCGGGACAGCGAACTCATGCGGCTCTGCCAGGCGTTCGCGAAGAGTGGGGGCAAACCGGTCCCGGTCAGCCCGGATCTGTTCGCGGTACTTGCGAAGGCCGAGGAGGTTTCAGCCGCGTCGGATGGAGCATTCGATGTGACAGTCGGGCCGGTCGTCCAGTTATGGCGGCACGCCCGCCGGACGCAACAGTTCCCGGACAAGGACGAACTCGTGGCCGCGATGGACAAGGTAGGCTATCAAAAGGTGAAACTCGATCCGAAGACGAAGTCTGTGACCTTGCTCACCCCCGGGATGCAACTCGATCTCGGTGGGATTGCCAAGGGATACGCGGCCGACGAGGCTCTCCGTTTTCTTCGTACCCGCTTCGGGATCACCCGGGCTCTGGTCGCGGCCGCGGGGGACATCGCCTGCGGCGACTCCCCTCCGGGGAAGGACGCCTGGGCGGTCGACATTGCTCCCATCGCGAAGGGACAGGAGCCACGCCGACTGAAGTTGGCAAACGCAGCCGTGTCCACATCCGGCGATTTGGAGCAGTTCGTTGTCATAGGTGGGGTGCGCTACTCCCACATCGTCGACCCGAAAACCGGCATCGGCTTGACGGGTCGGCGGAGCGTCACAGTGATCGCGCGGGCGGGGGTCATCGCGGACAGCATGACGAAGGCGGTGATGCTTTTGCCTCCTCAGCGGGCGATGAAGCTCGTCGAGGAGACGCCTGGAGTAGCAGCCTCGATCATCATCGTCGGACCGAATGAGAAGCTGGAAACCACATCCTCAAAGCGGTTCGATTCCTTTCTCGCAAAGTAAACGACTCCGTTATGGCGGGGGGCAGGAGCTAATATACCCGTGAGTTTCGCGACCGAGTTCCGAGCGAGC
>PLDW01000009.1 GCA_003136315.1 Gemmataceae bacterium | reverse complement strand
TTCCTGGCCGCGTAAAGTATAACTGGGGCGAACCGCATCCTCTGGCTATCGACCGCAAGCGTCGCAAAAACGAATCCGACCGACGTGCAGTGAGGACGTTCTTCGGTATCCTCTCAGCCGCGGGCACGCTGTACCTGCGGGATGCGGCCGGTGCCCGTGAGGCGCTTGCTCTGTACGACCGCGAGGCAACGAACATCTGCTACTGGCGAGCTTGGACGGCTCGTGTGTTCGCGGCTGCGGCTGACGACCCCTTTGCAGCGGAGATGTGCCGTGACTACGCACTGACCGCCACCGAATTAGTCGACCTCCGGCTACTTGCCGTCGAGAAAGCTCAGTGGATGGAAGTGGCACTGGATGCGTGTGGACGTCTCGGCGACCGGATTGGCGAAGGCAAAGCGCTGGGTAATCTGGGAAACGTGTGTGCAGCCCAAGGAGACTCACGAAAGGCAATTGAGTTCTTTGAGAAATGCCTCACCATCGCCGCAGAGTCAAGGGATAGGCGAGGCGAGGGCCACACGCTCACAAATCTGGGCCTGGTTTGGGCTGACCTCGGCGACGTCCGGAAGGCTCTCGGGCTCTACGAACGCGCTTTGGCCATCGCTCGCGAGGTCGGCGACCGCCGCGGTGAGAGTCAGATTCTGGGCAATCTGGGCTTGGCGTGGGACGACCTTGGTGATGCCAAGAAAGCCATCGATTGCTACGAACAAGACCTCGCCATTGTCATCGCAATCGGCGATCGCCGCGGTGAGGGGCAAACGCTCAACAACCTGGGGAATGCCTGGCAATCTCTCGGATACGCAACAACGGCGGTTGGGCTATATGAGCAATCGTTAGCAATCGCCAGAGAAGTTGGCGACCGAGGCGGCGAGAGCCAAGCTCTGGGAAATCTGGGAGCGGCCTGGTCTGCCCTTGGCGATATTGAGAGGGCAATCGCGTTCTTTGACAAGGACCTGGCGATTGCTCGGGAACTCGGGGACCGACGGGCGGAGGGCCAAACGCTCAACAACCTGGGGCTGGCCTGGGCCGAAATAGGTGACGTTCGCAAGGCGATCAATTTTTATGAGAGTGCCTTATTGATCGCACGAGCGACTGGCGACCGCCGGGCTGAGGGGCAGGCGATGAACAATCTGGGACTGGCCTGGGCGAAGCTTGGGGACCCCGCGAAGGCGATTGGCTTCTACGAGCAAGACCTGGCCATCGCGCAGGCAATCGGTGACCGACGCGGAGAAGGTCAAACACTTGGCAACCTGGGGCTGGCCTGGTACGCCCTCGGGAACAAGGAAACGGCGTTAGCGTTTCACGAACAAGACTTGGCCATAGCACGCGAGACCGGCGACCGACACGGCGAGGCGAGCGCTCTGTTTAACGTGGCTCTTGTGCTCGACTCGCTAGATCGGTGCGACGAGGCGATCAAGCACGCCGAATCTGCCCTGACCATCTTCCAGGCCATCGACTCCCCCCAGACCGAGCCAGTTCAAGAGGCTCTCGTCGGCTGGCGTGGCTCGCGCTGATCGTGTTCTGCTCGCTATCCTGCCGTTGCGAATTAGCGATACAATCGCTGGCGCATGAAACTATGATCAAGCCGATTACGGTATTAGTATTCACATGACCGAGTTCAATTACGGCGACCTGATCCCGCCGTCCATTGATCGGCGGAACCATACATTCACTTGGTCAGCGAATACATACTCTACCGCTCGCTAAATACGCTCTTGAAATTATCCAGACAGTCGAATCCCCGTATACGGATACAATCAGGGAAACCCTGTTGCAGTGGCGAGAAGAAACATGAGGTGCGACCGCCGGTTTGGCCGCGCGGCAGTGTGTCCAAGGTCCCTTATTCAAAACTCTTATCGGACGAATACCTACGTATGCGATCAATTTCTTACTCATCACCGCGTTGAAAGAGGCTCCTGACTCGACTCGTCTCGTCGTTGAACGAGGCAGTGCCGACTCGGGAAGCCCTTGGGAATAGCCAAGAAACAATTGGAATTGGACACCCGGGCACGACACACCTCGGGTTATAGCATGAAGTACGGCGATGTTGTCCACCACGCCGAACACGCATATTCCCTCATCCAGGTCGTCGAGTCTCCCCGAACGTAGGCCGTCCGGCAAGCTCTCGCTCGATGGTGTGTGGAGGCCTGACTGCACGGCCCATCGGAGTATGCCTTGTCGATCTGGTGAATTTGATTACGAGAAGGCGGTTCGAATGAGCGAGTTCAACTACGGCGACCCGCACCCAATTGGGACCGATTGCATCAAGGGGCGAAATGAAGTGCATGTTCGAGTTGCACGGCATTATGGCGAAATGCTGTCGGTCACCGAAGCTCTGTACGAGCGGGGTGGCGATGGCGTCGATCGCGCGCTGGCTCTTCTTGATAACGAACTCACGAACCTCTGTGGGTGGCAGAGGTGGGCTGCCTACGCGATCTCGGACGATCTGCTTAATCAGACGGCCGCCGAAATCTGCCGCGCCTTCGCGTTACACGGGTTTCACCCGGCCGACCTCCGCCTCCACACCGCCGAGCAGGCCCGGTGGATGGAAGCGGGACTTGTGGCATGTAGGTGGCTCGGGGATCGCCGCGGTCAAGGTAGGATCTCGAACAACCTCGGATTGGCGTTGGCTGCGCTCGGGGACACCGGGAAGGCTGTGACGCTCCACGAGCAGGCCCTGGCCCTTGCACGAGAAACCGGTGACCGTCACGGCGAGGGCCAGGCGC
Source organism: Gemmataceae bacterium (assembly GCA_003136315.1). Lineage (GTDB taxonomy): Bacteria > Planctomycetota > Planctomycetia > Gemmatales > Gemmataceae > Urbifossiella. The sequence continues at coordinate 4,198 of PLDW01000009.1, read as the reverse complement.
TCGGGAACCTGGGTGTCGCTTGGGCCGACCTGGGAGACCCGCGGAAAGCCATCGATTTCTACGAGCAGGACTTGCGAATTGCCCGGCAGGCCAGCGATTCCCGCAGCGAAGGGATAACGTTAAACAACCTGGGGATGGCATGGGCCGCTTTGGGCGAACCAGGGGTCGCCATCGAACTTCACAACCGGGCTCTCGTCATCGCCCGTGAGTCTGGCGACCCGCTCGGGGAGGCAGCCGCACTCGGGGGGTTGGGGAGCGTCTCTCTCGCCACCGGCGAGGCGAGCGCCGCTCTCGGTTTTTACGAGCAACGTCTACAGATCGCCCGGAAGGCAGGAGACCGCCGCGCCGAAGGGCAGACCCTGGGTAACTTGGGGATCGCTTGGGCTGCCCTCGGTGATCCCCGGAGGGCCATCGAATTTCACGAGCAAAGCCTCAACCTCGCTCGCCAAACCGGTGACCGGCGCGGCGAGGGGAAAGCCCTGAACAACTTGGGGCTGGCGTGGGCTGACCTCGGAGATTTCGACGCGGCAGTTGGCTTCTACGCACAAGATTTGGTCATCGCCCGGGATACCGGCGACCGTGAGGGCGAAGCAAGCGTGCTGAACAATCTCGGAGTGGCGTGGGCCGCCCTCGGCGACATACCGAAGGCCATCGGGTTTTATGAACAGGACTTGAGCCTCGCTCGGACGAGCGGGAACCAGCGAGGCGAGGCCGGTGCGCTCGCCAATCTCGGACTCGCCTGGGCAACTCTCGGGGGCGTGGAAGAGGCGGTCGGGCTATACTCCCACGCCTTGGCCCTCGCCCGAGAGGTCGAGGACCGGAGTACGGAAGGGATCGTGGCGTACAACTTGGCTTGTGCCATGAAGACACTCGACCGTCGCGACGAGGCGATCAAGCACGCCGGATCCGCTCTGACCATCTTCCAGGCCATCGGCTCTCCTCACGCTGGGTCGGTTAGCCGGATGCTCGCCGACTGGCAGGGGCAGACCTGACGGTCTGGGCTACTCTGGCAGGCTGAGAATTTATTCAAGCCGCTCCCGCGGGAACCGATTGTGAGACTGTTCGCATGAACGGGTTCGACTATGGCGACTCACATCCCACAGGCATTGACCACAGACAGCGCAAGCGAGAAGCTGACACACGGATCGTGAAGCACTATGCGGACAAGTTGGCTCAGGCTGATGCCGTCTACCTTGGCGGCGGTGACAGCATGATGGCAGGCATCGCGTTGTTCGATCGGGAGATAGCAAATATCCGCCGGTGGCAGATGTGGTCGGCTGAAGCCTTCGTCGCCAGCAGAGGGGATACTTTTGCCGCCGAAATGTGCCGAGGCTACTCACTGGCTGGCGTTCACTTGGATGACCTCCGTCTTCACGTAACCGAGAAAATCCGCTGGTTGGAGGTGTGTATCGCGGCTTGCCGCCAACTCGGCGATCATCACGGAGAAGGGGTGGCGCTCGCCAATCTGGGAATAGCTTGGAAGAACCTCGGAGATGTGCGGAAAGCTATTAGCTGTCACGACCAGGCGCTGGCCCTTCTCCGTGAGAAGGGCGACCGGCGCGGCGAAGGAAATTCGCTGAACAATCTCGGGATTGCGTGGGCCGCGCTTGGGGACATGAAGCAAGCCATCGGGTTCTATGGCCAGGCGTTGATGGTCTCCAAGGAGATTGGTGATCGACGCGGCGAGGGAGATGCGCTGTGCAACCTCGGAAATGCTTGGAAGAATCTCGGGGATGCACGGAAAGCCATCGAATTCTACCTGCAAACTCTGGCTATTGCTCAAGAGATCGGCGACCATCGCGGAGAGGGATCCGCACTCGGCAACATGGGGTTGGCGTGGAAGAACCTTGGGGATGCGCGGAAGGCAATCGACTTTTACGATGAAACGTTGATAATCGCTCGAAAGACCGGTGACCGCCGTGCCCAGGAGCGTGCGTTAAACAATCTCGGGAGTGCGTGGGGGCCCTTGGAGAAATGATGCAAGCCATTGGGTTCTACGAGCAGGCGTTGGTCATCGCCAAGGAGACCGGCGACTGCCGGGGCGAAGGGAGTGCGTTGAACAATTTGGGGATTGCGTGGGCGACCCTCGGTGCCACGGAGAATGCCGTCAACTTTTACGATCAGGCGCTGACCATTATCCGGGAGACCGGCGACCGCCGCGCGGAGGGGAGCGCACTGAACAACCTCGCCCTTGTTCTCTATTCCACCAACTGCCACGCCCGAGCCATCAAACAAGCCGAACACGCCTTGTCCATCTTCCAGGCCATCGACTCTCCCAACGCCGAGATGGTCCGGCAAACTCTCGCCCAGTGGCGTGCATTGGCATCGAAGACTGAGTGATCCGATCTCTTCGACTCTACCTGCCGGTGCCTGAGCCAAAGGACCCAACACGGACCGCCAGCAAGCGTCGCTGACGGATAATGCTGCGATCGGGCAGTGGCGGGTCAGGATGCCGTTACGACGCATGTCTCCTGGTAGCTAATTTTCGTTCTCTTCTGTCCAGTCAATGGTCCTTGTTTGGGGTGACACAATCTGGTCCGGTTCTCAGCACTCCGGCAGACAAGCCGAACCTACTGCCCCCTCTCGACACGATCCGACATTGGTGCGGCGGCCGATCCACATCACGACCCGATCAACTATCATAACTTAGTACGATAATTGTCGCCGTAATACTGTTGAAATTGCTGGCCACCGCCCCTTATTCGATTATGCATCGGCAACGCGACGGTGCCGACACCGCACGTCAATGAAAAAACCCCGCCGAAAATCGGGGGGTTTAGTACGGGGTTTGGTACGGTTCGATTGGTCCGGCTTCAAAAACCCTTGATTTTCGAGTATGCCCGACAGGAGTTGAACCTGTAACCTTCGGCTCCGGAGGCCGGGAGTCATCGTTCACCCGCTCCACGATCCCAATGCGGCTCTGATCTGGTGACGACCAGGTAAGGAAGGGAATTGGGGAGGGTTGAGTAAGCAAATCAGTAGAGCCGAACCCTACCCCCGATTTTGCCTGCGCGTCGATGCGATGCCCATGCACTACCTATCCGTATCATGGCGGCCAGGGAGCGACGATACCCAAAACGACTACCAGGTGATTCCTGACCGCCTGATCCGTAGCCAGGCCAAGGCGGCGGAAGAAATCCGGGAGTTGGCTTGAGTAGTGGTAATCCACTGACGGCCTCGGGTTAACCCCGTGGGCGATCTGGTTCCTGAGATTCATTGCTTTCGTCAGGCCCTCAACTGCCTGAGCAGATGCAAGACCCGGCCAGAACCACGCCGGACGGATGTCCGGCATACCAAGAGTGTTCGACAGCAATTGCCGCACATTCTCCGGGTTCGGCGTGTTGAACCGCCGCAGCTCGCCGAGGACAATCGCCTTGTGCGACGGCCACGATCCCAGCGGTGGGGCCGCCGGTTGCATGGCATCGACAGATTCAACAATGACTCCCTCAATGAACGCCTCCCACGCCGAAAGGCAGACGACTACGGCACGGGTCATTGCATCAAGCGAGTCCTGCGGTGGCGGGAGCAGGGTGGACAGGTGCGAGTGGGCGTTGTCCAGTGCCTCCGCGTCTCGAAGCATCTGGGCGAGAGTGCCCGTGAAGGCGTTCGAGGGCACGGGTTAATTCACTCCACACGGCTCAAGGGAAGTGGTGTCCAAATCGATCCCTGCTTTCTCCAGGCGATCAAGCCCGTCCCGTAGGTAAGCGCCCAGTGGCACTTTCCCGTTCATTTGAACGGCGGCGAACTTCGGGTCCGGAAAGGTTGTTTTTATCGCCCCGTACTCATCGCCCAGTGCGCTCGTGTCAAAATCGCCCCGGCCAAGGTACATCGTCAGGATCAGCTTGTAGATGACCTCGGTTGGAAGAGACGCAAGAAGGCTGCGGAGCTGCCCGTCCTCGGGGGGCGATGGTGGGCGCCGCTCACCCGCCCGAATCAGCGGATAGTCGCGGTGGTATTTCGGAAGCTCGGCATCCCAATAAGCCCGCCGGGCAGCCGCAAGCCGCACAACTTCCGCCGCCGCTTCAGAAAACGTCACAGTGCTCCCTCCGGCCGGGACGGCGATTGAGCTATGCTCCCGCCTCATCAGGATTTTACACCATCCTGCCAGCCATTGCGAACGCCCACGCCCTTTCAGCATTGGCTCCCGTCGCCGGAGCCCGCCAGCCCCAGTGGCAGACCGAGGTCACGCCGCGGTTTG
>PLDW01000106.1 GCA_003136315.1 Gemmataceae bacterium | reverse complement strand
CGAGCTCTTGTGAATAATCCGGGTTAGAATTGCTGGGCAATCGTGCTTTTCCCTGGTGATTTCAGGCGAAGAGTAAAAACCGCCCCTATGAACTCCGGAGCCGAAGGTTACAGGTTCAACTCCTGTCGGGCATACCAAGAAATCAAGGGTTTTTGAAGCCTGCAAAAATCGTGTGCAGGAAACCATGCAGGAAACCCCAAAACTACCCCCGGTTCCTGCCGGGGTTATTTCATTGACGTGCGGTGTCTCCACCATCGCGTTGCCGGTGCATAACCCGCCACAGTTCCTTGCCGGTATCCGGGTCGTAACTGTAGACGCACTGCGCGCCGGGGATGACTACCTGATCCTCCTTGCCGACGGTGATGACCAGCGGTGTGGAGAACGCCCGCCGCTCGTTGGGCGCCTTCTTGTTGGCGCCCGGCCGCTCGGTCTTCCAGGCCACGTCACCGGTGGCCGCGTCGAGCGCGACGACAAATTGAGCGTCGGCCGCGTCGCACGGGAAGATGACGCGGTTCTTGTATGGCACCAGGGAGCTACCCGGGCCGCTCTCGTAGTCCACCTTGAACTCGCTGTTCCGCCACAACACCTTGCCGGTGGCCGCGTCCACGCACCCCACACCGTCGCTGCCGAAGGAGGCGATCACCCGCCCGCCGACAACGGTCGGGGTCGGGAACGCGGGTGTGTTCCGCGCGTGGAGCGGGGGCGGCTTGGGGATCCCGAACAGCTCGACATCGTGTTTGACCTTGCCCGACTGCAGATCCACCCACATGATCGGCATCAAACAGCTTCTCATCGTCGGCCCTTACGTTGAGTGCGGTTGTCCCTGTTCGACCGGTCCACGGGCACCGGTCCGACCTACGACGGCCGTCACACCAGGATGTCCTTCACGACGTGCCCATGGACGTCGGTGAGGCGCTGGTCGCGCCCGCCGTGGCGGAACGTGAGTTGAGTGTGGTCGAGGCCCATCTGGTGCAGGATCGTGGCGTGCAGGTCGTGAACCGTGAGCGGATGGACGAGCGCCGCGTTGCCGAACTCGTCGGTTTCCCCGTACGCGGTTCCGCCCTTGAAGCCGCCGCCGGCCACACAAACCGTAAATCCGTTCACGTGATGGTCGCGCCCGCAGGTCGCGGTCACCGCCGGGGTGTGCGGGGTCCGGCCCATCTCGCCGGCCCACAGCACAATCGTCTGGTCGAGCAGGCCCCGCTGCTTCAGGTCGGAAATCAACGCCGCCACCGATCGCTCGGTGACGCGGGCATTCTTCTCGTGGTTCACCTTGAGCATACCGTGCTGGTCCCACGGCGAATTGTTCCCGTCGAAGCTTGGACAGGTGATCTCGACGAACCGCACCCCCGCCTCGACCAGCCGCCGCGCCCGCAGCGCCTGGGTGGCGTAGTAGCGCTGGTGTTCGTCCTTCGAGTCGAGCCCGTACAGTGTTCGGATTCGGTCGGGTTCCCGGCTGATGTCGGCGAGTTCCGGTACCTTCGTTTGCATCTTAAACGCGGTTTCGTAATTCGCAACGGCTCCCTCGATCGCCTGCGTGTCCGAAGCGACCTTGGCAAACGCACCGTCCTGCTCCGCGAGGAGTGCGAGTTTGCGCTGCTGAACCGCCGCCGCGTCGGTCGGGGTGATGTTGTCCACCGGCACGCCTTTGGCCCGCATCATGGTTGCTTGATGACTGGCCGGCAGGAAAGAGCTGCCGAAGTTTTCCAGCCCGCCGTTGGGCACCCAGTCGTTGTTCAGAACGACGTAGGCCGGCAGGTTGCGGTTCCCGGTGCCGAGGCCGTACGAAACCCACGACCCGAAACTCGGAGCCTGACCCAGGCTCCGCCCGGTGTGCAGCAGCAGGTTCGATTGCCCGTGGAGCGGCAGTTCTCCGACCATCGACCGGACCACGCACAACTCGTCGGCCACCTTCGCGAGATGCGGGAAGAGGTCGCTGACCCACAAACCGCTCTGGCCCCGCTGTTTGAACTCCCACGGGCTTCCCAACCACACACGCTCCGGTGCCGACTGCGACCGTTTGGAGACGGCGTCGGATCCGATCCTCTGCCCCTCGTGCTTCTTGAGCATTGGCTTGTAGTCGAACGTGTCCACGTGGCTCGGGCCGCCGTCCATGAAGCAGAAGATGATGCTCTTCACTTTGGCGTCGGCGCGCGACGCCGGGCGCGACTCGGAAGCGGCCAGCCCCTGGAACGCGAGCCAGCCGAAGCCGAGCGCGGACTGTCGGAGAAGGTCGCGGCGGCTCACTGTGGGCGCAATACGCCCGGGGCACATTCGTGGCGTTAACAGGTTCGTCATGGCGGGGTCGCCCGGTTAGCGGTAGTACAGAAACTCTTTCGCATTAAAGACCGCGTGGGCGAGTTGGCTCCAGGCGCCCTCGTCCTTCATCAGATCGGCCACGTCGGGTGTGCCGAAGTCGCGGGCGGCGGCTGTCCACAGTTTCCGTTCTGCGTCCGTGGGAGTGCGGGCGAAGGAGGCCACAAACATGGCTCGCACACGATCGTCGGGAGTGGCGTGCGGGGTTTTCACCAGTTGTTGCCCCCAGTGGCGGGCCATCGCGTGAACGAATGGGTCATTCAGGAGGATCAACGCCTGAGCCGGCACGTTGGTCGTGTCACGCCGACCGGTCGAGAGCCGCAGGTCCGGCAGGTTGAAGGCGACGAGGAACTTGGGTGGGTCCATGATCGACATCTGTTGGTAGATCGAGCGCCGACCGTTTCCGTCAAGCGGCCCGGCGAACAGTCGTTTGGCGCCGTCTTCGACCGAGCGGGGCGGGAAGATCGGTCGCCCATAGAGCTGCCCGTCCAGCCGGCCCGATACCGCGAGCAGACTGTCGCGGATCGCTTCAGCTTCGAGCCGGCGGGTCGGGTAGTGGTGTCGGAGTCGGTTGCCGGGATCGCGGGCCCGCGCCTCTTCGCTCACGACGCCCGACTGCTGGAAGGTTTGCGACAATACGAGGCGGCGGATGAGCTTCTTGGAAGACCACCCTTCTCGCACAAACTCGCTGGCGAGGTGGTCGAGCAACGCGGGGTGAGTCGGCTTTTCGCCCAGCCGGCCGAAGTCGTCCGGCGTGGCGACCAGCCCGGCGCCCATCACCCAGTGCCAGATCCGATTGACGTACACGCGGGCGGTCAGGGGGTGGTCCGGACGGAGAAGCGAGTCCGCGAGTTCCAGCCGGCCGCTGCCGCGGCTCGTCGCCACTTCATTTCGCCCGGCGAACATCTTCAGGAAGTCGGGGCGGACCATCTCGCCGAGCGTGTCTACGTTACCGCGCACATTCAGCGGGTAGGCAGTTTTCGCCGTCTCGCGCTCGTCCATGCTGTTCACGGTCCGTGGGAATGCGATCCCCTGTTCGGTCCTGCGATACGCGTCGAGGAGCTTCGCCAGCTTGCTCGATGGGGGTGCCGTGTTGGGGAGCAGTTTGTTCGTCAGGAGCCAGTCGAGCAGCGGTTGCTCGCCGGGGCGGGGCTTGCCGTCGCACCAGCGGAGCACCGCCTCGCTCATCCACTTCGTCACACGCTGCCGCGCTTCGTCCGGTGTCTTTGGTGCCGGGCCGTCGTACAGCCCGGCGAAGGCGTCGAGTGTGTCGAGTGGCGTGCCGGCTCCGTCGTGCTTGAAGATGCCCGTGATGCTGAGCCAGCTCCGCTTGTCGTGGCCGAAGTCGTTGTTCGGCAGGCCGCGTGCGAGGCCGGTGCGCGGCGGGAAGTTCGGGTTCAGCGAGGACGTGGCCAACGTGTAGGTGACGCGCGACACACCGTTCACGAGCGTCCTGTCAGCGAAACTGCGCCACTGCGGATTCGGCTGATCGAGGAACGTGACCTCTTCGCCCTGGAAGGCGTTCTCACGCATTTCCAGATACCCACCGAACTGCCCGCCCGCGAGCTTGAGGCTCAGGAAGCGCCCTGGTATCTGCGTGTCCGGTGGCGTCCGCAGCGCGCCCGGCAATTTCGACGACAGGGCGTGCGTGTGGTAGCCGCGGGGGAGCAGGCGGGCGAAAACGGCGTCCCCTTCCAGTGCAACCAGCGGCACACCGTCTTCCACGAACCCGGAGTCGAACCCATCGCCCTCGGTCACCCATCCCGCCGGTAGCGCTGGCTTCGCGAAGTCCGCGAGAGATGTGAACGCCTTGTTGTGCTTTTCGCGCTCGGCTCGTGCCGCGCGCCACTCGGCTGCCAGCGCCGCCCAGGTCGCGACCGCATCGCCCGATGGCGCGGTGAGCCGGACCAGCGGGTAGTCGATCTCTTCGAGCGCGGGAGCTTTCGCATCCTTTGGCCGGGCCCGCTTCAGCCAGCCCGTTGCGGCCCAGTCGTCCGGCTTCTCCACCGCCCGGCGCCAGACCGCGGCCGTCTCCGTGCGGAGGTCGTCGCGGAGCGCCTTCAGTTGTCGGACAGCCGCATCGTTCTTCCCGGGCGCGTCGATCACGCGTGAAGTCCAGCGGGGCGTCATCAGCACCGCGGCCAGTGCGTAATAATCGCGCTGGGAAACTGCCTCCAGTTTGTGATCGTGGCAGCGGGCGCAGGCAACCGTCAGGCCGAGGAACGTTTTCGAGAGGGCGTCGATCTTGTTGTTAATCATCTCCTGATGGACGCCGTTAAATTCGAGGCTGGAGCCGTGGCGGTGCTCGCCCATGTTGAAGAACATCGGGCCAATGATGCTCTCGTTGACGCCGAGGGCGGCGTTGACCCGCGGCTTCGGGAGAAGATCGCCCGCAAGCTGTTCGCGCACGAATTGAGCGTAGGGGAGGTCGCCGTTGAACGCCCGGATGAGGTAGTCGCGGTACTCGTACGCGCCCTTGGCCGGGTTGTCCCACTCGTAACCGTAGGTGTCCGTGTAGCGGACCACATCCATCCAGTGGCGCGCGAACCGCTCTCCGAAGTGCGGGGAGGCGAGTAGTTCGTCTACCAGCTTCTCGTAGGCCTTCGCCTGGTCTGATTGCAGGTCAGTCAGGAACCGGTCCCGCAGCGCTGCGGTGGGTGGCAGGCCCGTCAGGACAAATGAGAGCCGGCGCAACAGGACTTCCGGGTCGGCGGGCGTGGAGGGCTTCAGATTCGCGCCGTCCAGTCCCGCCTTGATGAACCGGTCGATCGCGTCCCGGCCCCACGCCCCCGCGAACGCCTTCGGAACCACCACGGGTCGCAAGGGCTTGAGGCTCCACCAGTCGAGACGCTTCTGGAAGGTCGCGTCCCACTCGGTCGCGCCCACGGACACCGACGCCCCGCCGTCCTTGCGGGGATCCACAGCCCCGTTCCGCACCCATTCCACGAGGATCGCGATCTCCTCGGCATTCAGTTTCTTCTTCGGCGGCATCTGCAGGTCTTTGTCCATATACCTAACGGCTTTGATGAGCAGGCTCTCGTCCGGCTTGCCCGTTACGATGGCCGGGCCCGATTCGCCGCCCGTGAGCCAGCCCGCGCGACTGTCGAGCCGCAGCCCGCCTTTCGCGTTCTTGGCACCGTGGCACTCGACGCACTTCTCGACGAGCAGCGGTCGGACCTTGTTCTCGAAGAACTCGACGCCGTTGTCGGCACGGCCGATGCCCGGCAGGAACACAACGACCACAAGGGCCGCAACGCTCCACGCACGGTTGGCTCCCGCGGCTGTCGGAAAGGGTTTAATACGCATAACTGTGCGAGGAGAGTGGGGTGGGTTATCGGCTCGGTTCCAAGTTTATGCCAGTTTAAGCCCAATACCGTTGCGCGAGTAGGATTCCGTGTGGAGAACGCGACGTAAGTCCTTTTCTGGGGGACAGATAGCGGATTCCACAGTAGTCACGTTCGCCAGAACGCGGGCAGCCTTCACCGGTCAAGCACATGGTCGTTGTCACTTCGAGCCCCGCGTTCTGGCGAACGCGGCTACAGTCGATCTCGGCACAGGAGCAGGCTTCCAGGCCGAAAATTCGACGTAAGTCCTTTGCGGACAGACGCCGAAGGCGGATTTCCCTCCTCGTGCAACGGTATTGCGGTTAGCCGCCGAACAGCGCCTTCATGGGGCTGCCCGCGGAGATCGGCACCGGGCGGCCGAGTTGGTCGCGGATCTCCGTCGCCGGGTCGAGCCCCAGCGCGTGGAACATGGTCGCGGTGATGTCATCCGGCCGTAGCGGGTCGTCCTTGGGAAACGCACCTCGCGGGTCCGACACACCGTAAGTAATCCCCCCGCGGATGCCGCCTCCGGCCAGGACAATTGATTGACACTGCGGCCAGTGGTCGCGGCCGCCCTTGTCGTTGACCTTCGGCGTCCGCCCGAAGTCCCCGGTCCAGTACACGAGCGTCTCGTCCAGCAGTCCGCGGTCCTTCAGGTCGTCGAGCAGGGCGGACAGGGTACCGTCGGTGTGCGGCAGGAGCGTGTTCTTCATGGTCGGGAAGAGGGTGTCGTGCATGTCCCACCCGCGGATGCCCCGCGAGTAGTATACGGTCACGAACCGCACCCCGGCCTCGACCAATCGGCGGGCCAGCAGCACGCTCTGTCCGTATGTGTGTCGGCCGTACCGGTCCCGGAGTCCCGGCTTCTCGTCCTGAATGGCGAACGCCTGCTGCGTCCTGGCTGAGGTCAGGATCCCGAGCGCTCGGGCCTGGTAGTCGCTCATCCCCCGAACGTCAGCGGTGCGGTCGGAGAGGTCACTGAGCCCGGCGAGGTCGGCCTGGACCGCCTTTCGGTCGGCAAGTCGGCCCACGTCCACCCCGGACGGCGGGGCCAACTCGGTCACCTTGAAGTCGTCCGCGTTCGGGTCGTTCAGCACCCACAACGGGTCGTGGGCTTTCCCGAGGAGCCCCGCGAACTCGCCCGGAGTGCGGAACGGACCGTCGGCGATCATGGTCGGCAACGAGACGAACGACGGGATCTTCCCCTCCGACGGGCGAAAGCGGTCAATGATCGACCCGGGGTGCGGGAAGTCGGTGGCCGCAGCGTTCGCGGTGACGATGTCGATGAGCGGTTCGCGGCCGGTGAGCGAGTAATACGCTCCGGAGTTGTGGGACGATTTGTTGTGCGTCACGCTCCGCACCACGGCGTACAGGTTGGACCGCGCTGCGAGCTTCGGCAGGTGTTCGGTGACCAGCAGCCCCGGGGTCTTGGTGCGGATCGCCTTGAACTCACCGCGGACCTCGGCGGCCGCGTCCGGCTTGGCGTCGAACGTCTCCAGGTGTGATGGCCCTCCAAACTGGAAGAGCATGATGACGCTCTTTGCAGTCGCCTTGCGCGGCGGTCCCTCCTTTTCCGCTCGGAGGACGTGCGGAAGTGACAGCCCGGTGAGGCCGACGGCCCCGGCGCGGAGGATCGCCCGACGGGTGACGGTGGGGTGGGACATGCGCGGGTCTCGCGGACGCGGTGGAGTGCGGAGGGGGGTGCGGAGGGCAAACTCAATTATCCCGGATCGGGGTGGGTCGGTGCAAGCGCGTTCTGAAGAGGGTTGCTAAAGGGTGTGGGCGTCACGATCGTGG
>PLDW01000375.1 GCA_003136315.1 Gemmataceae bacterium | reverse complement strand
CAGACCATGTCGCACACCCGCAAAGGTCGTCCAATCGCGTTGTTGAACTCACCCGCCCGCGCCGGGGGTGAGATTGGCCCCGCGTCGAGGTCGACCGGGCCCAAGCACCCCGGGTGGAGGGAGGAAATTGTATCCCGTGCGGTGAAAAGAGGGTTGCACCAGGTCGCCGCGGGGGGTGAAATGGGGAGGTAATGCGACTGGCCCTGGTCGAATCCCCAGAGTGGATCGCCTCGCCGGGGCTCCAAAGGTGGGTGAGTCCGACAGGAATCTGTCTGACGCGGGCCTCAGCCTCCCACCCGGACTCGATCGCTCCAGTATGCGTCACAGAGATTCTTTTGCGTTCGGCGAAGGATGGCACCGTGAGCGCGAAGCATGATTTCGACAAGCTGCTCGCGTTCCTGGAACGGCTCCCGGCGATTCGGTTGCCGGCGGGCCGGAAGTCGATCGGGCGGGGTACGTTCGATAACGGCAACTGGTGGGTCAAGTTCTCGCTCGACACGAACCACCCGCTAGCGTGGCGGCACGTTCAGGAGTTGGGTTATGTCCTGAACTACGTTTCAGTGGAGGAGAGGCTGCCGACCGTGTTCATGCCGGTGTCGCCGCCTCCATACTTGAATGGCGGTGTTGAGTTTTTGTCGTGGGTCGTTGAGTCCACCGACCCGTCTTTTACACCTGACCACTGCGTCGAGTGGTTGGAAGGTCGGCTGCCGCGACAGGTCGATGATCTCAGCCAATCACCAACGCGACCATGCGATGTATCCCGCTGCTGCACTTGACCCTCACCGCTGAGGCGGTTTCGGGCAGGCGACCAAGTCGTTCGGCTACTGGAGGTGACTGTCGTGAAGAAGTGCCCGTACTGTACGGCGGACATCCCCGTAGAGGCGAAGAAATGCAAGTTCTGCGGCGAGTGGGTCGTGCCGGCTGGCTCCACGACCTCTGAGCCCGCTGAACTGAATCGCACAGTCCAGCCGCCGACCCAGGGTCCGGCCAAACCTTGTCCCTACTGCTCTGCGCTGATCCCAGTGGATGCGTGGGTTTGTCTGTACTGCAATCGCGGGGTAATTGGAGGGAGACCCTTGGCGGTCGGTATGATCGTGATCGGTGCGATCATTGCGGCGATCTTCTTCTTTGGGTTGTGGCTCCCCGGCTGGATGGACATGCAGAAGAAGCACAATGAGTTCGACCAACAGTGGAACAGGACGAATCTGGAGCAGGAGGAGTTCCGCAAATTGCACTTCCCCGGGCAGTAGCAGTAGTCGTCGGTCCTCCGACCAAAGGCTGCCTGAACCGCTCTCATGGCCCGCCGAGCGGCTGAACCCTTCGCAGCAGCAACGCGCCAAGTCTCGCACGGGGTCGGACCTCAAACGGGTCCGCATGTCGCTCAGATTCGCTGTTCGGCAAACGGAGACAGACTCATGGGCACGAAGTGGGAAAAGCGGTGGGTCATCCCGTCCTGGTTGTTGCTCTCTCCCTTCTGGGCTGTCGTTCTCTTCGGAACCGCCGTCGCCGCGACGGCACCGCCCAGTGGCGCCGAAACGGATTCCGACGGCGACGGCCTGTCCGACTTTCAGGAAATCCACAAGTACTGCACAGATCCGAAGAAGCAGGACACCGCGGGGAAGGGAGTCGCTGACAGCGATCCGAATCAGCGTCGCGAGTTCACCTACAGCATCCGCGCGGTCATTCGCGTCATACCGCCTTACAACCTCAAGACACTGAACGACGACTATCAGGACGTGCGAGTGCTGAAAGAGACGAAGGAGTACGCGGAACTTGAGGTCGTCCTCTACCCGCTCAATACGAATGCCGCTGCGATCACAGCCAACCCTCACTGGAAAAGCGACTACGCGGGCATGAAGGAGTTTCTCGCGCCCGGTATCACGACCAACTGGGACGAAAAGATGCGCAAGGATCTGGTGGCCGAGTTGGCCCAGGCCGGCATCGACCCGGACAAACTCACCGACCAGGAAGTGGTCGAACGTGTGTCCCGCTGGTTCTACGGGCGGTCGAAACACCGCACCATGTTCTGCACCAACTTCGTGCAGTTCTTCGACGGCAAAGCGGCAGTGCGCCCGGGATTGGAGAAGGCGTTCCAGCGGGAGAAGGGCGACCCGAACTGGTCCGACGAGGAGCAGTTCGCTCACGAGTTGTTCGGCAGGGAGATGTTCTACCGCAAGATATACGGCACCTGCACCTCGGCTGCCGTGGCTCAGGCAACGATACTCCGTGCTGTCGGCATTCCGACACGCATCATCGGCACGATCCCCCTGGTCGATGCCTCCGACCCGGGGCAGATGAAACTCGCTCAGAACGGGCTGACGCACCATCGAATCCGCCAAACGATATCAAACGGGTTGTCCGCCGCCGGGAACAGCTACGCTAGCCACACGTACCTGGAAGTGTTCGTGGGTCACCGCTGGCGTCGGCTCAACTACACCACGCTCGGGCAAAATGTCCTCGACTCGCGTTATTTCGGGCTGATGATTCATGTCCACACGTTCAACGACCTGAGCGAAGCGGGACTGGCCGCCACGTGGGGAGAACGGTACGCGCTCGGCAAACGGGATGAGGTGTTCCGACACAGCAATCCCTACCGCACGATGTCGATCAACGATCACTTCGGTAAGTATGCTGAGGTGCCAAACGTGCCGGCGCCGGAACACAAGCGGCTCACCATCAGCAAACTGTACTGGGCCGACGCCAAGGACGCTCCGGAGACCGTTCGCTCCGCTCAGAACACCGCCGGGCCGGGGAACGGCCGCCTTTTCGTTCATGTCGAAGAATGGCTCGACGACGCGGGAGACTACATCCAGTACAGGCCATTCCTCCAGAAGGCCGACGGCAACTTCGTCCTCCGTGCCAAGGGTCAACCGGATCTTCATTGTCAGGCGTCCGGACTGTTCATTACGCTCAAGTCTGGGGGCATCCGGGAGTTTGAAATCGTCATACCTCCGGAGGATTTTTCCCGGATGGCCCGCGACGTTGCCTACACCTTACAGCCCGCCAAGCCGGGAAACGCTTACCGCTGGGAGACCAAGGGCGAGTTACGGATCACGCGACAACTCACAGCCGAGGAGAAACTGGATGCGGTTTTGGAACGGTTGGAACGGCTGGAAAAACGAGTTCAGGAGCTGGAGAAGAAGAAGGATCGTTAGTGCAGGCATACAGCCCAGCGATAGTCCAACATCGTCGCTTCATGCAAGCCACGGCCGAATCGCTCTCATGCCCATCGCCTTGAGAAAAAACGAACCCCCTGGGACGGCCTGAAGGGCCGTTCTGACGCACTTCTTGGCACCCTCGACTCACATTGATACACTGGATGATCACTCGGCTGCACCGGGATGGTTCTTTCGTCGGCATCTCAACTCACGACAGTGACATGCCAGTGTCACAACCAAAGGGGGTGCCAAATAACTCAATGGGGTCGGTCGGTCCCTCCCAGGGATGGAGGTTGGGGGATCGGTTCCGTCCGTTTCAGTTCTTTCCCAGCAGGTATTTGTCGAACCACGCCAGGTCCCACTCCATTTTGGCTTTGCGGTGCGAATACTTGGTGAGGCCGTGCGGCTCGCCGGGGTAGACGACGAGTTGGGTCGGCACGTCCACATACTCCTTGAGTGCCCGATACAGCATCCGGCTGTGTCCCGGCGGGCACCGTTCGTCCCCGCCGCCAACGTGGATGAGAGTCGGCGTCTTGACATTCCCGAGTTGGTAGGTCGGTGAGGTTTTCTTGTAGACATCGGGGGTCTCCCACGGGAGCCCCTTCTTGAACACACGCGGGTAAGCCGGTTCGTCGTTGAACCCCCACTCCGCGACGGTGTCCACAATCCCCGCCCCGCTGCTGGCGGCCCGGAATTTCACCGGCGAGTCCTTGAGCGAGATCAGGCAGTTGGTGAGATACCCGCCATTGCTCCACCCCATCACCCCGACCCGGTCGGGGTCGACGATCCCCTCGGCAATCAGGTGCTGGATTCCGGCGAGGATGTCCTTCACCTCGATATCGTTCTCCCGGCCGATCAGGTCGGTCACAAATTTGTCTCCGTAACCGGTCGACCCGCGGTAATTCGGGCAGAGGACGGCATACCCTCGGGCGGAGAAGTAGAGGCGACCGTTGTGTGGGTCGAACGTCAGTTCCGTGTGGGTGGCCGTGGTTGGCCCGCCGTGGATCGCGACCACCAGGGGGAGTTTCTTGTCACCCTTCTTGAAGTCGGGGGGCAGTTCGAGAACGCCGCCGACCTCGGTTCCGTCCGCGGCCTTCCAGGTAACGTGTCGGACCGAAGGCAGCTTCCAGGTGGCGGTTTGGGGGTTCAGATCAGTCAGGGTCCGATAGGGCGAATCGGCGTTGCCAGTGTACGTCCCGATCTCGGCGAATTCGGTCGGAGTCGCGACCACCATGAATTCTTGAGGGCCAGCAGTGGTGGCGACGGAGTCGTATGCAGAAACCACGACTGATGGTAACGTGATCCCGATCGTACCGGTGAGACTGTCACTCTTTCCTGTCAAGAATCCCACGCGCGCCACCGACCCCTGGGATTCCACCAGACCGCCAAGTTGTGGCCCTGCCCTGAGCCAGTGGAGTGGGGTGCCGTAACCCCTGACATGAACTGCGGCTCGATCCAGCAGCCGGGTGGACCACTGCCCGTCGCTCCCCTGTCCGCCAACCACCACCTCCGCCGGGTAGCCGTCGAAGATCGCGCAGAACGCGAATTGCTTGCCGTCCGGGCTCAGGGTCAGTGATTCCAGCCAGGCCCACGGGGAGGCCGCCTTCTTCCGGTACGCTTCCGTAGGGGGGGTGACGACCTTCCCATCTTCCCACACGTCCACCCGCGATTCACCCTCGGACTTCAGCACCGAATCGTCGAGCGCCGAGATCATCGCCACCCGCTTCCCGTCCCGGGTGACTGCGAACCCACGGATGTATCGCTTCTCTGCGATGACCTTCTCGGCCTTCTCCTCACCCCCACCCAACCGGAAGACCTCCGACACCTTTCGTTTCCCGTGGCCATATTCGAGGGTGTCGTACCTCGCCCGGAGTTTTGCGAAATCGCCCGTGTCGGTCGTCTCATCATCGACCGTGTAGAACACCGCGTCGGCCGCAGGGGCGTAGTCGTATCCGCTCACCCCGGTCTTGATCGACGTGACTGCGGTTGGCTTTCCGTCCTCGACCGGCACCTTCCACACCTGGGTGCTACCATCAAACGGTGGCTCCTTCTTACCGTCCTGCCGATGGTTTCTGAGCACGTACACGGCTTTCCCATCCGCGCTCCACTTCGGGTGCCGGTCGTTGGCCCGGTCGGTGGTGAGCGGCCGGGGCTTCGACTTCCCGTCGGCCGCCATGACCCACAAATCGGTCCGTCGGTTGTCGGCCTTGGTGTCCCAGGTCGCCAGGCAGTACGCAACCTGTTTCCCGTCCGGTGACACAGCCAGTTCGGTCGGGACCGCAATCGAGGAGTAATCGTCCGGGGTGATGGTGTGCGTGCGGGGTGGGGGCTGGGCGACACCGGTGCCAGCGACAACGAGAAGCACCAGGAACGAGTGCAGGCAACGCATCGGAGCCTCCGGTTTATCAGTTTAAAGTTTAAAGAGTTTAAAGTTTAATGTTAAAGAATGGTAGCTTGAAACTGATTCCTCCGGAAGCACTTCACCGCCGTCACGGGTGCTTACGATCGTCAGTGAAGTGGGATAAGTTTAAAGGGGTTAAAGTTAATGAATGGTAACTTTAACCCCTTTAAACTTTAAACTCTTTAAACTTTAAACTCATTGCGATGGAACGACTTCCCCGCCGTTGCGGGTGCTCAAGATCGCCAGCGTCGTGACCGGGGTTGTGACGTTCAAGAAGCGGACGCTTCCGTCGGTCATGGCGACGTTCACGCCACCGATGTGGAAGCTCCCGTAGGCGCCCAGTCTGGCATACCAGAGGATACTCAGCGGACCCCACGGAACCGGTGGCGGCGTCGGAGGGGGCAACCCAGGCCCCGGCGACGACGGCGGGATCCAGGCGGTCTGTTGGACCCAGTCGATTGGTGCTTGGGCGCTCATCAGCCCGCCGGCTGCGTTCTCGGTCGGTGGTGGAGCCCACAGACAGTATCCGGTTTCCGACTGGATCGGTGGGTTTGTTGGGGTTGGTGTGAGTGGGGCGAGCAGGTACGAGTCGAGGGCCGGATCTCCAACAAGCCTCTCACCAAAGAGGATTGTGTTCGATGTGCCGTCGGCCACACTCAGGATGGTCACTCCTGTCTGGTTCGGTTGGGGAAGCGATCCAGGACCGGTGGTCGAAAACATGCCATCCATCGTGGCCTGGGCCGGGGGAAACGCCTTGGTCCCGCCGTTCCCCCCGTAGGTGGTCAGGGCGACGGTCCCGGATCCCGCCGGGAGCGGGTTCTGGAGTGCTTGACTTGGGCAGAGATACATCGGGATAATCGTCCCCGCCGGATCGTTCGCTCCGGCGTAGTTGTTCGCCCAGGTTGTGAAATCCCACTGGTTGTAGAGGGCATTCTGCTCGATGTACGGCAGCAGTTCGACGAACACGCTGGTGTAGCGTGTGCTGAGATCGATTCCTCCCGGGAATCGGTCGTAGCAGTCGTGATAACTGTGGGCAGCGAGGGCGATTTGCTTGAGGTTGTTCAGGCACTTGGCGCGAGCGGCGGCCTCGCGGACCTTCTGAACGGCGGGAAGGAGCAGGCCGATCAGGATCGCGATGATCGCGATCACCACCAAAAGCTCGATCAGAGTGAAGGCGGAACGGCGACGCATACCGACCTCGGGTGGAGCGAGAGGACGATGTTAGTAGTATCCTCCACTCTCGACCCAATGCTGTCCAGACCCGATCCGCGGATTACGCGCGGGTTTTGCCGGCAATCCCCTCACGTTCGGACGTTGGCCACCCTCAAGGTGAGACGAAAAAACCCGGGGACTCTTCGTCCCCGGGTCCGGGCTGGCTCACCCGTTCAGGAGGGGCGATCACGCTGCGGTCGGGGCTGCCACCTTCCGACGACGGACTGACCGGCCGATCAGTCCGAGAAAGCCGATTCCAGCCAGAACCAACCCCGGTGGGGCCGGAACAACGGTGGGCGGGGTGGAACTCGGAATCATCGTCAGTTGGTCCTGGGACCACGAGTTGCTCAGCCACACGAGTTGCTCGCCCGAGAAGTTGGTCGAGAAGATCGAGCTGGACGTTCCCGCGAGCGCGTTCAACCAGGTCTGGGCGAGCCCATCGGCGGTCGTGGTGTTGTTCAGGCTGGAGGCCGTGGCTCCCGGGATCACGAAGTTACCGGATGTCAGGTTCAGGTTTGTTCCACCGTCGTAGACCAGTTTCCACAAGGCCAACTGGAAAGCGGTCGACTGGAGCGAACCGGTAAAAGACGTGTTGTCCCAGGCAGAGGCGTTGTAGTACGCGCCCCAGAGCTTGGTGATGTCCGTCGCCTCCAGTGCGGTCACCCCGGACTGGGAGGCCAGCGCGGTGCTGGTGTACGTGTACTGGTTCCCGGTCGAGATGTACTGGTTCAGCTCGACGCAGAAGGTCGTGACTGAGTTCGGGAACGAGGAATTTAGAGGGGAGCCGACCTGATGCCAGTAGTACGGCCCGGGGACAGCCGATTCGGTTGTCGTCGTCCCACCGATGGTGTACTTGATCGATACCGCCGAGGTTCCGGTCGTCTGATCAAACTGAAGGTCCACGGTGCCCGCAGCGGCTCGCGACGACCCGATCAACAGACCTGTCAAGGTGACGATGGCTGTGGCCACGAACCTGGCGCGTGGAGATGCAGCAATAGGACGGACAAACATGAAACGACACTCCGAGGGGGTGGAGTCTATGCGCCGTGGCGGGATTCCAACGGAGCCTACGTGATGCTCGCTTCAAGCACCCGGCGTGCCGCAGTGAGCCGTGGTCAGGAGCGATCATCGGGTAATCACGGAAGTGATGTAGAGGACAGGCTTTGCGAATTGATTTTACGCTGACACGGACATCTGATCGAGACACGAAGCGCAAAGCGTGTTAATTTTGGGATACAGTCGGGTGTACACCCGACGCCCTGTGTTGACAGGCCACAGGAGAGATCGATGGCACGCGCGGCCAGTGTCGTGTTCTTTGTCCTGGCCGGGTTGACCGCCTGGTTCGCCGTGAGTGTTGGGGGGTGGGCGTGGGGTCTGTTGTGGCCCGCAGCCAGCCTATTCGGCGTTGTGATCGCGTATGCCGGGGCGAGGCCGGGCGTTTTCGGAAAGCGTCAGGATGGGTCCATGCGGCTGGTGAACGTCGTCCTGTTGCTACCGTTTCTCGGGCTCACGTGGATGGTGTGGGGTGCCCAGCGTCGGCTCACTGGCGAAGCCTGACCGGTGCAGCGTAACCGCCGACTGGCAAGGCACTTATGGCGATATCATCCCACCTTGCCCACCTGTTCCCCATCCTGGACGCCACCGTACAGCGTATCGAGAGTGTCGGTCGGATCAGTTCCGGCCGGGTGGAGGTACGTTTTCACCACCGTCTCGACCGTGTCACCCAGGAACTTCGCCACATCACCCAACGGGACGCCCTTCGACACCAACACGGTTGCGACGCTGTGACGAAGCTGGTGGACCTTCCGGAACTCGATACCTAGATCACGGCACGTTCGACGCCACGCATCGCGAACCGATGTCAAAACGTGGCGGTTGCCAGGCGATGACGCGAACAGGGGGCCGGCCGTTCGCATGCCGATGGCGTTTTTGAGGACCGGAACGACATTCACCGGGACTCGAATCGTCCGAACGCTGTGGCGGGACTTCGGCGGGCCGACGCCATGCCTCGCGTCGTAGGTTCGCGAGATCGACAGCAAGCCCGTGGCGGGGTCGAAATCAGTCACGTCTAACCCCATCCCTTCGCCTACTCGACACCCGCACGCGGCGAGCAACGACACGAGCCCCCCGGCGCTGTACTTCGGAGCGTGGCCCATGATCCGGACAAGTTCGGGCAGCGTGAACGGCTTGAGCTTCTTAACCTCCCCCTTCGACTGCACTTTTTTGGCCGTGGTGCAAGGGTTCACCGGAATCAACCCGTCGCGAACCGCGGCCATCAACATGGTGCGAAGATGCGACACGGCCAGCCGGGCCGTGGTGGGCTGGAGTCCATCCTTCACCAGCCCGACGCCGAACGCCTCAACCCGGCTTGGCGTCAAGTCCGTTACCTTGATCGGACCGAGCGCGGGGGTAATGTAAAGCCGCACGCTCTTACCGTAGACGTGAACGGTCGCCTTGCGAACGTCGATTGACGCCATCCACCGATCCGCCCACTGGCCTATCGTCGTCTCCGGCCCCGGCGGAACCGCGGCGGCGAGCTTCTTCACCACTTCGGCCTGAGTGTCGCCCCACACCTCCACACGGACCGGCTTCCCTTTCGCGTTCTTGCCGACCGTCTTTCGACCAATCCACACCTTCCGGGCTTCGCTTTTGAAGATGGTCCCGGTCCCGCGTGCGCGGCGACCTTTCCGCTTGCTCGATTTTGCCATTGTGGCCTCTGGAGTGTGATGAGACGGGCGAACGGGTCAGATGCGACGGGCGAGCGCGGTTGCGGTCCGCCCGGGTTGCGGTCCCCGGGCGATTCAGGCCGTCTCATCGGTCGCGGCGGCTTTCAAGGTAGGTTTCGAGCCGCCCCAATCGCTGGTAAATCGCGTACTCCAGTTCCGTGCTTTCCGGGTTCCCGTTCGCGTTGCCCACGATTACGGCGAAGTACCCGGCTCGCAGTTCCGCCACCCGATCCAAGATTGCATTCGTGAGGGTCATTTTCCGTCTCCCGTTCGCGTCATTCGTCATCACCACAATAGCAGTATACGGACGGCGGCGGGCCATCGTCAAGAGAGACTTCGGATTGTGCTAGAAAATAGTTACCGGATCGCGTCGGATGACACTACGCCAATCATCGACGGTCGTATCATGGTTGAGCGGTTCTCTCCGTGCGGGTCGTAAGCCCCCGCACCATGTTAGTTCGCTGCCCACATCTCGCGGGGGATACGGAATCGAATCGTGCCGGATTCGCCCACCTGTTTCGCGTTGAGAGACACGTCAAGATATGTTGCGGCGGGCGCGGGGCGGCTAAAGGTAATCATCTCAAACCGTGGGCGGTCCGACGTAACGGAACCCGTCCCGTATCCCCATTTTGCACTTAGCGAGTCTTTAATGAAGCTGATGGCTTTGTGCATACTCAGGTTCGCCGGTCGCAGCGGGCACGCCTTGCCACGGCTATCGGTTGCGGTCGCCGACCGACCCCACGAGCGAAACGCCACCTTGCGGCCGGGATCGGTGCATTCGACGAGAACCGTTACCAAGAGCGTGTCCACTTCCGTGAAATCTTCCGCTGTCGCAACTTGAACGTGAGTATGACCACGAATCCAGGGCTTCGGGTCAGGCTCCGACGCTGCAACGTCCTCATCAGTGTTGATCGGTTCGGCGTTTCGATGCCGAAGGGCGCGATCGATCATGAGCCCCCCGACGAACACCGAAGCGACGACGCCGAAGCATGTCGCCGCGCAGAGGAGTTTCATTTTCATTGTCATGACGAGCGATTTCCCACGTACACGCCTTTCGGCTGAATGACCCCACGCAACCTACCGAATAGCACGCGCCGGGGCAACGTAGGTAGGCGTTGGACTAATCACGTCATATCAACCTTCCCACGTTAGCTGTCTCCCGCCCCACATGAATTGCAGGATGTAGTGTAATGTCATGCGGGAAGTATTACAAATTGTGCTTGAGGCTGCCGAGCAAAAAGCGTTGACTGCGTTGCGGTGCATCGCTAAACGTGGAAAGAGGGACCGAACGCACCACATTGCGGAAGGCGTCATGCCCCGATCAGACCAGTTGGGATTCAGAATCAACCCCGCTTTACGACCCCGACTGAATGCCCTCGCGGCGCGTCGGCGTCACACCGTTAGTGAGATGGCGCGACAGTTGCTTGAGGCGGCTATCGAAGCGGCGGAAGCTGAAATTGCGGCCGAAGCCATACCCAACGCCGAAGCCGACGCCACGCTGAAAGTCGAATCCGCACCCGTCCCGGCACGCAAGCCCAAACGCAAAGCCAAAAGCACTAGGAAACTTCCCCGGGGCGTTACGGATGAGTCTACCCGAGAATGGACGGCAACCTTGATTCGGTGCGCGGGCTCGTCGAACCCCTTAGTGCTGGAACCCGACCAACTTCTATCGTCGAAGTCCCGCGCAATGTACCGAGTTTTAGCGATGCTCTGGCATGAGGACGTTACGCAGGAGGAACGAACGCGGATTTTGGATACGATAGAAGCGATCCGAGACACCTACGACGGTTGGACCTCCGCCCGTCTCCCCCCGCTGGAGCCCTAAGCCGCCGAATCACTCGCCATCCCCCCGCCACGACTCGGCATCGTCGCCGTTCTCTTTCGCGCCGGAACCCGTCGCGGCCTCCAACGCCGCGAGTCGTGGCAAGATTTCGCACAACTCCAATAGCGAACGCCACCAACCCAGGATTGCTTCGCAGGCTCTTATGCGGGCCGTTGCGGATTGGGCGTTATCCCGTATCGCGGCTAGCGTCGTGATCGACGATTGTACTTCGTTCCGAGCTTGATCTAACAGGGGTTGCACGTCCTCCATCCTCGCGTCTGCCAGGGCGACGCGAACGGCTGGCGTCCGGAGCCGCCGGTAAACGCATTCTGTGCTGCGGTTAATCGATAGGGCGATTTCGGTAACGGGCCGACGGGCCAAACGTCCCGCCACGATTGCCCGGTCCATCTCTGAAAGTGGATCGTTGTTAGTCATTTCTGTCACTTTGGTGTTGTCCCTTCGTGTGCCGATGTTAGTGGTCTAGCTCGCGGTCGGCGGTGCCCCGGCGGGCTTCGGCGAGTCCGCCGGGGATGCGTCGTACTCCCGTTTCAGGGCTTGCAACGCCAGATGTACCAACTCCGCCACGGACACGGTGCGACCAACCGCACTGAACCCTGCCAATCGTTGCGACGCTACAGGCTGGAGAGATTTAAGCAGTTCAACCGTTGCCGCACTGGCGCGGAAGTTGATTTGAGTTCCATCGCGAACCCTACGTTCTTTGCCCGCCATGTCTGGTCCCCTACGTGTGGAACGTCCGCCCACCACATCGTAACCGAACTAGCCCGTCAAAGCAAGCGGAAAGTATTTTCCTATTCCACTCTTGACATTGGACTAGCCCACACATAGCATACATCTAGTCCACCCCGCCCGAGCCCCCCGCCTCACAAGGATACCTGTCATGGCCGCTTCGATCTTCACCGGTAACGAGTTTTACGCCACGCCCCGGACGTTCGATGATGTCGATGGGTACGACGCCGCAATCCCGATGGGGGGCGCCGTAACTATCGCGGCGTGGATCGAAGACGCGCCGCTCGAATTCGTGCCCCCAAGCTACGGTACGGCGAACCCTCTCACGACCCCGGACGGTGTCCCGACCGACCGCTACGCCTCACTCTGCGCTCGCCAGCTTGCGGACACCCTGCCCAACCCCGACGACGGCGACCCCGCGGTTATCGCGGGAATCCTCTTGGGAGCGTTCGCCGAACTGCGGAAGGTTCACCGGGCCGCTAGGCGAGCGTGAACCGGCCCGATGCCCCCCGGTCGAAGTGACCGGGGGCCGTCGTGGTCAGACTGGCGAAGTGGCAGTTGGGAACCGACCGCCCTTGCCGTAGTACATCGCATCCGCCGTTCTCCGGACGCTCGTATCCTTCATGGCATCTCCCGTGAACTGGCCCACCACTTTAACCGCTAACTCCCGATCCGACGCGCTTGCAATGAAGGCGTCGATTGCCCGCCCGCCCGCGGCTATAACTTCGTCAACGTGAACATCGGTTCGCCCCGCGAGACAGAGCGAAGTCTCACGAACGATTGCGTCGCGGAGTCGGGTACGGTAGAGGGCCGCTTTGCGGTCTGCGGCCTGACGTTCGGCCCGGCGATGGTCACGACGTTTCACGGCTCGTTCTCCTCAATTGGTTCAGCCACTGCTTCGCGGCGTCAAGGTAAGCGTCGATCGACCCAGCCGCTTCGACGTTGTGGATTGCGTTGTTCAGGTAGGCGATTAACACTCTCGCCGCGATGTCCGGGTCTGTGATCGTCTTCAGGTATGGAAGGATCTCCCCACTGAAGACCGCCACGAGTTCCGGGGAGGGGTGAGAGTCACGCCGCTCCCTCAAGAGCATGTCGCACACCCGCTCAATCGGGTTTTGCAGTCCCGCCCGGTGCTCCTCAATCGCACGGGCCACGTTCAAGCGACGTTCACGGTCCCCGCGGATGAGGTCGCGGACTACTTCTACCGCCCCGCTGATTTCCATGACTCGTTCAGAGATCGGCATAGCATTGCCTCACGTTAGGGTTATGACACACTGACAAGGTTTGCAAATTCGCGTTCTACGTAGAGCGAAGCACCGTCCGGAACGCTCCCAGGGGCAAAGTAACCTAATCCCTGACGGGACACGAACCACCACCCGCTACCCGGGCTCCCCGCGGCGGCGTCGAAGTAGAACAGGAAGTTCCATCCTTGCGGCTTGTATATGAACTCATATTCTAACGTCCATTCGTAATCATCGGTCGAAGGTGAACGCTGCCACACGGGATTCGACCCGTTGAGAAGGAGCGTGCCCGGCGGACGTCCCTGGAAGGTTGCGCGGTTAATTGTGCCAAGATACGGATAGCCGTCGGACACGCCAGCCGTGAACGTTCCTTGATACAGTCGTATGTATAAGTTGCTAGTGATGTCAAACGCAGCGTCGGGAAGACGATTCCATACACCAAAAACGGTCTCGGTTGGACACGTTACTGGCGCTCCAACTTGGGTAGGCTTCCCGTTCGCATTGCCCGCGCCGGTCGGCGTGCGGTAGAACAGCGTATTGCCTGGGAGTTGAAGAACATCGCCGGACGTGCGGGTCTTCGCAGGAAATTGCCAATAGCGATCTAGCTCAGATGTAATATCGCCATCGGCCGCGAGTTCATAGGGCGGGTTCCAATAGCGTACAGTGAAAAGAGCCCACGTGAATACGTTGGTTTGGGTGTCGCCGTTGTTGTCGCGGCCGACCCACTGCATACCTTTCATGTCAGATATCTGCGCCGCGATGACGTTCGGCAGTGAATCGTCGAACGGTACGGGCATCAATCGCGAAAGCTTCGTGTTGCCGCTACCATCGACATATAACGCGCTGTAGCCGAGTAGATAAGCTGCAACGTCATAACGCCACTCCCACGCGCACCGATACATGCGCGTGCCGTAGTTATGGTCGATTTCAAAGTTGATAACGCCAGATGAGCCATCGGCAACGCCGAGTTCCTGTAACTCGAATGCCTCGATTTCTTCGTCGGAGTAGGGAACGAGTGGGCCGGCCATTGTCGTGATCCTCTGCGCGGGGATGTTCCCCCAACGTGTGTTGGGGCGTTGCCGATATGTCACCGGTCGCAGGATCGCATGTCACAGGCTTCACAGGTCGGCGGTGCGGAGTCGAATCGCCGCAACCGGCCGTGTTCGATGACGCGAGTTATCAGCCCGCCCCGTATGGCGACATGGGCCAGCCACTCGATACCCGGGCGCACTTCGCGGCCCGCCCGCCGCAAGAACTCAAGTTGCGCGATATCGGTCGCCGCGGCGAACTTGGCGAGCATGAACTTTGTGGCCTCGCTTTTCATGGCGAGAACCATTGCGTCACCGTCCACAATATCCCCGCCATGCGCGAGATACGGCATCATCGCGTCTAGCATCACGGACAACAACCGCCGACGAAACGCGACCCCGGTTCCCATTAGAAATCCCCCATCGAGCCGCCGGTTCCGATCAGGTTGCGATAATCCCCCGCGCCAGTGTCGCCCGGGAATCGCGGTCCCAAGTCACGGTCGGCGAGCTTCTGTAGATGCTCCACGGCTTTTGTCAGCTTCTCTTGCATCTTCTGTTCAAATGGCGAGCCATTCAGCCCCGCCATTTGAGCGGATTTGCCGAACGAACGCGAGTCATTGAATAGCTGCGCTTTTGGCATCATTGATCGTTGCGTCTCGGTAATTGTCATCCGCAACGCTTCTTGAAACTTCTCTGGCCGCTCCTCATTAGTGTCGCTTCGCGGCCCGTGACCGGGAAGCGCGGTGCCGTCCGCCAGATTCCAAAACGCTGCATTCATTCGGTCGATAAATCCACGGACGCCGGTACGCTCTTCGTCCGCTTCGCCAGTGAATTGATTGACGCCACCTTGCCCGCCCACCACATACGAGCCGGCGCGAAACATCTTCATGGCATCGCTATTCGCAAAGTCCGCCATTGCTTCCGCGCCCGATTGAACGGCGTCAAGGAACATGTCGAATATATCGCCAGATTCGTCAAGTGCCTTGAATACCGTGTCTTCAAGCAAATCTGACAAATACAACATGCCGACTGACAGCGCCATTGTGACCGGCAGCAAGAGCGGTCCCAGCGTCGCGCCGAGAATGCGACCGGCCGCGGCGAGCGTGCCGAACCCGCTCGTCACGGCTGACATGGTGTCAGACATGATCCGTATCGGGCCGATCGCACCCATTAACGTCGTAACAAGCATTGCTATCGGGCTGCTGATAGCCATCCCGCCCACTTTCTTGACGCGCGGCGTGACACCCCGCACGACGCGTCCGAGCCGCTTATTGAGGATGCCCGCCGCACGTTTCACATGTGGCTTGAGATGCTTAACGGTACTCTTGACATGCTTCGCGACAACCCGCGCCCCCTTCTGTATGCCCTTGCGAGCCTTCTTTGCGCCCTTGTATATTTCAGCAGTGGTGTAGTTGACTGCACCCCGTCGCTTGAATCGCTTAACGTTGGCTTTGACCCGCTTCTTTGCGGTACGCACGCCGAGACGCAACTTAGCCAACAGACGCGCAATCAAGCTGTCTGATGGCGGCGTTGGCATTTGTGGTGACGGGTACGTAGCGTTTTTGTTCGGTGTCGTGACGTTGACCCGGCGAGTATCGTTCGCGGGTAACGCCTTCAGGTTCCCGGCCGCAAGTTGCTTGTCGTTGCTCTCGACAGTGTTAAAATGCGCGGCCGATCGTGACGCCAGAGCGTTGAGTAGCTGGATCAATAGCGGCCAGCCTTTCGCCGCGGCTTTCATTGCCGAGTTGATTGACCCCACGTCAAGACTCGCGAGGGAGTCAATGCCGCCGGGCGGTGTGGACGCCGCGGCAACCGGTGCGGACGCAGGGGCTGCGACGGTGTTACCGTACATCTGCCATGTTTGGATCATGGCGAGCGGCGTATTCTCAATCTGTTGCCGTAGCATCTCAATCGCTACGATGATTTGACGCTCGCTATCGGTCACTTCGCGGTCCTTTTGCGGTCAGTTCGATCGCTCAACTTACGTTTGGGTATGCGTCGGTCAGGCCGGGCAACTCAGGCCTGAGTTGCC
>PLDW01000040.1 GCA_003136315.1 Gemmataceae bacterium | reverse complement strand
CCTACCCCTATCCCCCCATGATCTTGGTCGGTCATTTCCTGGCATCTTCCTCAGCCCGCCGACCGCCCGAAGCAGACCACGGTAATGTCGTCGTTCTGGGGATATCCCGCGGTATGCTGCTTGACCGCTCGAAGCAATTGCTCGCCGGTGGCGAGTGGGGAGCCACCCGCAATCTCAACGGCGGTTCGGATCCCTTCCGGCCCGAACAGCCTGTCGTTCGCGCCCATCGCCTCACTCACGCCGTCGCTGAATACCAACAACCGATCCCCCGGCTCGAGGCGCACCGCTTGGGACAGGTACGGTATCCCTTCAACCCAGCCGATCGGGAACCCGGAGATATCGTCCGAAGCGACCTCCTCCACTTCTCCTGAAGTCCGGAGGAGTAGGGGTGCAAGGTGCCCGGCATTCACAACCACAATGACATGCGTTACCGGATCAAGGACGGCAACGGCAAGGGTGACGTACTTTTCCGGCACGGCCGCCCGAATCATCAGAGTGTTCAGGCGGTCGACCGCGGCGGCCGGATTGGCATTGTTCTCCAGGCAGACACGCGCTTCTACGCTGAACTTGGCGACAACGAGGGCGGCCGCGACCCCCTTGCCCGATACGTCACCCAGCAGAACGGCAAGCCGGCCATCGGGAAGTGGGACGAAGTCGTAGTAATCCCCACCGACCTCCTGCGCCGACTCGTAATAGGTGTAAAACCCGTATCCTGGCAATTGCGGCATCGTGCGTGGCAGGAGGGCCCGCTGGACTTGCTGGGCCACCTCCAGATCCCGCGCTCGCTGCTGGAGGATCAGCCTCTCGCGGTGCAGGCGGGCGTTGCTGAGGGCGATCGAAGCTTGACTGCCGACTCCCAGCAACAATCGCAAGTCGTCAGGGGTGAACTTCCGATTCTCCGCATGCGTGTCGAGCTGGATCACACCGAGGGCCTGGCCGTCGGGCGTCCACAATGGAGTACACATGAGCGATCGACTGGGGAGCCCGTAAATGCTGTCACTCTCGGGGAACTGGACAGCCAGGTCATTGCCGAGCACCGCCTCCAGACTCTCCAGACAGCGGCGGACAACGGTGGAGCTGAAACGCGGATCGGCTGGTTCGCCTTTCGGAGTGCGAAGCGTGCGGATGACCGGAAGTGCGGCGGGATCCTCCCGAAAAACAACCAGTCCACGCTCGGCCTGCGGGAACATCTTGAACAGGTGTTCAAGGGTCCGGTCCAGAACGCCGTCGGCATCCAGAGTTCCTCGCAGGACAGCGCTGATGTCCAGGAGCAAGCGGAGCCGCTCCAGAGGCTGGGTCTCCAGGTGGAGGTCGCTGTCCGAGTGGACAACGGAAGCCTCAACGGAAAACTCGATCTCGGCCTCAAGGCGAAAGACGAATTGGTAGTCGCAGATGCGGATCTGATCCTTGTCCCGAAGGCGGTGACGGCCTGGGCAAGGTAACTTTTTTTCGTTGACAAAGGTGCCGTGGCGGCTGGCTTTCCCCTTCCCATCCCCGTCTTCGATGTACCACTGACTGCCAACACAAGTGATGAGAGCGTGTTTCCGACTCACGGCTGGATTCTGCTGTGGGTCTTTGAGCTCGACGTCAGCACCGTGAATACGGCCGATCACCAACCGGTCACCCAGCACGGGCCAGCGCGTGCCCGCCTGCGGACCGTTGATAAGCTGGAGAGTGGGCATGGTCTCATCTCCGGTCCAGGATGATCCTCCGGCGACATAGAGGCGAGCTAAGCTCACCCCACCGGCTGGTGGAGAGAAAACGAACGGATTCTGCCGCCAGGGTCAGCGCAGTTGGCTCGAAATCACCTCGGATTCTTCAGCAACGTCTTCTACTCGTCGGGGATAGGGCGGAGAATTTCACGGTGATCTCAAGACCCAACTGATCAATCAACTCCTTATCCTACTCCCCAACCAAATGATCCGCGAGGGACAATTTCGAGTTCTTTGCGAGGCAATGCGTTTGGAGAGGGGGCTCTCGGGTGGCGGCCCGGTTCAACCCCGAATTGAGCCAGGACTCCCGTCGCAAAACCGAGTACCTCGGTCAATCTCCACATGCCGAACGCCTACACTGAAGAAGAGCCCGATTCCCCTGTAGAGACTGGACCACCATGCCCCGAGCCCGTGTTGTCATCGCTGATTTCGTGACCGATGCCCTCCAGCCTGAGAGGGAGATCCTCGAACCGATCGCCGACATCGTTGCCCTTGATGCGACCGCCGAGAGCGAACTCGAAGGCAAAGTCGAGGACGCCGACGCAGTGATGCTTTACCACAACATCGCCATTACACGAGCCACCATCGCTCGCCTTCGGCAGTGCAAACTCATTGTCCGGTGTGGGGTCGGGTTCGACAATGTGGACCACATCTTCGCACGCGAGCGGAACATCCCGGTGGCGAATGTTCCCGACTACGGGACCGAGGAGGTGGCCGACTCGGCCATTGGGATGACGCTCGCACTCACTCGCGGGATCACCTTCCTGAACAGCCGACTGCGGCGAAACTCGGGTCCGTGGATGTACGCCCAAGCAGCGCCGATCCATCGTCTTCGAGGGCGGGTGTTCGGGATCATCGGCCTTGGCCGGATCGGGACCGCCGCAGCCGTCCGGGCGCAAGCCCTCGGGATGGATGTCGCGTTCTACGACCCACTCAAGCCAGACGGCTACGATAAAGCTCTTGGGGTCCGCCGTGTGGAGCGACTGGACGACCTCCTTCGGCAATCGTTCGTCGTGAGTCTCCACTGCCCCCTGACACCCGACACCCGGCAGATCGTCAACGCCCGTGCGATCGGTTTATTGTCGGATGGCTCGTTCCTGGTGAACACCGCCAGGGGTGGGACTGTCGATGCAACCGCGATCCCGGAAGCGATTCGCAACGGGAAGTTGGCCGGGGCCGCGATCGACGTGCTCCCAACTGAGCCTCCACCGGACGATCACCCGCTCCTGGTTGCCTGGCGAGACCCTGCAGACCCCTGCCACGACCGGGTGATCCTCAACCCCCACTCCGCTTTCTATTCCGAGGAAGGGTTGCTGGATATGCGGGTGAAAGGAGCCCAGGCGTGCCGTCGGGCTCTCCTTGGAGAATCGCTACGAAACGTGGTAAACTGATGAGGTGAGCGGCAGAAGGAGGAATACCACCGGTCAGGGAAAGGCCGGGCCGCCAGGGAGGGCGGCCACTACATAGGGGATGTAGGGGCCGCCCTCCGTGGCGGCCCGACGTGGGCAATTCCTAACACCGGGTCAACTTCTTCCTGCCGCTCGCCTAAGGAAACAGACTCCCTGCCCGTCGATGACAGGCAACTGGAAACGTTGGGAACCCGACAGGCGAAACAGAAACCCCCCATGAGTTCGGCTCCACTGCCTCCTACCCTGGAATACCGGCTCGTCGCCCTGGGCAACCGGGTCCGACGATTGCGGGTCGTTCGCGGAGTGTGTTGGGTGATTATCGCAGCCCTCTTCACGGGCTGTGGGTTCGTCCTCCTTGATGTCATGTTCCGGCCGGCAATGGGGACCCGGTGTGCGTTCCAGGTCGGGTGGATCGGACTGTTGGGAGTTCTGGTCTGGCGGCTGATCATCCAGCCCTGGCAGACCGAGGTGCCACTCACAGAACTCGCCCAGCGGATAGAAGGTCAGTTCACGGAACTCGGAGAACGGCTCCTCACGGTTGTGAGCCTGCTCGATGCGGACTCATCCTCCGGCTCGCCTCAACTGGTTGCCAGCCTGGCCCGCGAAACCGATCTGAGCAGCCGCGGGATGGATTTCGCGCGAGCCGCCCCAGCCCATCCGGTGATCCGCATTGCAGCCGGGGTTGGGGTGCTGGTCGTGGTCGCGACTGCGATGGCCGTTGCGCTGCCCGGGTCTGGGGAACAACTCCGGCGGGTGGCGTTGCCGTGGCATCGGCCGATTGGGGTCGTCCCATTCCGGATCCTCGTCACGTCGGGAGATCCTGTGGTCCGCCGCGGCGGACCAGTCACGCTCTCAGCCTACCTTGAACCTGCCCACAGTGCCGTCGACCTCCCCGAGACTGCGGTTCTCGTCTTCCGACCTGGTCCGGATGCCCCCAGCACGAAACTCCCAATGACCGGGGACCGCAGCGCTGCGTTCCACGTCACCCGGCCGAATGTGATGACGGGCTTCGAGTACTGGGTCGAAGCTGGCCGCGGTGTCAGTGATCGGCACATTGTTCAAGTTGCCGATGCAGTGAATCTAACAGACCAAAGTTCGGTCGAGATCGTCCCTCCATTGTACGCTGGGAGATTACCGGCAACATCGATCACTGGGCTGTCCGAACTCTCCGGGTTGCAACATTCGGTCGCAACTCTTCGTTTCCAATTCGATCGCCCGGCGGGTCTCGTCACGCTCGACTGGCGCACCGAGAATCCTGGAGCAGCGAGCGGCGTGTTGGTCCCGGTCGAACTCACATCCGACCAGACGGGTGCAACTGCAACAGTGCCACTCAAGGAGAGCGGGACACTTCGGCTGAGCCTGGCGACGGGACCTGGATCCAACGCGATCAAGACCGAGACGTATTTACCGGTTTACGTCGCCATCGACACCCCACCCCGGTTTGAACAGCTCTCCGGAGTGACTATCCTGCCCCGGACGATCCGCCCCGGTGAGCGGGTAGACGTCGCGCTGGTGGCAGTGGACGATATCGGAGTCGGATCGGCAGAGATCGAGTATTCGCTCTCGTCTGACCCGGGAAAAACGGCTCGAATCCCAATCCCGTTGACAGGTGCCAGAACTGGCCGGGCCAAGGGTCGAGCGACCCTTGACCTGACGGGATATGTGTTGGATGGGGAGACGATTCGATTCCGGGTCTGTGTGGCGGATACTCGAAACGTCGTGGAACCCCGACTCGGCCCTCAGGAGGCGGTCTACCCGCCGCGCGAGTGGGCGGAGCTGAAACTCTCGTCGTCGGCACCGCCTCTGGCCGAGCAGGACATTCTCGTCCAGCATCAAGCCGTCCGGCAGGTGGCTGTCTCCGCAAGGAAAGAGATCGATCAGGCTCTTCAGGATGCACGAGCCATTGGGGCCGAAACCGTAGGCCGATCGCCGCTCCCCATCGACCACGGAGTCCGGCTCCAGTCGACCCGCGACAGAATCCGCATGGCCTCCGAGTTGCTCCATGCGGCAGCTCGGGACGCCGCGCTGACACCGGATCTCCGTCCCCTCGCTACCAGTCTGCGGGACATTGCCGATCTTCCCATCCGGGCAGCCGCCGATTCACTCCGGTCAGCCGCGACAGACAATCCGCGCGACCGCGAAGCTGCGATCACTATAACTAGCTCACGGCTGACCGATACAGTCGGACGAATCGATGGCATGATCATTCGTAACGACCGACTCGCACAAGACCGACTCGCCCACTGTCGACTCGACGCCCTCGCAGCCGATCAGAGAGCCCTGGCGTCTCGGGTGACGACGGAAGCTGCCATGCCCCCTGCAGACATCCTGCGGTCTCAGGAAGCCATGCTCGAGCGGCTCGGCCGGATCCTCGCCGAGAGCCCCGCACTCGAACGGGGGGCAGACGCAGCGACCCGCCAGGAGGCACGCCGACTGGCCGCTGATGCGCATGCTCTCGCTGTACTCCTTCGGGAACTCAACTCCGCGATAGCTGGGCTCTCTGCCGACCTCCGGCGATCACTTCTCGATGAGTTGATTCGATCTCATGGTGGTATTGTTGAACGGGCTGCAGGAGTTTTCGCTCGGATCGAAACAGCCGCCCGGATCGGTCGGATCACACTCCCCCCCTCCAACACCCTTCGGCGGGCCACCGACCTGCTCGCTTCTGAGAGGATTGTTGACGCTTTGACAGAACTGGAGAAACTCACTCAGTCTCTGGAGCGGACAGCCGGAGAGTTCGAGAGGTGGGCTGCTGAACGACAAGATCCGAAAGTTGCCGCCCGACAGTACGCTCTCTGGCAGGACGATCTCCGCACCCGATTTGTCGCCGTCCCGTTCGACCGACTCCATGCGCCAGCCCAGAAAGCGTTCCGGGCAGAGCAACGCGCGATTCTCCAGGGAGTCGAACGGCTCCGACTTCCTCCCGACGCGGAAGTCACCGCCCTGCGGGACGCTGGACTCACTCAACTTCGACTGGCCGCGGATCGTGTTGACGCGGACGGGACAGGGGCTGAACAGGCGATGACAAACGCGGCCACAACCCTCACCCGTCTAGCCGACAAGACCCTCTCGGTTGCTGATCGGCTCGCCAGGACCAGGCGCGAACTCGACACAGTTCGATTTGAACAGGATGCGATCATCACGACCGCCGAGTTAATCTTGCTTGGTGAGAAACAGGTGCCGGATGCCGGGGTTCAACTCGCCCTGGCGCGGAAACTCAAGGGAGTGATGGAACAGGAAACGAAACTGGCTGATCGACTCGCCGGGTTGGACTTGCCAGGCCTGGAGTCTCGCCACACCCGGGTGGTGTTCATACTCCGGTCCGTCGTCGCCGACCTGACTGCTGGGCGACCGTTTGACTCACTCGCCTCACTGGCGGCAGCGAAGCGGGAGCTCGACCGGCTGCGGCAGGCCGTGGGTGGACAAAGGCCCGCAGACGAGATAGCGGCGACTCTTGCTCATCTCCAACAGGACATTAACACGACTCTCGTGAAGCTCGGTGCCGCCCCCACAGCGAAGGCGCTGGAACCGCTCCTTGCGACCCAAAAGGATCTCGCATTTGAACTCGTTCGGCTCAGTACACCTGAGGCACCATCGCTGCTCCACGACGCTCAATACGCTGTTCGACTTGCCGAGGGGGGGTTCCGCGACGGATCGAAGCCGGAAGAACTCCGTCGGCGGGTCGGGGCCGCGGCCGATGCCCTGACCCGGGTTGCAGACCGATTGAACGGGCGAGAGACCGATCGCGATCGTCTCAAGCGACTCAGCGATAATCGTCTCCGGGCTGCCCGCCTTACCCCAGCGCCGCTTGGCACCCCGCCAGAACCGGATGCATCCGGGGAGGAAAGACGTCGACTCGCGCGCGAATCCGAGGAGTTGAGCCACACTCGAGTCGGCGGAGCGGGCCAGCCGATCAAAAAGAGGGTACTCGATCTGTATGCGAGGCTCCAGACCCGCTCTGAGCCGGACCGACTGTTTGGGGAGCAGAAACAACTCGCAGACACTCTCCTCGAACTGGCCCGAACCATGCCCGCGGAAGCCCCGCCGGGGGGGCCGGGCGCTGGGGTGGCGACACCCGAACCGGCGGATGCCTACCTCCCATCGGATTTGCTCGCAACTGAACTGCGAGGGTTGGCGCGGGAGGTGCGAGACGGGCGGGAGCGCCTGGGCGGACTGGCAAGCGAGGTGATCGCCCGAACTCGGCCCTCACGAACAAATCCGCTCGCTGGACTGGAAGAGCTTCAACGATCGCTTGGCGGGGCCATCGTCACACTCTCAGACACGCTATTTGCTAGCCAGGATGCAGCATCCAGCGAGGCCGGCCGGGCGGCTGGGTCGGCACGGGTGGCGGCCGATCGAATCCGCGTTGGGCAACTGCGAGGCGCCCGAGAAGCCGGGGAGGCTACCGCCCGAAGGTTGCACGCTCTGGCCATTTCCGCCGGCAACCGCCCGTGGGGGAAAGTTGCAACGATCCTTGCAACTCGACAGGAAGGGATTCTGACGGCCCTCGCAGAATTGAACGCCGACTGGTCGGCTATTGCAGCTCAGCAAAACGCGACGCAAGAGTTACTCACGAAGAAGGCGACCGAACTGGCCAGGATGCTCGACCAGGCTGTTCAGAAAACCGCGCCGGACGACCCGGTCCGGAAGGCGTTGGCCGACGCTGCCCGACAGGTCCACGAGAGCGAGAGAGCACTTGTGGCAGCGTCCAAAAAGACGGACGAGGGGGCAATAAGTGTTGCGGCTCAGTTGCGGTGGGGTGCCGAGGAGGCGTTCCAACGAGCAGCAAAGATCGTCGAGGGAGTTGTGGGGGTGGATGCCTCGTCGGACATCGACCTGCCAGCGATTGAATCCGGAACGGCGGTCCGACTGGCAGCCGCAGCCATGCGGCAGGCCACTGCCGCCCTGCGATCTGATGGAGACCTCGCCGCTGTGAGAACAGCCCTGAGCGAGGCCGCTGACGCCCTCCACCGCGCGGCAATCGCAGTGTGGGCAAGGCCGAACTCCTCCCCCTCGGGAAGCACCCTGGATGTTGGTGGAAAACCCAAGGAGAACCCCGGAGCCCGTCCCGGTCCCACATCGCATGCAAACCCGATCACGGAAGGCTCCTTGGCCGTGGTGAAGGTGTGGGTGAGCTGCCCCCTGATACACGAACCTGTCCCCACTGTCGCACTCCAGGAGCGATCAGACGGGTCGAACTGGGCTATTTCTTGATCCACCCCTCGGCGGTTTTGACGGCTGAGTCGAGCCAGGTTGGCTCCGGAGCGATGACAACACCTGCCTGGACCACGGCATTCCACTGCTCCGGGTCGGGCGGCAGTCCTTTCCCAGTCAAGGAGACGAGTCCTTCGTGAAGTCGCTTGGTGATTGCCAGATCCTGCTTGTTGTCGGCGGCCAGCGCCTGAGCCAGCACGACAACCGCTTCCGGTGTGCGGGACTGTGTGAGCCCGCGGATGGCTGCCAGGCGGACATCCCGGTCCTCGGCTCCATCTGGGGCAGCGTTACCTGTCCCAACCGCGACACTCGCCAGGAACTGGATACCCTCCGACCGAGGCGATCGACCGATTGCTTCCAGTGTTCCGCACCGGATCGCGGCAACGGTCTCAGGCGGGAAGCCGGTCGGGGCATTCAACAAAAGAGGCGACCCACGCGGAGAGGTCCGAATTGGGGGCGCTACGGCCAACTGGAGGAGCGGATCCGATTGGGTCGGGTCACTCATCCCATTCATGCGGCCGTGCGCATTTTGGAATGCCATGACCAGGATCCCCCCGGCCCGCTGGTCCTGAAATCGGCCGAGAGCATGGATCGCGGCCAGTCGCATGTAGGGGCTCGGGTCCGTTGTCGCAGCCCGGGCGAGGATGTCGATGACTTCGTCCTGGTCTCGCTGGGTGAGCCCGGTGGTGAGTGGCTCTTTGAGCCGGAGCATCGCCTTGGCGCGATCGTCGCCGTCCCTGGGAGGGGACGCTCTGAGCACAACGATGGGATCCTCCGGACTCACCAGCTTTTTTGTGGTGTCGTAGGGAGCCTGTCGGAACCTCCGGCTGGTGAGCGTATCCCATGTCCCCGTACACCCGCTCATTGCGAGCGACGCCACCACCAGCCCGACGATTGTTGGCACGCGGAACACACCACACCCCCGGCCCGCCGGCCGTCGACAATCGGTCGTGAGCCGCAGGGGATACCGTCAGACCAGGCCGGGGTCAACCGGAACTCGGGTCAGGCTGTGGGACGATCGGATCAATTCCCGGGTACGCTTGGTGTGGGTGACGCTGGGCTGGACTTCTCTGACGGGGGCTTTCTCCCATCGGTTGTCTTTCCCAGTTCGGCCGCTGCGCGGGACCGAGCGTCAAGGGCGACCCTGTCCCCGTCGGCAATTCCCTCCAGGATCTGCACATACTGGTCATTCCCTTCCCCAATCGTCACCTCTCGCCGCTCGACTCGATTTCCGACTGCCAGGTAGCAGACGTGCTTCCCATCTGCCTCGGTGACGGCCTGCACCGGCACTGTCAGGGCGTCCCGGACGGTCTTCACCAGGATCTTCACCTCCGCCGACATCCCTGGCCGGAGGCCAGCATCCGCCGGGAGGTCGTCAACCGAGACGGTCGTCTCATACTCCTTGACTCCGCCGCCGCGCCAGTCGTCCCCCTGGGCAAGAGTCGCTACGGAGACCACTTTCCCGTGGAGAACCTGATTGGGCAGGGCGTCCACTCGCATCGTTGCGGTTAACCCAATTTTGACTTTTTTGACAACCGATTCGTGGACCTTCATCTTCACTTTCATCTGAGACAGATCCGGGAGGGTGAAAATCGGCTGCTGGAAAAAGACGGTCGCACCGGGTCGGATGCGGGCCGACTCGTCCCAGGGGCGCTTGAAATAGATCACGATCCCGTCCTGTGGGGCCTTCACCTCGCATTTGTCGAGTTGGGCTTTGAGCCGTTCCAGTTGCCTCTTCTCCAGGACGGCTGTCTTGCGGGCCGAAGTGACCTCGTTCTCGGCCTTCTCTGTCGCAGCCGCCTGGCTCTTTTTTGTCCGTTCGAGTTCCCGCGCGGCATCCTCGGCCTTGGCCTTCAGTTCGACCTGTTTTTTCATTCTGGAGAACTTCTCGAACACCCGCAGTTCGGCCTCCTGCTGGCGGACCGCGTATCGCTTCCCTTCAGAGGCCAGTTCCATGACCCGGAGCTGTTCCTGCTGGGTGAATCCTTTTTTGACCATTCCACGGGTGAAATCCAGGTTATCCTCGGCCTCCTTCAATTCCTTCCGGCCGATTTCGAGCGCGCCTTTGCGCTTGTCCAACTCGACCTGACACTCGCCCTGGTCGTAGGCCTCGTGATCGATCCGGGCCAGGGTGAGAGCCAGGTCAGCCTTGGCGATTTCGCTCTCGGCCTTGTTTTTCTGCACTTCCAGCTCGCTCTGTGCGGCTCTCACCTTGGCCTCGGCCTGCTCCCACTTCACCTCTTGCTCGTTGATCCCCTTGAGGATGGTGTCCGTGTCCAGGCGGGCGACAGAGTTGCCTTTCTTGACTGGGCTCCCCTCCGGGAGGATAGTGACAATCTTTCCCCCGCCTTCCACCTCGCACATCCCCTGGGTCGACTCAGCACTCTCCAGCTCCCCCTTGTCCGAGACCTGGATCACCAGATCCCCGATTGTTGCGGTCGCGAGGAGCAACTCATCGGCCTTGCGGGACGGCAACAACCGGGTTGTGACCGCCCAAATCAGGGCGATCACGACGCCAGCCGCGATCAGATAGCGTCCGAGCCGTCCAATCCGGCTGGATTTAGGGACCGGGCGGTGGGCCAGCACCGGCGGGGGGGCCGGGGTTGGCATTTCCAGGGTTGTCGGCTCCACGGTCGTTGGTGGAGTCAGTGTGTCGAGGGGCGGCATTGGTCGGGAAGCCTCGTTGGTCGAGTTGGAGCGCCTCCAAGTCTAACAGAAACTGGAGCCGTTGTTGCTCGAAATTGATGTAACTGGCCGCCAGGGCGTTCCTGGCTGCCAGCAGGTTGGTCAGAGCTTGCAGCAAATTCAACGTCGTGGTGTCATTCGTTCCTCGCTTGTCGCGAGGGCCAAGGAGAGTCAGTCGGGCGTTCTCGTACTGCCGTGCTGCGGAGAGCAACGTTTGCCGGGCGATTCCAAAAGAGACCCTCAGCCGGTTCAGTTGCCGGATGTCCGCCCGGATCTGGGACTCGATCTGATCGGAGAGGGCGACATAGGCGCGCTTCATCTGTTGGTAATTGATCAAGCTGGTCCGGTATTGGTTCCGCTCGGCCACCCGATTGAGCGGTGTATCGATTTGCAACTGGAGCATGTACGTACTTCCAGCGGCGGAAAAT
The DNA here is from genome assembly GCA_003136315.1 of Gemmataceae bacterium. Lineage (GTDB taxonomy): Bacteria > Planctomycetota > Planctomycetia > Gemmatales > Gemmataceae > Urbifossiella. Next base: position 58,817 of record PLDW01000040.1, on the reverse strand, counting down.
GCAAATGGTACGTCGCGGGTCGGGTTGGTGCCAAGGTTGGCGGAGCCCACGACCGTCAGATCGCCCTTCAGGGCGTTGGCAGCCACAGTCACTTGACGCCAGGCATCGGTCACCATTCCAAGCTGGTTTTGGAGATCCAGTCGCGCCTGCTTGGCAAACACCAGAGACTCGGCCTCGGCGCCATCGAAATCAGGCAGTTCGATCTGGTAGATCCGGGCCTGCGTCTGGACGGAGATCACCCCATCCAGCGCAGCCAGAAGCTTTTTCGCGCACTCCGTCGATGCCTCCCACGCTTCTCGCCTTGTTTCTTCAGTCACCGCGGCCGCAGCCCGATCAATGAGGGCCGTTGCTGCGATCAGATCGGTGGCTGCGTCGCTCAGGGCGGGCTTGAGGTTGGCAAAGGTCGCCCGCTCCCGCTCTGTCTGCTCCGGATCCTCGCCCGGCCGCGGGGGGCGTGCCAGGCGGCGGCCCCACGCATTGAGATCGTTACTTGCCAACTGGACAGCGTTTGGGGTCCGGGCAGCAAGTTCTTTCAAGGCGGCGAAATACCGGCGAAGGCTCACGGTCGATGGGAGAGCGTCCAGTTCGGAGAGCCGGGCTTTCTGGAACACTTCCAGGTCGGTCCGGAGTCGTTCGAGAAGCGGATCGGTGAGGACGAACTGCTGGAGCGGCCGATCGTCCAGTGCGACCGGCACCCGGGGAGGGATTCCGAGTTTGAGCTTGAACTGGTCTTTGGCCGTCTCCAGCGCGACGATGTCATTGATCAAGGCTTGACGGGCTGCCAGAACACTCTGATAGAACTGATCGAACTCGACCGCCGATGCCCGACCGCCCCTGAACAGCTCGCTATACAATCGATACGTTTCCTCCTGTCGGCTCAGGTTGGCCTCGTCATTCCGAACCGTCTGGAGGGCAAGTAGCAGGTCCAGATAGCCACCGCTCTGGATGGCCACCGAGACCCAGAACTGCTTGCGGTAGCGGGCGTAGCTCCGAACCGCGTAGAGCACGTTTCGCTCACCCAGGGTGAGGGTCTCCATCCGGACTTTGCGGCCGAAGTTCCGCAACAGCGGCTGGGTGAGACTGAGCAGGATGTTGGAGTTAAACTGACTGGTCCCGCCGGAATATTCGTACGTGAGGGCATTGGCGAGTTCGACCAGAAATTGGCCGCCGGCCAGGAAGTTTTGGGTGAGCCCTCCATTGGTGTTCGAGGTGAGAGTGTTGGTTTCGGTCGGGGTTCCACCCGTCCCAAAGTGGGTGTAATTGGTTGTGTTTGTCCCGAACCAGTGGACGTCGAAATCGAATCTGTTGAGGGTCTGGGACAGCGCTGCCTGGTAGACCGTCTCCAGTTGGGTCTGGTACTCACGGCTGTTGAGGAGGGCGATTTCCACGGACTTGTCCTGGTCGAGCGTGACAACGCCATCAGCACCAGCGCCCAGGGCAGTCTCCCAACCGGCCGGCTCGATCTGGTTGGTGAAGCCATCCACTCCCCAATCACTGGCACCATTCCAACGACCTGGGTGCGCCATGAGCACAGCGGATGCAGGGTCGTCTGGGGGCTTGGGGGGGTGGTCTGGGTCGAATGGATCGGCGATCCGGGAACCAGGTGGAGGCGCAAGCTGGAGCCGGCCGATGTCGTAGCCTGGGCGCATCGCACCAGCCGCAGCGAGGATCGGGTAGGTCTCTCGGTCGGCCGAGTTTCGATAATAAGCCTGTCCGCACCCGCCCGCCAGCAGGGCGGCCAGGGGGAGGAGCACCTGGGCGCGCATGAGCCTCCTTCAACGAGGCACGACCAACCACTGTCCGGTTTGTGGGCGCTATACTGCTTGTGGCCGAGGCACGCAGCGCGAGTTTCGGCGTCGATGGATCAGGCGGGTGTTTGATCGATACGACGAACAGCATCGGATCTTCGAAGGTAAGTCGTTGTAGCCCTCTATTCCACAAGGATTTCGTAGTGGCCTCGCTCTTCCTTCCCTCCTTGATTCCCGCCATGAAGTCGTTCCCCCGCATCGTTGCCTGTTTCACTGCGTTTGTGCTCTCGACCGTCGCACAGGCAGGCCCGCCGGCCAAGTTCTTCGAGACGCACTGCCATCAGTGCCATGATGCGAACAGCAAAAAGGGAGGCCTCGATCTGACCGCCCTCCCCTTCTCTCCCGCCGACCCGGACAACCTCGCCCGGTGGGTGAAGGTCCACGACCGGATCGCCACGGGGGAGATGCCGCCCAGGAAACAGGCGCGACCAGAGGCGGCCGAGGTGGCTGCGACGACGAGATGGCTTCACGATGAGCTGGTCGCAGCCGAGCGAAAGGCCAACGCTTCGGATGGCCGAACCCGGCTGCGTCGACTCACCCGGGCCGAATACGAGAACACCGTCCGCGACCTGTTCGACCTCCCGGGATTGCTTCTCCAGACCGACCTCCCCGCCGATGGGTCGGTGTATGGCTTCGACAAAAACAGCGATGCACTCGACCTCTCACACGTCAACCTTCTGAAATACCTCGAAGCTGCGGATCGCATTCTCGATATGGCCATCGCCACCCGACCGAGGCCACCGAAACCGATCCAGCAGCGGATTTCCCTGGCCAACCCGCACGGGTTCGTTGCCCATGTGCTGCTCCACGGGGACGGGGTGCTGCTCAAGGACAAGAAGCCGGACCCGGACTTCCCACCGGCCGGCGCACACGAGCACCTCGACCAGGGAGCCCACGAGCGTATGGGCTCGTTCCACAATGGGGCAAGCGTCGGTCTATTTCGACACGAAGACGAATCGTTCCACCCCTATTTCAACGAATTCGTCGCGATCTACCCCGGCCGCTACCGACTCACGACCTCACTGTGGAGTTTCCAGTGGGACAAGGGGAAGGTGCTGCCTTCCCGCGGGACCGAGGCCGCCCGGCTGTCGATCGTGCAACTTGTTGGTGACGGCCGCGGCGGCGGCCATCCCAGCACCGTGCTCGGATATTACGATGCCCCCTCGATCAACGAACAGAAGCACGAGGTCGTCACCTGGCTCAACCCGCGTGAGACGATCGGGTTCAACGCTGCCTCGCTGGTGTCCGGGCACACCCGGGGACCAAAGCGAGCGATGGGGTTCACCGGTCCCGGGATCGCGTGCGATTTCCTGGATGTCGAAGGTCCGTTGCACGATGTCTGGCCGCCGGTTGGGCACCGAAGACTGTTCGGCGACTTGCCGATCCAGCCATTCCTCACGAAGGATCACCCTGGCGTCCGCCCTCCCCCACGGTCACCTGATCGCCAGCAACTGTTCATGGGGAAGAACAAGTCCGACCCGATTGAGGGCATTTGGACCGTCACCACCGAGAAGCCGCTCGAAGACGCCGCCCGGCTCCTTGCTGAGTTCCTGCCCCGGGCGTTTCGACGGCCAGTGCGGGCCGAGGTTCGCAAGCACTATGTCGAGCGTGTGGCCGAGCGGCTCCAGGCGGGCGATTGCTTCGAGGTCGCAATGCGGTGGGCCTACCGGGCTGCACTCACCTCGCCGGATTTCCTGTACCACATCGAACCGGCCGGTGAGCTGGACGACCACGCCCTGGCCTGTCGGCTGTCGTACTTCCTGTGGAACTCGATGCCCGATGACAAACTCACCGCCCTGGCCGTGGATGGCACGCTCCGAAAGCCCGATGTTCTTCGCGGGGAGGTCGAGCGACTCCTGGCCGACCCGCGGTCGAACCGCTTCGTGGAGGACTTCCTCGGCCAGTGGCTCAAGCTCCGGCAGATTGCTGCCAACGACCCGGACAACAAGCTCTATCCCGAGTTCAGCGCGTACTTGCAGGATTCGATGCTGGCCGAGTCGCGGGCCTATTTTCGCAAGCTGGTGGATGCGAATTTGCCCGTCGAAACTCTGGTGAAGTCCGACTTCGCCATGCTCAACGGCAAGCTCGCGGCCCACTATGGCATCCCGGGTGTGAGTGGGTCGCAGATCCGCTGTGTCCCCCTTCCGCCCGGATCATCCCGCGGCGGGTTCTTGACCCAGGCTGCGATCCTCAAGGTCACAGCCAACGGGACCACCACCTCGCCAGTGCCACGGGGCGCGTTCGTCCTCGACCGGCTTCTTGGCCAGCCGCCGGCGCCACCGCCGCCGAACATCCCGGCGGTCGAGCCAGATGTCCGCGGTGCGACCACCATCCGCGAGCAACTCCAGAAGCACCGGGCCGACCCGTCGTGTGCATCCTGCCATGCGAAGATCGATCCCCCCGGGTTCGCGTTGGAGGAGTTCGATGTGATTGGTGGTCACCGAACCCGCTATCGCTCGCTCGGCACGGGCGACCCTGCCCCGCGGGGCAATATCGATCCGTTCACCGGGATCGGCTTCAAACTCGGGCCAAAGGTCGATCCCAGCGGCGTGCTACCGGACGGTCGGACGTTCACGGGGTTCACCGAGTTCCAGGCCTTCCTCGCTTCCAACCCGAGAGTGCTTTTTACCAACCTTGCCCGTCAGTTCGCGGTCTACTCGACTGGCCGCGGGCAGTCGTTTGCGGATCGCGACGAGATCGACACCGTTGTGAGTGCCTCGCTCAAGAACGGTGGAATCCGCACGCTGATCCACGAACTGGTCCAGAGCCCACTATTCCGGACCCGCTGATACAAGAGCCCGCCGAACCCGATGGTAGTACGGAGAGGCGACATAATGGGAGGGCGAGGCTCCTGCCGAGCTGCACAGCCCAACGCTTGGCAGGAGCCTCGCCCTCCCATACCACCGATCATAGATGTCGTAGGTCGGGTCGAGGCTTTGGGAGACCCGACGGAAGCGGCTGGACGTCGGGTCTCCCAAAGCCTCGACCCGACCTACATCCTGGCCCTCACCTATGTGCACACAAAACCGTCGCTCTAACGGGAGGGCGAAGCTCCTGCCGAGCCGCACAGCCCAACGCTCGGCAGGAGCCTCGCTCTCCCATACTACCGATCATAGCATGTGACAACAAGATTATCTGACCGGATTGATTGATGAGGATTCCCATGAGACTTCCCCACCTGTTCCCCGTGGCGATCCTCGCTCTGGCCGCTCCCCTTCTCTGCCGCTCGGCCGCGGCCGACGACCCACCCGCCAGGACCGATCGTTTCACCTACCGGGTGACGGGTCTGTTCTCTCCGGAGCGGGAGAAGGATCTCCGCGCTGCGTTTGCGGAACTCCCCGGCCTCTCGTTGGTCGCCATCGACTTTGAGTTTGCGGAAATCACCGTTGCGTTCGTGCCGGCGAAGGCATTCCCTGGTGCCAAGCCGCAGCAGGTGGTCGAACAGTTCGACCAGAAACTGCGATCCGTCACACATCACACTTTTGGAGTGAAGCCGCGCTCGACAGTCCCGCGCGAGAAGCTGGAGCGTGTCGTCATTCCGACAGCAGTGCTCGACTGCAAGGCGTGCTGCCTGGCGGCTTACGAAGCGGTGGCCGCGCTGGATGGGGTGGTGCAGGCAACGGCCAGTTTCAAGGAGGGTCGAGTCACCGCCCTGATCGACCCGACCAAGACCGACCGGGCCAAGCTGGAAGAGGCCCTCCGCAAGAAAGGCGTTCAGGTCGGCAAGCCATGAGCCTGTGACCATGTGGATTCAAACCGGCCCGCGCTGCGTGCGATGCTGATTGCATCAGATCAATTCCGGCAGCGGCTTGGCTGAGTCTTCCACGAGGTATTGCGGGCGGCCGTTCAAGTCTGGGAGGGTGGTTTGGTCGGTGTCGATCCCGAGGTTCCGGTACAGGGTGGCGTACAATTCCCCGAAGCTCACCGGGCGCGCGACAGCCTCGCCACCGATCCGGTCGGTTGCCCCGATCACTTGACCGGTCGGCATTCCGCCACCCGCCAGCAACGCACAGTTGACCTGCGGCCAGTGATCCCGACCCACCTGAGCACTGATTCGCGGAGTGCGGCCGAACTCGCCCATGATGACCACCGTGCAGTCTTCATCGAGCCCGCGCTGGTGGAGGTCTTCGACCAGCGCGCTGACGCACTGGTCGAAGACGGGGAAGTCCTCCGCCTCACGTTTGAAAATGGAATTGTTCTGGCCACCGTGCCAGTCCCACTTGCTGTAATTGAGCGTCACTACGCGGACACCCGCTTCGATCAGCCGCCGGGCCATGAGCAGGCTTTGGGGCACGCGCGGGGCACCGTTGTCGTCCATGAAGATCTTCGGGTTCCCGGTACCGTAACGGGCGATCACGCGGGGGTCTTCGCGCGAGATGTCGAGCGCTTCCGCCAGCCGGGATGATGTGAGTAACCCGAACGCTTGCTCGGAAAACGCATCCATTCCTCGCATCGCACCAGACGCATCGATGTCGCGGCGAACCTTGTCGAAGCTGCGAAGGAGGGTCTTGCGATCCCCGAACCGGTCCGTGGTCACACCCTGGAGAACCATGTCGTTCCGGGCTGGTCCCATCGGACGGAAGGGGGCGAGCGCCGGCCCGAGGAAACCGGGGCCGGGCTCGTTGTAGGGTCCGTGGGTGCAGGTGTAGCACAGGCTGACGAACGGCGGTATGGCGGAGTCGGCTGGCCCCTGAACTCGCGCCACCGCGGAGCCGAGTTGCGGCCATCCGCCAGACGGAACCGGTGCCTTCCGGGGGTTGTGGCCGTTGAAAACCTGGATGGCGTCGTGGTCGGCCTGGTTCCCGACCAGCGAGCGAACGATCACCAGCTTGTCCATCATCCGGGCAAGTCGGGGGAAGGCTTCGCAGATCTGGATGCCCGGGACGCTGGTCGGAATCGGCTTCCAGGGGCCGGCGATCTCCTTGGGCGCGGCGGGCTTGAGGTCGAACATATCCTGATGCGGCGGTCCGCCAACCAGATAGATCAGGATGACCGATTTCCGTGACGATGTGATCCCGGCCGCAGCCTCCGCGCGGAGCAACTGGGGCAGAGTGAGCCCGCCCAGGCTGAGCGCTCCGGCGGTGAGGAACCCGCGCCGAGACATCCGGTCACGCGGTGGACCTCCGAGGGCAGTTGGCCCGAGTTGGACCCGCATGGTTGTTCTCCGGAAAGGCGGTGGGGTGGGTCTAGCGGGGCAAGTCGACTCATTCTTCGCGGTGGGTGCTGAGAGCCCGTGGCGAATCAGGTGGGGTGGCCAACCATTGCGGGTGCGGCTGGGAAGCCTGCGCGATCTTAATCTCTACACAATAGTCTCTCCTGGCCGACGCGGCCGGTCAATGACAATCGGGTGCCGTTCCACAGATTTGGGCATGGTTCAATGAGTGGGTGCGAGGGGTAACACTGGAATTGGCGAACCGGCGACGTCAGTCGCCGGGTGAGCTGATACGTACCCGGCGACTTACCTCCCTTGGAAGCTGACCCGGCGACTGACGTCGCCGGTTCGCCAGTTGTTACCTCCCTTGGAACCAGGCCCGATCCGGTATTCGGTTACGAGGTTGGGGTCAGCAACCGTAAACGCGAAACTCGAAACCACGTCCACTTTTCCGAGCCAACTCATGCCCTACACGCCCATCCTGGCGACCCTGGGCTACGTCTTCTCGCCCGACGGCCGACAGGTTCTGATGGTCCACCGGAACGCCCGACCCGCCGACCCTCATTTCGGGAAGTACAACGGGCTCGGTGGGAAACTGGAGTCGTGTGAAGATGTGGTGACAGGAATGCGTCGGGAGATCCAGGAAGAGGCCGGGATCACGTGCGATTCGCTTCACCTCGCTGGAACAGTCTCCTGGCCCGGTTTCGGCAAACACGGTGAGGACTGGTTTGGGTTCCTTTTCCGGATCGATCAGTTCCACGGGGAACCGGTTGCCACGAATCCGGAGGGGACTCTCGAATGGATCGAAATCGAGCGTGTGTCGGCACTCCCGCTGTGGGATGGGGACCGATATTTTCTCCCGCTCGTGTTTGATCGCTCACACCCGCAGTTTCACGGGGTGATGCCCTACCAAGATGGCCGCCCACTCCGTTGGGATTACAGCGTAATCCCAACATCCCGCAGTTGATCGATCCGCAGAATCGGTCTGTCATCCAGCCCCTGATCGGTTCAACGATTCCGTCTCGTCGGGACAAAGCTTTCGTCTCGTGCGATTTCTACGGGAAGCGTGTGCTAGGGTTTCTTCACGATTGCCGATCGATTCGCCCTCACTGCCCATGCGGTGGCGGGCCGCATACGGATGGGTGAAGGGGAGGCGGTGTTGACTTTTTTCCCAAAAGTCCGGTCCACCACCCCAGGTGCGTTTCCCCTCGGAGGGGGTGCGGAACCGTCCCCGGGGTATCGACTCCGCCGGGTTCGGGGTCGTGGTGGGTTCGCCGAGGTGTGGGAAGCCGACTCCCCGTCCGGGCCGGTTGCGCTGAAGTTCATGCTCAGCTCAAACACCGGGACCACTGCCCGGGAGGTGCGCTCCATCCAATCGCTCCAGACCCTTGATCATCCGTATCTGGTGAAGACTCACGCGGTCTGGAGCGTTCCGGGATACATCGTCATCGCGATGGAGTTGGCCGAGGCAACCCTGCTCGACTTGATGCTCGTCTACCACAACGACCTCGGCCAGCACATCCCCCTGCCTCAACTGGGGTTGTACCTGTGGCAGGTCGGGGAGGCACTCGATTTTCTGAACGCCCGCCGACACACCCGGGAGGGGCGGCGAGTCGGGTTTCAGCACGGGGACATCAAGCCGAATAACGTGATCCTGTTTGGTGACACGGCAAAGCTGACCGACTACGGGCTGGCGACCCCGACCTATGGCCCGGCCACCCCGTGCCCCCGCCACGGCACTCGTGACTACGCTGCCCCAGAGGTGCTCCAGGGATATCTGAGCGACACCTCCGATCAGTTCAGCCTGGCAGTGACCTACCACGTCTTGCGGACCGGTGCCTTCCCATTCCCGCCCGCCCCAACCGGGGATCTGCCCAAATCGTATCTCCGCCCACCCCCCGACCTGTCCGCCGTCAGTCCCGCCGAGCAAACCGTACTTGCCCGAGCCTTGGCCCCGGCCTCACAGGATCGGTTTCGCACCTGCCAGGATCTCACTCGCGGGCTCCTCAAAGCCAACGGCTTGAAGCCGATCCGATTGGAGGGCCGCGAGTGGCAGGTGGTTTCGGATGACGAAAGCACACCGGACGGGCAACGTGGTTCGCGTGGCCAGTCATGGCCGGCATTAAAGCACTCCGGGTGAACGCGGAACGGAAGAGAAGAACGGCGAACGCGGAACGCGGAACGCGGAACGCGGAACGGAAGAGAAGAACGGCGAACTCGGAACTCGACGATCAACCAACCTCTTTCCTCTCTTCCGTTCCGCGTTCCCCGCTCCGCGTTCCGCGTTTCTCACTCTGCCCATCTGCGAGCTACGGACATGCTCAAACCGTTCTTCGCCGCGGCGATGCTAGCTCCGGGCCGGCACTTGACGTTCCGCCGGACTGCCGGATTTCATGCCGGGGCTCTTGCGCTTCTCGCTGGTGCCCTCTCCGGGATGGGTGGGCCGCAAGGGGGCGTCATCACCGCCGTTGGGTATCTCACACTCATCCTCGGGATCGTGGAGGGCGCTGCATTGGTGGGGTGGCGGCTGACGCAACTCCCCAAGAGCCAGGCATTGGAGTTCCTGCTTGTCTCACCGGTCCAGCCACGGCGGGTCTTTTTAGCTGAGGCACTGGTCGGGGTGGCCCGGTTTGGTCTTGTCTGTTTGGCCGGGTTCCCCGTGCTGATCGTCATGGTCGTGAGTGGGGCGATCGAACCATCGGATCTGTGGGTTCTTGCCTTGATGCCGTTCGTCTGGGGGGTGGTCAGCGGGCTCGCTTTGACCGCCTGGGCGTATGAGCCAGTCGGGGTGAGGAGGGTGGGGGAACTGGTCGGTCTGATGGGTGTTCTCGTCTATCTGGTGGTTGGCATCCTCGCCGGAGAGAACCTCCGGTTGTGGCTCCAGAAGCTCCCACCGGCCTGGGCAGAGGGGCTGTACGAGACCGTGTTGGCGATCCACAATGGGAACCCGTTCGGAGTCGTCCGGAACTGGTTCGACCCGGGCCGAACCCCGGATGTTGTCTGGCAGCAGTTTCGGGAACTCCATGTGCTCGCTGCCGTCATGATTGCAGCCGTCGGCCTCCGTGCAGCCTTCCGGCTGAAGGGTCATTTCCACGATCGCCACTACCGACCGATCACATCCGACCGCGCGGCGCGAACCTCGACCATCGGTGACCGCCCGCTCGGTTGGTGGGCGGTCCGCCGGGTAATGGAGTATTCGGGGCGGGTGAACCTGTGGCTGGCGGGCGGATTCGCGATCCTGTACGCTGCGTTTCTGGTAGCTGGCGATGAGTGGCCGGCGTGGATGGGTCGACTGGTGTTCCAAATCTTCGAGAACTGGGGTGGCGCTCCGGTGGTGGCAACAGCGATGTGTGTGATGGCGGCAGTTCCGGCGGCGTTCCAGTTCGGCCTCTGGGATCCGACCGTCCAGGACCGTTGTAAGCGACTGGAACTTCTCCTGCTCACCGACCTTGGGGCCGGCGACTACTGGCACGCCTCGGCCGCAGCGGCCTGGCGGCGGGGGCGGGGCTATCTGGGGATCGCGGGGCTGTTGTGGTTAGCGCTGGCGATCTCGGGTCGAGCCGCCTGGTATGAGGCATTAGCCGCGGCGGTCGGGGGTGCGGCACTGTGGGCGTTCTCGTTCGCGGTCGGATTTCGGGCATTCTGTACCGGGAACCAGGCAAGCGGGGTGGCGTCGATGCTCACCCTGGGACTCCCAATCCTCCTCTTCGCGCTTTTGCGAACCGGCCTGATGACTGGGGCCGGTTTCGTGCCGACTGCCGCCTGCTACCTTCCGTTCAGCACCGGGTTGACTCTAAGCTGGGCGGTTGGTCTGATCCTGATGACCCTCGCCGCGATCTACCTGAGCCGACAGGGACTGGCCCGATGTGACCCGGAGTTGCGGGCGTGGTACGATGCAAACCAGGGGCAGAAGGCGGGGTAGTTTCCGGTCGAACAGACTTTCTCGACAGATAATCTGCGGCGTGCGGAGCCTGACCAGGAGCGATTATTCTGCCCATTTTCTCCTTGTTCTTGGTGGATTGGTATGATAAATGAACCTCACCGCCTGGTCGCGGTGTCGGAGTGAGGCGTTTCCTGATGACGATGGTCTCTCGAATCCGGTTTGCTCTGGCCGCCCCTGTGGCGGTTCTTGCCGGTTTCGTTGCCGTCGCAGCACTTGCGGCAGCAGCCCCCACCTGACTCCGGTCCCGACCAGCGTTCTCTGAACCACCTGTCGGCCCCGGAGTCAACCTCTGGGGCTGTGTTCGTTTCCGGGCGACCTCGCCCTCACTCACATCCCTTTCCTGGGTAAGCCGGGGAAGGGCGACGACGCCGAAAGGACCTCCCCGATGCCGCCGGCCCCACTGCCACTCTCGGGCAAATCGCAGCGCACCACCGACTCCCCGATCACTTACTTCATCCAGAAGGCGATCGAAACTCCCGGCCTGATCTCACTGGCCGCCGGACTGGTCGACGAGGAGTCACTCCCGACCGCCGAGATCGGGGCCGCAGTGAGCGACCTCATGGCCGACCCGGCTACCGCCCGTGCCGCCCTTCAGTACGGTTCTACACAGGGGCTCAGTTCGTTGCGGGAGAAGGTGCTCCACCACGTTTGCGAGGCCGACGGGGTGTCCCCGGCCGAGATCGGGCTGTCGGTCGGCGATGTGGTTCTCACCACCGGATCGCAGCAACTCCTTTACTTGCTCGGAGAAGCCCTGTTCGATCCGGGTGACATCGTCATCTCCGAGGCCCCGTCGTACTTCGTCTACCACAGCCTGCTGGTGAGTAAGGGGGTCCGTGTCCTGACGGTCCCGATGGACGATGGCGGGATGGATGTGGATGCCCTCGAAGCCCTCCTCAAACGGCTGACCCGAAGTGGCGAGATCGCCCGGGTGAAGCTGATTTACACCATCGACTACTACCAGAATCCAACCGGGTTGACGCTTGTGGAGGATCGCCGCCCCCGACTTGTCGAACTCGTTCGCCGGTTCAGCACCTATCAGCGCATCCTGATCCTCGAAGACGCTGCCTATCGCGAACTCCGGTACTCCGGGGATGATATCACCAGTGTCAAGCGGTTCGACGAGCGGAATGAGTTCGTGATTTATACCAGCACATTCTCGAAACCGTGCGCGCCGGGGCTCAAGACGGGCTACTCTCTCCTGCCGACTGAGTTGGTCGGGCCGATCCTGCACCTGAAGGGGAACCACGACTTCGGATCGACGAACTTGACCCAGCATGTCGTCAACCGACTGATGGATACCGGAGCGTATCATCGGCACGTGACAACGCTCCAGGACGTTTACCGAGCCAAACGGGATCGGATGCTCCGGGCGCTCGAAGAGGAGTTCGGGGACTTACCGGGAGCAGTCTGGACCGTTCCGGCCGGTGGCCTGTACGTCTGGTTGACGCTCCCCTCCCACATCGACACGGGTCCGGGGGGGCGGCTCGTGCCAGCCGCCCTGGAGTCTGGGGTGCTGTACGTGCCGGGAGAATTCGGACACGTACCAGACGAGGCCGGACGGGTGCCGCACAACGAAGCCCGGCTGAGTTTCGGAGTGGCCAGTTCGGACCAACTGGCCGAAGGAATCCGCCGTCTGCGGCAAGCGTGCCGTGGGCTTGAACGAGCCGGATCCCGCGGCGGGAAGGTGGCGGTTGGAGTGTGAAAACGGTCAAGGTTCAGACGAGCGGCCGCAAAGCGGCATTGGGTAAGCTTGTAAAATCCGATTGCTGATCAGAACATCCTTGATGTCAGGCCGATGTCGGTCGGCTGCCGCGAAAGGCCTGCATGACCTCATAGAGGTCGTGGCTGACCATCACCTCGTCGTCGAGGAAGTCTTTGAGCCAAATGAAGTTCATCCGCTGGGCCACAGCGGCAAGCGGGAGCAGGTCGCCGAGTCGGACGTTGATCTCCGGTGTCGGGCGGTCGTCCACCGCATCGGCCGGAGCGGTGTAGAGTCGCAATCGAGTGGCCATATCCGGACCTCCCTGAAACCTGGCACCGGGTATCCAGGCGGCGGCTCGGCTACCTGACCGGAATAAGTCCACAAACTCACCCCGAAGGTTGCCGTTGCGATCATCCCCCCGGCGTCTCAGTTGTCCCACATCGGCTACCGAAACCCCTGCGCTTGATCCGCACCCTGGGGAGGTGGCGGATTCCGGTTGGGATGGGGTAAAATGTGGCGCGCTGTCAAGGATTGCCGGAGGGGCTGTCCGGCCGAACACGACCTTCCGCCGGGATCCGGCCGGTCCGGCCGATCACAACTGTGGGTAGGGCGGAAATGTTGTCGATTGCATTCAAGGAATGGGCCGTGATCTGCCGGGCGCTTGGCGACGGGCGGCAGGCACTGATCCTCCGCAAGGGCGGTATCGCCGAATCGGGTGGGGAATTCCGCCCCACCCACGACCGATTCCTGCTCGAACCGACATTCTTTCACGAGCAGCACCGAACCGGGATCAAACCGGACTTTCTGTCACTGCTCGATGCAGCCGAGGCCAGCCGCCCACCTACCGGAGTGATCCGCCTCACCCACTACGCGGAGGTGAGGTCGGTTCGCCACATCACCAAACTCGACCGGGCTCTGGCCCTCGACTCATTCCACTGCTGGACCCCAGAGACCGTCCGCCACCGGTTCGACTATAGGACGCCAGGGCTGTTCGCCCTGATTGTCCGGGTGTTCCGACTGCTGAGTGCGACTGAAGTCGTCGATTGTCCGGAGTATGCCGGTTGCAAAACGTGGGTGGAATTCGACACCCCGGTTCCGACCACCGGGGCAGTGCCGGTGCTGTCCGACGAGGCATTCGCGGAATACAACCGGGCGGTCGCGGCCGCCCTCGGACCGGAGAGCCCACCACACCCCCAAATCGCGTGCTAGGGTTGGGGAAACCGGACCAAATCCTCCGGTTCCCTTGACCGCACCGATACGACCATGCTCACCCCTTCGTCTCTCGCCCGCCGTGCCCTCGCGGTGGGTGTCGGGATGTTCGCACTCTGGCAGTTGTTCTTTCTGCTGGCAGCGAACCTGATGAACTGTGTTCCCCGCCGACCGGGGCCGGGTGACCTCAACCCGCCACGCCACGGATTCCAGGAATACGGATCGTTCACCGACGTCGAGCCTGTCCAACGGACCGCCGACATCGCTGGGAATGTGCTGGACGTCTGGGCGGAGCTGTCGGGTCAGGAACAGGGCTGGAAGATGTTCGTCCCGGGCATCCCACCCTACTCGCTATTCACTGCGGTCGAATTTCGGTTTCCCGACGGTGAGGTCGTTCAGATTCGTTCCGAGTTTGAACCCACTGACTTGCGGAACCCGCCTGTGCGGCCACCACTGGTCCGCAATCGGAGATACAACTTCGAGGCCCAGTTCACCCTCCCTGGATGGTATAGTTGCCCGGAGTCGCTCGCACTCCAACCGGTCATGTGGTCTCAGGATTTGCCTAAAGCTATCCGAGATCAACACTTGCAGATCGTCGCTTGGATGAAGTGGCGGCTTTCCCAGTACCTGGCCACGCATCCGGACCGGTGTAGTCCCTCCGAGGTGGTTCTCCTGTACCGGTTTATCCCGAGCCCGCTGCCCGGTGAACCGCATGATTGGACACAACCGGTGACCGAGCGGCCCTACGCGCGGTGGCTCCCCTTCGTCACCTCCGAATCCGGCTATCTCCCCGTGGAAGCATACGATCCGATCGCGAACCAGTACGTTCGGTTTCCGGTGGAGGGCACCCGATGAACCCGGAGCCTCGCCTCGTTGGTATCCAGCCCTGGTTCCCCGGGTTCCTTGGCCGCTGGGGATGGCTGACCGAAGCCATCCCGGCCGAGCGGATGGCGGCTCTGCGGATTGTCACAGCGATCATTGTGATCGCCGACATTCTCTTCAGCTATCTACCTGACTTTGCGACGCTGTTTTCCCCGGCTGGGCTGGGTGGGCGGGATCTGTATCCCTGGCGATTCCAGGACGGGCAGTACTTCTGGTCGATTATCCGCTGGCTGCCAGACTCCTGGGGGCCTGGAGCACTGATGGCTGTCTGGCTGGGGTCGGCGGTGGCACTCCTCGTCGGCTGGCGACCATTCGTTTCGGGCCTGGTGGTGTGGGCGTGCGGGGTATCGGTCTGGAACATCAACCCCGGACTTCACAATGGTGGGGACCGGATGCGAAACACGCTGCTTCTGGCAGTTGCAGTGAGTTGTTCCGCATCGGTGTGGGGGGTATCGTCGGTCCGACGCTCCGGTGACCAGCGACCGGTGTTTGTGCCGGGTTGGCCAGCGAAAATCCTGATCGTGCAACTCGCTGTGCTCTACTTCTTCGGGGGGTGGTACAAGGTGATTAGCCCGGCATGGCGATCAGGGTACGTGATGTACTTTGCCTCACACGATCTCGCCTGGTCCATGACCCCCTCTCAGTCGTCATCGCTGCCGGTCGGTATTCACATGCTGAGTGCCTGGGTGACGGTGGCCTGGGAACTCGGGTTCCCGGTTCTGGTGATGATGCGCGGGACACGGCCCGCAACGTTGTGTCTTGGGGTGCTGTTCCACCTCGTGACGTTTTTCACGCTGGAAGTCGGCTGCTTCGCCCTCTACTCACTCGCTGCGTACGTCGTCTTCGTCCCGTGGGAACGCTATTTCGGGACCGGCGGGAGTGAATTCGCTACCGTAGTGAGAACGCCCAGTCCCCTGTCTATCCAGAAATGACGGGTCCAGTGAGCCGGTAACGCGGAGGTTCCAACCAGAGTCGCCTTCCGGATCACCCCGACCCCGGAGGGCGTTTGGACCATTGTATCCGCGTCTTCGTCACCTCCAGCGCTGCCGGTGGTAGAGCTACGCTCAACCACCGGCTAATTGCTGCAACCCCTTCGGGGTCGTTCTGTGATACCGAGTTTCCAGCAGTTTTACGATCTACGACCCGCTCACCGCCAAGCGAATCGCCTCCACCAGTTCCTCTTCCTGCCGTTCAAAGACCGTTCGCAGGTCGAGCCAGAGCCCACCCTCCCGGACTCGGCCGACAACGGCTGGTGTGCCGGTCCGGAGACAATCCGCCAGGTCGGCCTCGCTCACGCCATCGGCCTGGACGGCGATCACCGCTGTCGGGAGTGCCACGTCCGGGAGCGACCCACCACCCACGTAGGCCACGTCAGCCCGGACTTCAGCCGCTGTCACCCCTGAGACCGCCCGCAACCGCGCCGCCACCGTTTCTGCCCTGCGTTGAAGCTCTGCGAGCGGCGTGGTCAGCATTCGCAGAGCCGGCACCGTGCGCAAGGCGGCCTGGGGGTCGCGGTAGAGGCGGAGCGTCGCCTCCAGCGCGGCCAGGGTCATCTTGTCCAGCCGGAACGCTCGCATCAGCGGATCCTTCTCGATCGCCCGAATCAACACGGCTCTGCCGGCGATGATCCCCGACTGGGGCCCACCGAGCAACTTGTCGCCGCTGAACAGAACCAGATCGGCTCCGGCCGCAATCCCTGCCGAAACGAGCGGCTCGCCCGGGAGGCCGAAAGCGGCGAGGTCAACCGCCTGCCCACTTCCGACATCATCGACGACCGTGAGTCGGTGCTTTTTCGCGAGTGCCACCAACTCCGGCAAGTCGACTGCCCGGGTGAACCCACGAACGCGGTAGTTGCTGGTGTGAATCCGCATCAGGGCAGCGGTGTTTGGGCCGATCGCTTGCTCGTAGTCCGCCAGCCGGGTGATGTTGGTCGTTCCGACTTCCCGCAGAACAGCCCCGCTCACCGCCATGATGTCCGGGATGCGGAAGCTGCCCCCAATCTCGATGAGTTGTCCACGGGAGACAATCACCTCTTTCCCGACTGCGACTGCCCGTAGGACAATCACGGTGGCCGCCGCGCAGTTGTTCACCGCGGTTGCGGATTCAGCCCCGGTCAGGGCGCAGATTCCGGCCCGCACGGCTGCCTGTCGCTCACCTCGTTTCCCGGTCGTGAGGTCGAGTTCCAGGTTCAGGTAACCGCGGGCGGCCTCGTAGGCAGCGCGAGCTGCATCCTCGTGAAGTGGTGCCCTGCCAAGATTGGTGTGGAGAACCACCCCGGTGGCGTTGATGACAGACCGCAGACGTGGGACGAGATCCGCGTCAAGGCGGGCTATGACGCGAGCCGCAATTGCGGCGGGGTCGTCCAGCCCCTCGATCCGCTCGCCCGCGGCGAGTTTCTCGCGGAGGGAACTGACCTCAGCTCGAACAGCAGCAGTGATGGCTTCGGGCGGATGTCGGCCGCTCACATCCCGGAGAGCGGGGAGATCGAGCAACGACCCAACGGACGGGAGCTGACGGAACGGGTTATCGCTCATCCCGTGTCCTTGCCAGCGTGGAGCACCCGGACAATCTCGTCGGCCCGGAACCCACGCTCGACCATCGCTTTTTTGAGAGAGTCGCTCCGGTCGCTCGCACGGGCTTTGCGGATGTTCTCGGCGATTGCCGAGACAATGAGAAACAGCACACCTCCGCCGAAGGTGAACGTCACGAACAGAACCGCGACAAGATCTTTCGCAATTGCCTCTTCGATCCCCATGATTCCCTCCGGTCAGTCGGATCACGACCTCGGGTGAGACCACGCTGTGCTGACACGATCACCTCGTCGGGGCGGGTTGGACAGCGCTTTGACCGGTGGCCGGGTTGGGTCCACCGGCCTCAAGAACCCGGACGATCTCCTCGGCCAAATATCCCCGCTCGATCATCTCTCGCTTGAGCAAGGTGTGCTGCTCCCCCAGCCGGACCTTTCGCCAGTTGGATGCGATGGTATCGACGATGCCCCAGAGGAGGGGGCCGCCGCATCCGGCGGAGATGGCGACAATCGCAATCATGGTCTCTTCGGACATGGGTCACCTCGCAGCACGGGACATCGGGTCTCCGGTCTATTCGCTCCGGACCGCCCGAGATTTTGGCCAATCGGATGATTTTCTCCGAATCTCCGGCCCAGGTCAAACACGGCCGAAGACCGGACCCCAGGGAGTCAAACCACCCGCTCGGAGAGTACGACCACAAAATTGTGGACAAAGTGCAGCAGGATTGGCAGTGCCAGGCTGCCGGACCACACCCGGAGGTAACCGAAGCAGACCCCGACCAAAATCAGGTAGGGGATACCGATCGGGTTGAAGATGTGGGCGACCCCGAACATCGCCCCCGAGATCCAAACCGCTCCGTGCATTCCGACCGCCTCCCGCAACGATCCGAGGGCGAGATGCCGGAAGAACCACTCCTCAATCACGGCTGGCTGAACACACACCAGGAAGAATGTCACAACCGTTAACCCTGGCCCCGTCGGAGCTTCCACCTGGAACATCCACCGCAGGAGGGCCGTGAACCCGAAGTTCAGGGCGAGGAGGAGGGCGAGGACCGGAACCCCGCCAACCCAGGCGCCGATCCTTTGGCCCCGTTTCGGCCTGTGAGACGGGAGTCGGCCGATCACCAGGGCGACACCAAACACCAGGAAAGCGCACAGTCCCTCGATTCCGGCTGTGCCCCAGTTCAGATCCTCCTCGACCATCTCGCCTTTATGGAGCGCTGTGGCCACCACCAGTACCCCAAAAGCGAATGTCAGCCCCAGCATAATCGCATACCCCGCGAACAGCGGCCCCAGTCGCGAGGGGCGAGGTGGGGCCGGGCGGCGGCTGCGGCGGCGGGATGGGGTGATCGGGATCGCTACCTGGCGACGAGCTGGAACGGCGACCGCAACCGCGACCGGCAGGGCTTCCGGTATCTCTTGCGAGGTATCGATCAGGTCGGAGTGGTCGACCGGGAACAGCACGGGGAAATCGTCTTCAACGGGCCGTGCTTCGGGGCTCGGCTCCGCGGCATCGGTCGAGCCAAAGCGATCGGGTGGGAACCGCATCAGGAGATCGTCTTCGACGTGCCTCGCCACGCGGGCTCGCTTCGGGCGAGGCATCTCTGCCCAGCAGTGAGAGCAGAATCGCCGCCGACTTCCAACGCTACCCCCGCAGTCCGGGCATTGGACCAGCGGGTCAGGTGATGGAGTGTCCATCACGAAATCGCCGTTGGGAGGCGGCTCGGGTGGGTCATCCCAGGGCGACGTATTGGGGAAGATCATGGTGAAGACCGGACGCGACGTCCGGGTTCCGAACAGGAGCGGGGGGACCGGGAGGAGCGCGGCGGATGCCGACGGGGGCCGACCCCACGACCATTCGATCTTAGGCGAGTCGAGTATGGGTCCGCAAGCATCATTCCGCCGATCCGCCTCCTCCCCGGTGGGATTGTTCCGGGATTGTCAAGAACCCCCACCGCAGGGCTTGATCCTGGGTGTAGCTCTTTCCCAGCGTCAACGCGGTCACGGCCTTGGCGAACTCGTAACCCAAATAAAAAGCGTGAGAGGCATCAATTTTCGGATCTGCCGCAGCCAATTCCGCGAAGATTGCGAACGGGTCGGAGCCGCGCAAATAGATCGTCCCATTCAGGACGTGAAGCTCGCCGCGCTCGGCAAACACCCGGTAATTCCGGTCGGTCACCCGACGGGACAATTCCGCGAGTGCTTCGGCTCCCTGCTCGTACACTTTCGGATCACGGAGCATGACCAAGCCAGGCTCCAACCGCTTCGGCAGAACCTTCTCCCGGACCGCGTGATAGACCAGCCGACGGGCGAGGTCGAACTCCTTCACCGCCGATCGGCACCAGTTGATGACCTCGGTCGTCAGGATACTCCGGACACCGAGTTCCTGGCAGAACCCCGCGAGCACGACATTCACACCGGCCGAGTCGACATCGGTCAATTCCGTGAGATTCCCAATCCCCATCATCAGTTCGGCAGTCGGGAATCGACGACGGGTCTTGATGAAGCGCCCGAGAGAGGCCGCGAACCCGAAGCCGATCGGCTCCAGGATCGGATCCAGCCGGAATGGAACACCCCAGGCTGCGAGTCGGTCTGCGGTGCGGAAGAGACTCTCAAGATCGGCCGGAGTGTCCGGGATGGCGACGACCTCGACACCCGGGAACCGATCGTGCCACCCACGGGCCGCTTCGGCTGTCATCCCGTTGACGCTCAGGACAAGTTCCGCACCCGCTGCGAGCGAGTTCTCCACTTCCGTCAGGTCGAAACTGTCGATTGACACCCGGAACCCATCGGCCCGGAGAGCCCGGACCGCGTCCCCGACCCCCGCCCATGTCCCACCCGGGTCACAGCCGAGATCGATCACGTCGGCCCCGTGATCGCGGTAGGCCCGAGCTTCGGCCAGGATCGCGTCGGGGGTCTTTTGCGCTGCGTGGTTGATCTCAGCCAGAATCTCGATGTCCGACTCCCCGTACCCCTGTGGGGGTCCGGTAGCTTTGCCGAAGTATTCCGGCAGGTCGCGAAGATCCTTGGGGCCGAGCGTGACGGGCAGTCCAGTAGCACGGGCAACAGCGTCCGTCCCGCCACGGCAGTATCCGGGCAGGATCACGCGATCGATCTGGGGGGGGAGAGCCAGGTGGCGGGCCACCCAGTCCCCGGTCATCAGCGCGGCGACGGTGATGTTCAGGACAGCGACTTCGGGCTCGAACCCTGCCCGTGGGGCCAGTTCGTCAAGAACCCGGCGGAGGGATGGCTCGGCCAGTTTGCCAGTGACAAACAAGATCCGCGGCCGGGGGACGGTCATAACGCCCAAAGGAGTAACGGCGACGGGCGCGGTGGCTCTGCCGGGGTGGGGGTCGGATCGGTCGCGGGCGGAGTCTGAGCGACCGGTTCCCTGGGAGTTCCTGTCGGTGGTGGCTGCGGGGGGATCTCTCCACCTGGAGCCGGTGGCTGTGGGAGCGGCGGGGAGCCGAAGTCGGGGTTCTTGAACACTACCCACAACTCCCGCCACACACTGGGCGGGCCTGGATCCCGGACGGCCGCTGGTGTGAGCGGGATTTCGTCCATGATGCTCGTCAGGAACGTCCCCTTCGCCACCAGTTCTGTGTGAACGAAATCCCCATCCGACTGGATCGGGAATCGCTTCAGGAAGGCTGTCCGGTACAGCTTGAACGCGCTGTTCACGTCTGAGAGCGGAACCCCGAACAACCACCCGACAACCAACCCGTACAGGGTCTCGCGCATCCCCTGCCAGGCCGGAGACGGCTGAAGGTTCAACCCAACCGCGACTCGCCAGAGAATCCGCCAGGCAAGGCCGCCCCACCGGACGAGTGCCGGTTTCGCCTGTCCGGTCCGGCACCCGCTAATCAGGTCTGGCGAGCGGCCAAGGATCTCGTCCCGAACCTCGATCCGCTCGAGCAGTGGACGGAGGTCGGAGGGGGTGTAGGGATAGTCCGCAGAGGTGTAGAAAAAGAGGGGTTGGGAGACGACTTCCAGGGCAGTCCGCAGGCACGCTCCGAAGCCGCGTCGGGTATCGTGCCGGAGGGTCCGCAGGTGCTTCACTCGCCCCGCAGCGAACTTCTCCAGGATGCTGGGGGTGGTGTCGGTGCTCCCATCGTCAATGACCAGGATCTGATACTCCCGCCCGAGACGGGCGAGGGCATCTCCCCAGGCCGGGACCACCTTTTCGAGCCGCTCGGCGGCGTTGTGAACCGGGATCACAACCGCGACAGCTTCGCGGGGGGGGGCGGGTTTGGCCATGTGGAGAACCGGGCCTCCCATCCCCCGTTTGGGGCTGCGCGGCCAGCGGGGGGGGCGGGGAATGAGTTTCGGGTCAGTCCGTGGTGCGGACGAACACCAGTGGGCGGGGCGGTTTGCCGGCCATGTGGTCTTCCAGCCGGGTCACAACCGCCAGCTTCCGGCTGGTGACGATCTGATGTGCAGAATACAGGTACTCAGGTGGCATGACCACGAAGCGTGGGCCAGGACGTGCGAGCCAGTCGTTCAGGTCATGCCACTCGACCAGAGTCTGGACCGGGCGACCCAGGTGAAAGACGAGGAGGTGCGACTCCGCCCGGAACATCAAGATCTCGTGCGGCGGAGGAGCGGTCGACCGGATGGCCGCAGCGAATGCCCGCTTCTCCTCTCGCACCTGCTCCGCCGGCTCGATCGCGTATGTCATCACCAACCACCCGATCGCAACTGCAACGATCGTCGCCCGTGCTGCCCAACTGGCAAACCAGACCGTCCGCGGGTGGTCCCGAGACGTAACCCACGCCTCGGCCGCACACCCAAGTACAATCGCGGCTCCGGGGAAGAGCGGGAGCAAGTAATCCGCCCGCTTGAATTGAGCGGCGGAGAGGACCACGAACATCACCCCAACCCAGATCAGCCCGAACCGGAACAGCCGGTCTCGACCCCAGAGGCCGGACCGGGCTCCCCACCCGACAAGCGCCAGCAAGGCCGGGGTCCAGGGGAGGAAGTCGACCGAAAATCGCGGGAGATAGTACCACCACGGATACGACGCAAGAGTCGGGGATGTGCCAGCAAACCGGGCGACATTGTGGTGCCAGAAGAAGACGCGGACGAACTCGCCGCCGGTAGTGTCGTTCGCCCAGACGAACCACGGCAGGGTCAACGCCAGCACGATCAACGTGCCGAGGACAGCGGAGACGAGTGGGAGGCGGAATCGATCGTCTAAAGCTCGGACCTGATCGGGCTGGCTCAATCCCGGAGCAAGCATCGGTCTAATGGGAGTGCGANNTGGTACAGCTCGGCAGGAGCCTCGCACTCCCGTGTGCGCGTCCTATCGTCTTCCTGTTGATACGACTCCCCGGACGAGTTCCTGTCTAGAGAACAGGGGTTCGGCCCTGCCGACTTCTTCTCCCCCTTCCTTTCCAGGGAAGGGGGTTGGGGGGTTAGGTTCCGGCTCTGGACCCCCATGCGCCCGACCCACACAAAAGCTGCCCGCCCAGACGCAGCGTGTCGCCACCGCTCCACGAGCAGAAACACGACCGCTGTTGGACCGATCAGGGCAAGCCCTACTGGTCCCTTGAGCAGCACCGCCACGGCCGCGGCGACCGCAGCGCCCAAGTGCCAGGCCAACCGATGCCGAGTCCCCGGGACACACCCCCTGTAAAACGCGACCATCGCTGCGGCGACTGCGGCAGTGAGAGGAACATCGATCCGGGCAATCCGCGAGATGGCCGTGAAGTGGACGGCCGTGGCTAATCCAACCGCAGCGACCCACGCGGCAATCGGTCGGCCTTCCCGGCGGAGGAATCCGAATACGACAATGACCGCGACGAACCCGCCCACGGCCGCCGGGAACCGTGCCGCAAACGCATCGACCCGTCCGCCAGTCGCCCAGCCGGTCGCCGCCACGAGCCAGTAATAACCGGGTGGCTTCTGGAGATCCGCTTGCCCATCAAACAAAACTGGTAGGCCCCACTCACCAGTATCGAGCATCCGCTGCGCGTTCTGGGCCGCCCGGGCCTCGTGGCTGCTGTACAGGTCACGATGCCCGAGGCGAAAGGCAAACAAGAAGATGACGAACAGGACGAGTGGGAGAGCGGACCTGGGGAGAGGAACCCGGGGCCGTGGGGTCGCGGCCGGGGCGGTTGGAACGATTTCAGGCGGACGATCACTGACGACGACTGGGTCGCTCCCCCGCTCCTCTCCCACGATGGAACTGGGAGACATCATGCCGCCTTTCGAGACGGGGCCGACTGGTGCAACCGCTGGTACACCTCGCATGTGCCGAGCAATTCCGGGTGGGTTCCGACGGCGATCACTTTCCCGGCATCCATCACGACGATCCGATCGGCGATCTCCAGTGTGTGCAACCGGTGCGTGATCATGAATGTCGTGCGAGTCTTTCGCCGGGGGCGCTCAGCCACCGGAGCCGGAAGAGAACTGGGCTGACTGGCACCCTCCCCTTCGGGTAGATGATCCGGTTCGGGTTCCCCCTTGACGAACTCCCGCAGAGCCGCGTGGATCTCGATCTCGCTTTGCGGGTCGACCTGACTGGTGAACTCGTCGAGGATGAGGATGCTCGGGTTCCGGAGGATCGCGCGGGCCAGGGCGATCCGCTGCCGCTGACCGCCGGAGATCCGGCCAGCCAACTCGCCGATCAGGGTGTCGTAGCCGTGCGGCAACTCCCGCACGATGAAGTCGTGGGCATGAGCCTGCTTCGCTGCCGCGATGACCTCGTCCTTGGTCGCCCCCTTGTTGCCGTAGGCGATGTTCGCGTACACCGTGTCGTCGAACAGTTGGGTGTCCTGGGTGACCAGCCCGATCTGCCGACGCAGAGCCCGGAGGTGGGCGCCGCGGATGTTCACACCGTCGATGAGAACCGCGCCATGATCCGGGTCGTAGAATCGCGGCAGGAGGCCCAAGAGGGTTGTCTTCCCGCATCCGTTTGAGCCCACCACAGCGATCGTCTCGCCCGGCTTGACCACAAGGTTGATCCGGTCCAGGGTGGGGTTCTCGGACCCCGGATTGTACGAAAACCCGACGTTGCGGAACTCGATGGCGGTTTGCACCCCGTTGATCCGCGGACCGGCGGCGTTGGCTCCAACCGAAGGCATCCGATCGAACAGATCGAACACCCGATTCGCTGCGGCCTCCCCGCCCTGAAGCTTGGTGTACACACTCGATAGCTTGCGGATCGGGTCCGCGATTGCAGCCAGCAACCCGTAAAGTTGGAGGAGTGCCTGCAACCCGAGTGGGTCGGTGGTCATCCGTATCTTGAAAATTTGCGTTTCCTGGGTCATCACCAGATACGCGCCGGTGGCCAGAGCGATTCCAACCGCGATCACACCGAGGAGTTCGATCATCGGGTTGGCGAAGGCATCGATGTGGATCACCCGCATCGCCTTGCGGTAGTATTCTTCGGTCGCCCTCCGGAACCGCCTCCGCTCAAACGGTTCGCGGGTGAACGCCTTGACCGCCCGCACCCCATCAAATGTCTCGCGGAGAATCTTGTAGATCGCCGACATCCCCTCCAGCACTTTCCGGGCCGCTCGTCGCATCATCTTGCTCACCTTCATCAGGGTGATCAAGGCGACGGGAACCAGAACACAGAACACCAGGGTGAGTTGCCAACTGATGTAACAGGCAACAACCAGGCAGGAGACCGCTTTGAGCGGCTCCCCGACCATCCTCCCGTACAGGATCTTGACGCCAAGCCCCAGTTGCTCCATGTCGTTGGTGAACCGAGCCATCACCTCAGGCGTCCCGGTCCCGGAGAGTTGGCGAATGTCCTGGTGGATTACCCGGCGGAAGAACCGGTTCCGCAGGTCAAACAAGGTCCGGTTCGTCACCCCCCCAACGAACGACTCGTGGAGGAACTCGAACACTCCCTTGACCGCCACCCCGATCACGACCGCACCCATGATCCACAGGAATGTCGCGAATTTGTCTGTGGGGAGGTGGCGAATCACTCGTTGTTTGAGAACCTGTAGCCAGTAGACCTTGTTCCCGAACTCGCTCTGCTCGCCTTCGAGCGTGGCGATCTCTCGGGTCTTCTTCCGCTCGGCGTTCTCACGGTCCGGCCAATCCGCTCTTTGCTTGATCTCCTGGAGATCGGATCGAAGTTTTTCGAGTGCTTTGCGCCGCTCGGGGTCGCTAAAATTTTTCTCCTGGCTGTCGATCTCCTTGTCCACCCACTGCTGCAAATTGTTGTTTGTGCTGAGGAGAGTGAGGACGGGGTAAATGGCCGTGAGGCTCACGCTCCACAGCGCAGCGACGATCATTGCGCAGGCAATCGATGCGGCCAACCGATACCGGTATGGCCAGGAGAACTTCAAAGTCCGCAAGAAGTTCCGCATCGTGCCCCTCTGCCGTCCTCCACCTGGACACCATCGACTTGGCGTGCAGTGGGGAAGCATTTCCCCGCATTCCCAGTCGAACGCCGTACCGGGCGGCACTTGGTTGGCTTCTGCCGCACGCTCCATTGTTCCGGGGGACCGCGGGTCGCGGTTATAACCTGCCTGGTTGCCCCGGACAAGCCGGCTTGCCACGATAGCCACTGCCTCCCAAGATGGCCTGCGTGCTACTGGGTCCGGCCTCCGCCTTGTGGTCCCTCTGTGGATTACACCCCGCTCCTGTCATGGCTTGGTCTTCCACCCGGCCCGTGGCCGCCGGACCACTACACCCTGCTCAGACTCTCTCCCCAGCGGTGCGACCCAGCGGTGGTCGAGCCGAGGGTATTGGAACAGATGGAGCAACTTCGCCGCCGCCAACTCCTCCATCCGGATCTGGTGACCGAGGGGATGAACCGCCTCGCCCAGGCCCTGATTATCCTGACCGATCCGCTTGGAAAAGCCGCTTATGACGCAAAACTCGGCATCCCGACCGCACCACCCACGGTTGCTCCCACGCCTGTACGAGCCGGCCAGGCCCCATCCCCCCCAACTTCTGACAGGGCAGAACCACTGGTCGTTGGGGAGACTGTCTTCGACGACGATCTCCCGCCAGCCACCCCGGACACCGGCGAGGGAACCCAGGAAATCGTTGCCGCCGGCTCGGCAGACGGGCGAAGCGCGACCCCCGAGGGGGAGGGCCGCGGGCCACAGATCACCCGGCCGAGCGAACCGAGCCGACAGGAGCCGGTTGACGCTGCTCCGATTGTCGGCTACGAAGTGTTGTCTTTGGATTCCGCCTCAACCCCCGCACCAAGCTCCCTGTCGATCGAACCAGATGAGGCAGTTGTTGAGGGAGTGCGAATCGGCCCGACGATTGCCGTCGGACCAACGGCCAGGAGGTGGATCTACGCCCGGCTCGCCATTCTGCGTAGGACGATCCGGGCGTGGGAGCGACTCGGAGTGGTTCTCGGCGACCCACAGGATCCTGTCGATCGGCCCAGCCGGGTTCTGCTCCTTCTGGAGGCGGTGTGGGCAGTTCGACCCTTGCTACCCCACATCCGCGGACTGGTTGGCGGGGTCGGAGAGCCGGGTGGTGCGGTGGCCGCGGTCGTCCGCCATCCATTGATGCTTGACACCTTCCGCCGCCTCCTTCCCACACAGCGACAGACGATCGCAATCGACTGGCGACGAGGCCAAACGGAACTCCAACAGGAGTACGCCCGGCTCAGGCGCCTTGCACGGGCGGGTCGAGAGGGACGGACCGGAACCCGCGGCCGATTGGCTCTTTTGAGGCGAGTCACCGAAACACCCGAGTTGATCCTCCTCCTGCTCGCCGGGGTAGCGCTCGGTATTGCCTACTTCCGCAACCTCGTTGGCCGGTAGCATCCACCTGTCGCGTCGTAACCCCAAATTCGCGCGCGATATTTTCTTGACATATACCATTGGCATATCTAGACTTGAAATGAAGATTTGAGGTTACCGGTGCGGGCCCATTCCTCGGGGGACAGCTCTCGTGACCAAGAAAGAGATAGTTAGACGACTTTGCGACAGGGCGAACAAAGAAAAGCTGCTCAAAGGCAGCCTGACCCAGCTCGCCACCAAGGAAATTGTCCAGTGGACTTTCGATGAAATCATCGAAACACTGGTCACGGAAGGCCGCATCGAATTGCGGAACTTCGGAGTCTTCGAGGTCAAGCAGCGGAAACCTCGAAAAGCTCGTAACCCCCGAACCGGGGCGCGGGTCGACGTCGATGCAAAAAACGTCGTGACCTTCCAGCCTGGCAAGGAGATGGAGGAGAAGGTCCGGCAGCACGCCCGGCCGATCGAGCCGAAGCGCAAACCGCGTCGTGGGGCGAAGGGGAGCGACACGGAGGACGATGCCCCGACGACCGCTCCCTCGCGGAACGGGTCCGATCCGAAGGGGGTGCCGGAGCCTGTGACCGCCGGTGCCCCCGCCAGCGAGTGAGCCGGAATCGGCTGGTTCCCCTCCTGCGGGGAGTGTGCCCCGGCGTTTTTTCGTCCCACGACGGCCCGGGAAATCGTGGCCAGTCGAGGCTTTACCCCGAACGGGTTCGTGTATCAGACACGAGCCCGCCCGGGGTGTCGTATCCAGCCAATCGCCAAAATGCCACGTTTGGCGCGGTTCGCGGAACTCCGAGTCCCGGCACGTGTTCTAAGGATGTAGGCATGACACCAAGTGGCCCGACCGGGCTGGGGGGTGCAGAGATGAGGATGCGACTTTTCCCGCGTGTACTGGCGGCTGGGGTTTTGGCAGCGTCGGCGGTGCTCCTCCTCGGAGTGAGCGATACCTCCGGTGCTGATGATCCGGCCAAGGAGAAGGCCAAAGCGAAGGCCAAGAAGAAGAAGGCGGAACCGCCGGACACGGCCGCGATGTTCAAGAAACTGGACACAAACAGCGACGGGAAACTCGATCTCGATGAGTTCAAGAATCTCTTCACCGTGATGCCAATGCCGAAGGGAAAGAAGGCGAAGTCGATGGGACCGGTCGATCTGGAGTTCGTCTTCAAGAGCCTGGACGCGAACGGGGACAAGACCCTCTCAACCGAGGAGTTCAAGGGTGTCGTCGCCGCCGTCGCGCCGCCGAAGAAGTAAGGCAGCCGATCGAAGAAGCACCCCCCAGCGCGGACAGCAAGCAATTCGTTTGTGTTTTCGCCCCGAAGGGTCGGCGGACAATAGTGGTCATGATCGGTGATCACCCGGAACGCATGAAAATTGAGAGCCCACCTTAATTATTTCGCGCCCGCTCTCAATTTATACCCTTGGGACCGCTATTTTCATAGCAGCCCAGGGTGGAGCCGGTTTCCGGCGCAACCCTGGGTGTGTGAGGCTCCCCTCCCTCCAATTTGTCACTTCGCAATTCCAGTCGTTATCATTCCGCCAACGCCGTGACCCTCCTCCGGTTCCGTTCGACGGTCGCCCCATGACTCGGGTTTTCATCTCGTTCGATACAACGGGAGTGCGATGCTCCTGGCGAGCATGAAGTGGACCAGCCCAGCAGGAGCCTCGTACTCCCGTGTGTACGTCCAATCGTGTACGCAGAGATGTGACACTGTGACCGTTTGCAGGTATCAGGGAATCCGTAGCGACCGGCAGGCTTCCTCGTAGGTCGCCTCCAGTTCGAGAGGGACCAGCGATCCGGGGCGAGCCAGATCGGCAGAGTCGGCAGCACGGCCCCGACGGCGAGTTCGTGTTCCCAGGCTTCGAGCCGCCAGCGCGGACCCGATCGCCGCCCCCGGCAGGTTGTGGCGTAGGTCACGCTCTGTGAGACGGCCGTCCGCGGGGCGTGGAGTTCGTCCAGGAGTTCGCCGTAAAGGTTGGCGGTGCGATTCGTCACGGGATCGATGATCGTAACGCAGATGCCCTTTTTGAGTAGGTTTTCGCATTTGTTAACAAAAGTCTGCCGATTTTCAGCCCGATCCTTGTTGGAGGGGCTCACCAATTCGATGGCGGCCACCAACCGGTACTCGTCCTGGGTGTAGATGTTGACTTCGTATTCCGCCGGTTCCGGGAGTTCCGTGTCGAGCAAGATGGCCGGTGCGGGAGGAGCCCAGGTGGCGACTGCAAGGGGATCTCCGTCGACAATCAGATCCGCAGAACCGTCGCTCGATTCGCGTTCCCTCATCGAGCCCCAATGAAACCGGGGGCTCGCGACGAATTCCGATGGCAAGATAGCGTTCAGTCGGGCGACGATGATGCAGGGCCACAACGCATGAAGGCTTTCCCACTTAAGAAGGGTGGAGGTCGTGTAGAAGTGATCGCGGAGTGGCATGGTTGGTCTTCAACTTCAAGGTTGGTGCGCAGGTTCGAATCGACTTCCGGACCCTCATACGGTTTCGGCGGGGTGGCCGGGGTTGAGTCTTCGAAACACAACCCCGGCCACCCTGCCGGGAATACTAAGTCTCCGGCCGATAATGATCACGGATTGCCTCAGCTAGCACGACAAACGAGAAGCACAGCGAAAAAAACGTTGCCGCCACGAGCAGACTCACATCTAGGATACCGCGGATTCTGTTAACTGCGGACTCCTTCCAAATCTTCGTCGGGTCGTGGTCAAATGAATTCATGAGATCTTGCGCCGAAATCGTCTCTTTCTGTAAGACTGTTTTGAGTCCTGGAATAACAGTCTCTTGGACACCTGGAAGATACCCGGATTCATCTGGGATTATTTCCAGAGTGTCTCCCTCGCCGTAGGCCTTTACATGAATCGCGTATTCAATTATATATAAAGAGAGCGATATCAGTGATACAAAAAATATCGCAGCGGTGATCAAATACAATCGTTTTTCAAAACGGTCTATTACTACATTGTAAATGATGACGGCTCTACCGATCAAAAAACTAAACATCACCATGAACAACGCGCAAATAGCCGCAGCGACGGCAGCTCCCTCGTCTTTTGGGGGCGCATAGTTGGAGAACTTCGCGACGAGTGGCGCCATGGAGCCGACACCAGTTAAGATTCCCCATAGCCCTACAAATCGCTTTAGGTACGATGAAAACTTGAACTCGATTCGTTTCTGAGCTTGCGTTGGGTTACTTGTTGTCATGTTTATCAAGCTTGTTTGGTTAGACTCAGAGGAACTTCGGACAGTCCGTCTGGGAGTTGCGGTTCGTTAATGTTTAGCCAGCTAAAACCAACGGACGAGTGATAACCGACGGCGATATAGTTGCCCTTTCTGTGAAGGTTTGAGAATGTCCTCCGATTCGTACCGGATCCGGTAAATGTGCGAGATACTCTCCTGATCTCATCGAGACTTAGAGCTCTGAAATTCTTGTCTAGTTTGCATCGAACATATTGCCCCGCTGGGACGAGGTACACTTCTACCGCCTCGTCATCCTTGGCTTGGCCGGTGGAACCGATGATGCAAATCGACTTGGGCATTGCGATCTCCAAGCTATTGGGGGAGAGCCTCTGGCAGAATTAGGTTCACGCTTATTGTTACCCTAGACGGCGAGTTTGACCAGCAGATAATGGCCGCCGGGTGCCATGCCGAAGGTTTTGACTCAAAGTTCCGGTCATCGGGCCTTGAAAAGGCCGCACGGGGAGCAGGTCGAGGCGGCTCGGCGTAAGTCCAATAAAATCGCTTGAAACGCCACCCTGGCAGATCCGTGCCGATTTCGTCAATCGCTACGTAACCGCTTTACCAGAAAGTCGTTAAAAGTTGGCCGGAACTTTGAGCCAAAGCCGTGGGCATGGCACCCGTCGCGTAGAATCGACACCAGCTGATCGATCTCTCCCCCTCAGATCACACCTCCACCTGCGCCAAAGGCACCCTCACCGCCTGAAGCTGCTGTGCCACCTCGGCGTCAGCGACATCGCTATGGCAGGCGGCCTTTCCGCTGTCGGCGCCGACGGCATGGCGCGTCTTGCTCGCTAGCCGGTGGATCTCGGACGGGGCCAGAACCCCCCGCTTCTCCAGGATCTCCTGCTGTTCCGGGGTGAGCGCCGCCGACACCTTCGCCCGGCCACGCTGGTAGTCCTCGTCCTTCCCGGATGCGAACTCGACGATCTCCTTCGAGATCCGGACACTGCACCAGTCGTGCCCGCACATCGCGCAGAAATCGGTGTCCACATCCAGGTCTTCGTCGTGATACGCTCGCGCGGTGTCCGGGTCGAAACTCAGCTCGAAATGCTTCTCCCAGTTGAGAGCCGCCCGGGCCTTGGTCAGTTCGTCGTCACGGTCGCGGGCGGCCGGGACACCCAGGGCCACGTCGGCCGCGTGGGCCGCGATCTTGTAGGCAATACACCCCTGCTTCACGTCGTCCTTCTTCGGCAACCCGAGATGCTCCTTCGGGGTGACGTAGCAAAGCATGGCTGCGCCGTGATAGGCCGCGGCCGTCGCTCCGATGCAACTGGTGATGTGGTCGTAACCCGGGAAGATATCGGTCACTAGCGGCCCGAGGACGTAGAACGGTGCCCCGTGGCAGACTCGCCGCTGGAGTTTCATGTTGAACTCGATCTGGTCGAACGGGACATGCCCCGGCCCCTCCACCATCACCTGCACCCCCTTCCGCCACGCCCGCTCGGTCAACTCCCCGAGAGTGTACAACTCGGCGAGCTGCGCCTGGTCGGTCGCATCCGCGAGGCCGCCCGGCCGGAGCCCGTCGCCAATCGAGAACGTGACGTCGTGTTGCCGCATCACGTCGCAGATGTCTTCCCAGTGGTCGTACATGGGGTTCTGTCGGCCGTGAGTCAACATCCACTTGGCCAGCAGCGATCCGCCCCGGCTCACGATTCCGATGAGCCGCTTGCGGATAAAGGCCAGATGTTCCCGGAGCACACCCGCGTGAATGGTGAAGTAGTCAACCCCCTGCCGGGCCTGATGCTCGAGCGAAGCCAGAATGATCTCGGGCGACAGTTCCTCGATCGTCCGGCCGATGATCATCGAGTAAATGGGTACGGTGCCGATCGGTACGGTACTGGCGCGGATGAGCGCGGCCCGGCAGGCATCGAGGTCGCCACCGGTGGACAGGTCCATGACGGTGTCCGCACCCCACTTCTCCGCCCAGCGGAGCTTCTCCACTTCTTCATCGGTGCTCGACGAGACGGGCGACGCCCCCATGTTCGCATTGACCTTCGTCAGCGAGGCCCGGCCGATGCACATCGGATCGAGCCGGTAACCGAGGTGCGTTTTGTTTGCCGGGATGACCATCCGCCCCGCTGCGATCTCGTCTCGAACTTGCTCCGGGGAAAGGTGCGGTTCCCGCTCGGCCACCCGTACCATCTGCGGCGTCACGACCCCGAGCCGGGCAGACTCCAGTTGGGTGATTGGGACGAAGCCAGCCGGGTAGCTGACTCGCCGGAGCGTGCCGTCTCCCTGGGTGAACACCACCGACCCCCGGGTGGGGTCGAACGCTCGCCCGGCCGCCCCGTTCACCGCGGCCAGGGAGACTTCCTCGGTGGACCAGCCATCGGGCAAGAAGTCCCACGCGGTCTGATCGGAGGGCGTGGGCATCCCGGGGGTGTCCGGGGAGGAGAACGTCTTGGCCCCCACTGGACCGGGGGCGATGGCGGGTCGGCTGGCGAAACTCCCGGGTGTCGTCCCTTGCCCGGTTGATGACGGGTTCAGGCCGAGGGAGGGGAGTGGGAGACTGCGGTTAAGGGTTGCGCTCATCGCGGCTGTGACCTGAGAAAAGATGCCGACGGGATGCGTCCGACTCGGTGGTTAGGATAGCCGACCCGCAGGGTTTGAACAGCCGGGCAGGTGGCACAGCATCAACCGGATCACACCGGCCGGGAAGTGGACCTGGGAAGAAAATCGCACCTCTTCCGGAATCTGGCTCGCGATTTCCATTCTCCGTTCAGGTATTATCCATTCATCTCCGCCTGAACCCAGGATGTCCGATGAGCCCCGATGACGACCACACCCGCCCTCCTCGACGAGAAGTCGATGACACACAGGACGACCGTCCCGGTGCGTCCGTCCAGAACGGATCGGCAGGGATGGCGGTGGCCAGTTTGCTCCTCGGGATGATGTCGCTGTGTACCGGACCGATCACCGGCATCCCAGCCATTATCTGCTCGGTGAGCGCCCTGAAGAAGCCAGTAGGACAGGGCGCGGCCATCACTGGTTTGATCCTCGGGATTCTGGGGAGCATGATTGTGAGCGTGGCTCTGATCACATTCCTCCTCCCGGCGATCTTGAAGGTCGGCGATACCGCGAACCAGGCAAGGGAGATGAATAACCTCAAGCAGATCGGTATTGCGATGCACAACCACCACGACGTGAAGAACGAGTTCCCGCCAGCGACCGGCGATCTGAGCTGGCGGGTCCATATCCTCCCCTACATCGAACAGAACAATCTGCATCGGCGATTCGATCAGACCCAGCCGTGGGACTCGCCAAAGAACCGGAGTTTCTCGGATGCCGTCGTCAAGACGTATCAGTCGCCTCTAGACTCACCCGAAAGCATTCAGACTCACTATCGCGTATTCGTCGGACCGGGGACGATCTACGAGCCAGGCAAGCGGCCAAAGAGACTCCCGGAAATCACCGACGGAACCTCCAACACGCTTCTTGCGGTGGAGGCCGCCGAAACGGTCCCCTGGGCGCAGCCGAAGGAACTCGCCTTCTCCGCGGACGGGGATCTCCCTGCACTCGGCCACCCGGACCGTGATGTTGTCCTGATTCTCATGGCCGATGGGTCGATCCGGACCGTAAGCAAGACGAGGCTCGATCCCAGCCTACTCCGGGCGATCATCACACCAAACGGCGGGGAAGCGGTGCCCAAAGACTGGTGAGCCGGATCGCGTGAGACGGGCTTGCTTCGACCTTCGCCCCGTGGTCCCGCTGACTCACCTTCACCCCCCCGCGGGACTCCCGTACCATGCCCGTATGCTTCGCGAACTCTCGGTCCAGAACCTGGCGTTGATCGAAGATGTTCGGGTCGAGTTGCACCCGGGGTTCTGCGCCTGGACCGGCGAGACTGGGGCCGGTAAGTCGTTGATTCTGGGAGCCTTGGGGCTGCTCCTCGGCGAGCGAGGCAGCGCGGACATCATTCGCTCGGGGGCCGAGGAACTCCGTGTCACCGGGCGATTTGAACTCACCCGGGCCGAACAACGCGAAGTGGCCGCCGCAATCCTCCAGACCCCCATCGAAGAGGATGACCTGATCCTTACCCGCCGGCTCTCCCGGTCCGGACGCAGTTCCGCCCTCGTCAACGATATCCCGGTCGCTGTCGGCACGCTCCGGCGGATCGGCGAGATGCTCGTCGATGTCCACGGCCAGCGGGAGAGCTATTCCCTTCTCCAGCCCGCTTACCAGCTCGAACTCCTGGATGCGTTCGGCCGCCTCACCGACCTACGCAAGAAATACACCTCCAGCGCTGACCGGGTGCGCGACCTCCGCCGGACCTTCCGCGACCTCTCCGACGCTCGCCAGACGCGCCAGCGGGAGCTGTCGCTCGTCCGCTTCGAGCGGGACGACCTCGACGCCGCCAAACTCACCCCGGACGAGGTGGCCGCTCTCGCAAAAGAACGGGAACGGCTCGTCCACGCCCAGAGCCTCGCCCAGTTCACCGGGCTGGTGGCCTCCCGGCTCTCGGACGATGATGGGGCCGTGGCTGCGGTGGTCGGCCGGCTAATCAAGGATGCGAACCGGTGGGCTGGGTTCGACCCGAAGCTGGAAGATGTCTCCAAACGGCTCGAAGCCCTCCGCCCCGAGATCGAGGACATCGCCGAGACATGCCGAGACCTCTCCGAGCGTTTCGAGGCCGACCCCGACCGACTCGAAGAGGTCGAGAAGAGGATCGGATTCCTCAAGAAGCTCCAGGCCCGGTACGGTAAAACCCCCGACGAACTGATCGCCTACCGGACCACGCTGGATGCGAAGGAGGCCGAACTTCAAAAACAGGAAGACGACCTGGCCGGGATCGCGACCGCAGCGAAGGAGGCGTTCGAGGGGCTGAAAGAGGCCGCGACCGCGCTCGGGAAGGCTCGGGCAAAGGTGGCAAAGAAGCTCGCGGCCGATGCCCAGAAGCACCTCGCCGACCTGGGGATGCCGAAAGCCAAGCTGGAGGCCGTTCTCGAACCCGTTCCGCTCGATGAAGATCCGCTCTCGGGTGACGTGCCGGCATTCGGGACAGAGCACCTGGAATTGATGCTGACGGCCAATCCTGGCGAGCCTTCCCGACCGCTGCGGAAGGTGGCAAGCGGCGGCGAAATGTCACGAACCATGCTCGCCCTCAAGACGGTACTGGCAGCTCACGACCCGGTCCGAACGCTGGTGGTGTTCGACGAGATCGATGCGAACGTGGGAGGGCGGCTGGGGGATGTCCTCGGGCAGAAACTCGCGAGCCTGGGGAAGTCGCATCAGGTGATTTGTGTCACTCACCTGCCGCAGGTGGCAAGCTACGCGGCCTATCAGTGGACCATCCGCAAGACGAGTACGGCCAAGCGAACCGCAACCACCATCACGCCGCTGACCACCGACGAAGCGCGTGTGGAGGAGCTGGCGCTGATGCTTCGAGGGGAATCACGCTCGGAAACCACTCGCAAAGAGGCGGCCGAGATGCTCCGGACGGCCCAGAAGCTGCGGGGAGGGTGATTGGGGCGAGACAGGTTGGGTGCGGAGTGGCGGGGGGCGTTCCTCTCCTTGACCACCGACGTCGGTCACTCGATGACCTCGCCGACAGCGATCTTGGAAACAACGGACAGGGGAAGCTGATTCATCCGCGGCATTACGGGCCTGGTGGGCGTAAGGAAAATCTCTCCTTCATATTCCAGCCGAAATCTCCCGCGTCGACCAGCCCGCTTGTGGATCAGATCAGGGGGTTTTGGGCCGGGCCTCCGCCTCCTTCACCAGAGCGTCAACAGCCGTTTCGAGGATCTTCTCACCAGGGGAGCCGAACGATTTCATCCGGATGACGCCGTCCGCATCAATGAGATAGAGGGTCGGAAAAGAGTGGATGTTCCAACGCGAATCGATCACGCTCTTCCCCGGCATGCCGGCACTCCAGACGACTGGCCATTCCACTCGATGCTCGGCGAGCAAGGTCCGAGTGGGAGCCAGATCCTTCTCCTCACCAGCATACACGCCAACGATGGCGAACGGTCGGTCGATGAGCCGCTTTGAGATCGCTCGCTCGAACGGGTACAGGGCTACACATCCCGGACACCCGGTCTTGTTAAATACGAGCAACACGACCCGATCGCGGTAGTCCGAGAGTCGTAGCGTCTTCCCGTTGAGAGTCTCGCCCTCAAGCTGTGGGGCACGCCGCCCGACCGATAAGTTACGGATTTCGTAGAGAAGACGGTCGGCTCGGTCGCCATAACGATCCGCACGTTCACGGAGCCGAAGGTCGGAGTATTCCTTCCGCACCTCTTCCAGATAGCCCTCGGCCTCCTTGTAAAGACCCTCACGCGATGAGTGGTCGAGAGTCGTGTTACCTCGCGTACTCAACACCTCCGCGAGTGCGAAAGTCGCTTCGGCACGGACCACGTCGTGCGGGCTCTTCATCCGAATCGCCCGAAGGAGATCGGCAGACTTCTCAGGTGGTTCGGTGATGTATGGGATCCAAAGACAGGCCCAGCTCAGCTCCAAGTGCTCGATGTGGTGCTTGACAAGCAGGTCCGCCGCCTGGGCCGCCCGCTTCATGGCGAGCGGCGCTTGTGCCGAAAATTGCCCATGCGCGACGACCCAAATGAGAGCGTCTCCGCTGGCCGCGTGGTCGATCTTCTCGCTGGCCAACTTCAACATGCGGTCCTGGAACTCTGGCACACGCACGCCGAACGCATCATCTTTCTGGTAGGATTGGGTGAACTCCTCCTCGACCGCCCGCACACGAGATGCCAGATCTCCCATTGCCGGAGGAGAGTCCTGGTGGAGGAAAAGGGCACAGCAAACCGCCACAATCACGCCGAAGCCAGTCACAGGTGCTGACATCATGTCCTGGCTCCATTTCAGCCTCAGTAATGCCGGACGAGTATCCGACAAGGACGCTGCCGAATCTAGTGCAAGTGAACGGCCCGCGGTTACTTCTCCGCAGCCAGCGCCCGAACCTTTTCCTTCAGCCGGTTCAGGCCAGCCTCAAAGACTGCCTTGCCGTCCGGAATCAGGTCGTTTCGCATCCCTTCAAATGTGGCCCGGATCACCCCATGTTTGTCGATCACCGACAGCCGGGTGCTGTGGTCGAACTCGTCTCCTTCTTTCACCTCGGGGCCTTCCTTCCGACCAACCGCCAGCTTGAACCGATCTCGCATCAGAGTGTGAAGCGATTTCTCGTCCCCGGTCAGGAACAACCACCGCTCTGGGTCTGCGTGGAATTTGTCGGCATACGCCTGGAGTTCCCCGGGGCTGTCCCGGCCAGGGTCGACCGTGAAGGTCACGAACCGCGCCTCCGGGACATCGCGAAGGTCGGTCTGGAGTCCCTGGATTGTACCGGTCACCGCCGGACACGGCCCCAGACAGCGCGTGAACACGAACGACGCCACCCACACCTTCCCGCGGAGGTCGGCCTCCGTGACCGTCCGCCCGCTTCGCTCGGTGAGCCTGAAAGATCCGACCGGGAAGTCGAGATCAAGGGTCGTCTGGGAGGGGACAGATCGCCCGGCCGAGGGTCCGCAGCCCGTGATCGCCAGAAGGATCAAGAGACGTGGGACGAGAAATCGAGGCATGGTGTTTACCGGGTGAGTGGGCGACGACCGAGTAGGCCAGTGGTCACCTGCGGACCCGGCCCTGTCAGAGCATTGGCGTCCCGGATGGTTCAGCCAGTCACGAGTGGCAGCAGACCGTCTAGGAGAAGGAGTCCTAGAACCCCTGGGAGGTAGAGGAGCGACGCCCGCAGAACCTTGCGGGCTTGCACGTCGGTTCGATTGCGGTGGAACCGGATCGCCTCGCGGAGAAACAACGTGCCAAGGATGGCACAACCACCCACGGACAACGGGCCAGCCACACCAAGCCAGACCGACACAAAGCCAACTGGGATCAGTGCGGCGCAAGTGATGATCATGACTGCTGCTGTCCGTCCACCGGTTGGGTCGGCATTCGGGAGCATCCGCAGCCCGCCGCGAGCATAGTCATCACGGTACATCCAGGCGATCGCCATGAAGTGCGGGAGTTGCCAGAGGAACAGGATCAAGAACAGTCCGAGCGCACCGGCAGCACCGTCCCACCCGCGGGCGGCGAACCACCCGATCACCGGTGGCAGCGCTCCCGGCACTGCTCCGACCACCGTGTTCCACACCGTCACTGTCTTCAACGGGGTATAGATCGCAACGTAACAGACCACCGTCACCGCCGCAGCCACCCCCGCCGGGTATGGGACCGCCGCAAAGAGGTAGACCAGCCCGACCACGCCCAGCCCGATCCCGAAAGCCAAAGCGTCGGCCGGGGTCAGTCGGCCGGCCGGGAGTGGCCGCTTCATCGTCCGCCACATCCGGCCGTCGATGAACCGTTCCAGCCATTGGTTGAGCGCACTCCCACCCGCAGCCACCAGTCCAGCCCCAAGCAAGGTATGGAGCAACACCACGGCACTCACGCCCGAGCCAGCCCCGAGGAGGTAGCCGACCGCGACTGTGAACAGAGCCATCACCGCGATCCGCGGTTTGGTTAGTTCCAGGTAATCGGCGAACCGGGACGGCGTGGCCTCATCCCTACAGGCTCGCGTGGTCGAATGCGTGTCGAGACCGTACACCCCCCCGAGACCGACCAGAGGCAAGCCCTGCTCCAGCGGTGCGACCTCAGCCTCGATCGTGGCGGCCTTCATCATAATAAGGACTCTCCCGGTTGCACCTGGCCCGCGAGCGTGACCGCGGAACTGCGGGCCGAAAAGACCGAGCGTTCCCCGGTCTCCACCCCACCCTGCTCGACTCTTGCCCGCGCTCCGATCCGAAGCCAGAAGGCGACGGCCGTCGCTAGCACCCCCGCGCCCACCAGCGCGTGGGTCGTCCGAATCGCGGCTTGCTTCTCGATCTCGGACATGTAAGAGGATGCCGTCTGACTGCTCCTGGCCTCCTCACCAAACTTCCCCATCCACGCTTCCACACCAAGCGTCACCTGAATGGCGAGCAGTCCGGCCAGCACCCAGCTAGCCTTTCCGACCCGCAACCGGGCTGTTGGGTTGGAGAACCCGGCCCGCAGCAGCCAACCCCCCGTGAAGACCACGAGGAATGCCGTCAGAATGTGGAGCCGCTGGTTGAGCGAATTCGGCATGTGGCGGACCATCGCTCCCCAGACCAGTTGTACGAACAGGAGCACGACAAGCACGAGGGACAGGTGGCGAAGGATCCGGCGAGTGGAGTCCGGGAGATCGCCCGTGGCAGGTCGTGCCGTCAGCACGGCCACGGCCACGAGAACCGCGAAGACTACCTGCCCAAACACACCGTGGATCGGAGCGAGTTCCGGTCCGAACAGGGCATCGAGACGGACACGGAACCCCCCGAGGAGTCCCTGCATCATCACCGCGACCAGCGCGACAACCGCCAGCAACTGCAACCCCGCTCCTCTCGCCCCGACTGCAACCCCCCAAAGTCCCAGCAGCAGAACCACTGCGAGGGCCACCCCCATCGTGATGACCGGCTCAGTCGGGATAGTGATTTCGACCGCGTTCCGCTGAGCAATCAATGCCCCGTGGAATTGCCCGAAGGCCGCGATGAGGGTGATCAGAGCGATCAGCCCGAGCCACCGAGCCAGTCGCCGCGGGTCGGTCCACCAGATACCCAGAACCAAAATTGCAACCGCCCCACCGACCGCGAATCCGGCGATCCGATGGGAGTGCTCAATGAGATACCCGCGGCTCGGTTCCTGCCAGCCACCCACGAACAAATACCACGGTTCGGTCGGCCAGATCGGATCGGCCATCCCGGCGCGAAAGCTGGTCACGAGTTGGCCAAGAACCAGCAGGAACAGAGTGATACCGGCTGTCAGCACAGCGCATGCGTGCAGCCAGTGAGGGACCGGGCGGGGAATGTCGGTGGTGTCGGTCGTCATCGGTCGTCACGAGGTGGGCACTGCCCACCGAAGTCTCCGCAGTTCTGACCCTAATTCGGCAATCGCCGCTATTGGGTCTCGGGGTACACCCTGGCACGCACAGCCGGCGGGAGTTCACGGGGATACGGCAGGGCTCGGACGAAGTTCACCAGATCCCACACCTGGGTGTCAGTCAGGGTCGGGTGGGCGGGCATTCCAGAGGGCAGGATCCCGCTCCGTATCCGTTGGTACAGGTCATGCGGCTCGTTTCCACCCTTGTACCCCCCAGCCGTCAGATTGTGGGGGCGGACCGCTGTTCCCCAGACGTCGTACCAGTAACCCGATTTCCGGCCGAAATCCTGGTGGCACTTGATACAC
The DNA here is from genome assembly GCA_003136315.1 of Gemmataceae bacterium. Classification (GTDB taxonomy): domain Bacteria; phylum Planctomycetota; class Planctomycetia; order Gemmatales; family Gemmataceae; genus Urbifossiella. Next base: position 18,424 of record PLDW01000040.1, on the reverse strand, counting down.
CCCGTTCCCCCCTCGTCTGTGAACAGATGATAGCCGCGGGCAACGGAATCCAGGTGCGAGGGAGCCTGTTTCCCCGCGTCGTCCGGGGTCGGCGGTGGGGTTGGGCCGGTCGGGGTGGAGGCCGCTCGATCCCATTCCCGAACGACCGCAGCCAATCGTTCACGAGCGAATCCTGCCGGATCGCCTTCGACACTCTCGCCTCCGTCTCCCTCCGTCAGCATGGCCCGGAGAGTCTGGAACTCGACTTCCCCCCGGATGCTCAGGTAAATCACGTAAGGCACAAGCAACTCACGCTGCTCAGCCGGCATGAGTCCAAAGGGCGGCATCGCGGTGCCCTTGAGCCCCTCACGGAGGGTTCTCGCCAGGTCCGTCTTCCGTGGCTTTCCGCCATTTCCTGTCGAGACAAACTTGAACGATCCGCGGCGAAAATCTCGCGGTTGGGGCGGGTAAACCCCATACCCTGACGGGCCACGACCGTCTCCCGGAAGGCCGTGACAGTGGAGACAGCGCCTGCGGTAGAGCTTTCCCCCTTCGGCCAACGGCTGGGGGGTCAGCCCGAGTTTTGTTGTAATGGCGGTCACCTGATCGTCGGCACGGACCGTGGGGCTGGCGGGAGTTCCAAACGTGTCCGTGAGGAACCGGTCGAGCGCTACACGATGGTCGGCGGGTGCTGAAGCTGGATCGACCGTCCGACCCCCGAGTTGATCGAGCGCGGCCAGTTCCACATCGAGCTTGCCTGTCTCCCCGAGGCTGGCGGGTTGGCGGTCGGCGGGAGTGCGCAGGACCAGTCGATCGTCGCGGGTGGGGAACGTCAGATCCGGGGGGTAATCCGGTGGTTGTCCACATCCGGACAGGATGGCTGCGGCCGCGATCACCGCTGCCCCCCACACCCGGATTGACTTGACAAAAGGCATGTCACGACCACAACCGTCGGCCCGGGCGACCGAACACCGCGCGTTGACCCCCCGGTCAGATGGCAGCGCGCCACCGGGTCAAAATGTCGGCCAGGACCAGGACGTAAAAGATGAAAATGAAGAACAGGGCGGTGACGGCGGTCAGGGTGACCACCTTATCTCCTCGCCTCATGTGCATCCAGTACCAGGCGACCAGGCAGGCCTGAACGGTTCCGATCCCAAGTTGGACCGGCAAAGAGAGGTTGCCCAGATGCCCGAACTCCGCAAGCAGGATGTTCGCTACCGCCAAGCCGAGGACCACGAAGTAGACAACGAACAGTGATCCCACCTTATCCACATCGTGCATCGTGGGAGGGTCGTCCGGCTTATGGGTGTCGGTGGTCATGATTCGCTCCCGCCTAATCCCCGGCCCCTTCCCGAATCAGGAGGGGGAGTGGGTTTCGGCATGGTCTCAAGCTCAGAGTTCCAAGTTTCAAGTTGAAGACATGAAGGCTTGCAACAGGCTCATGTCGTTCAGGACGGCTTGGTAACTTTAAACTTTAAACGTTAAACTTTAAACTACTTACTAGTGTTTCAGTCCGCCACCAGCAAGGTAGAGCAAGGGCATGAGGAACAACCAAATCATATCCACAAGGTGCCAGTATAAACTCACCACCTCGACGGTCGAGTAGTTCTCCCGCGGGATCTTCCCGCAGTAGGCCTGCTGGACCAGCCAGAGGATACAGCCGATCCCCACGATGATGTGAATCCCGTGGATACCGGTCATCACGTAGTAGAAACAGAGGAACAACTGCACCCGCTGGGGGCTAATGTACCCGGGGTCGTTCACCGACTTATCCAGGTTCAACTTCGCCAATTCCCGAACAGGATTGTGTTTCGCGTGGGCGGTTGAGTGGTCCTTCTCGGACAGGTCCGCGACTGCCTCTGCGTACTCCTCCTGGAAGATCCAACCGGGGACAAACTTTTCCTCAACGTCTGTCGCGTACTCGTAGGCTTTGAACCCCATGAACGCGGTTCCCAGCGCGGCGGTCGCGATCAGGTGGCGAATCAGGGCCGACCGATTACCCTGCTGGGCTGATCGGATCGCCAGAGTCATGGTCAGACTGCTTGTGATCAAAAACCCAGTATTCAGCCCGGCAATCCACAGGATCAGGTGCGAGCTGGCAAACTGGAACTCGGCCGGATACCAGTGCCGGTAGATGGTGTAGGCAACGAATAACCCGCTGAAAAACAGCACCTCGGTGGCCAGGAACATCCACATCCCGAGCCGCTCGGCCGAGTGCTGCTGCTCCAGGTTATCGAAGTGGTGCTTCAGCACCGGGGAATGGGTGCTAGCCGACAACTTCGGTCTCCTTGTGGATGGGGCCGGCTGGACCTACCGGGCGATACGGAGAGGCCGCGTCGCCCGGACCAGGGGGGTCGGGCAATCCGCGGCCCAACTGGTCGACACCGATCGCGTATTCGTAGGGTCCGCACACCACGACCGGTACGAAGTCGAAGTTGAACGTGGTCGGCGGGGAGGGGCACTGCCACTCCAGGCCCGTTGCGCTCCAGGGGTTCGCAGGCGACTTCACGCCAAAGAACAGCGAGAGCGGCAGATAGATGCCGGGAAGGAGATACCCGAACCCAAGAATGCTCGCCCCCGCGGTCGAGAGCACGTTGTAGATCTGGAACTCCTGGGGATAGTTCGGATATCGCCGCGGCATTCCGTGGTATCCCAGCACGAACTGGGGTACGAATGTGAAGAAGAAGCCAACAAAGATGATCGTTGCGGACGCCCGACTCCAGAAGTCGGAGTACATCCGCCCCGTCATCTTTGGCCACCAGTAATGGAGCGCGGCCATGTACGCCAGCACCATCCCACCAACCATCACGAAGTGGAAGTGGGCAACCACAAAGTAGGTGTCGTGCAGGTGGATATCGGTTCCGAGCGTTGCCAGGAAGAGCCCGGTCACTCCGCCAACAGTGAACAGCACCAAAAATGCCAGCGTGTAGAGCATCGGGGCATGGAACGTGATCGACCCACGAAACAGGGTGGCCAGCCAGTTGAACACCTTGATCGCCGACGGGACAGCCACGAGCATGGTCAGGAAACTGAACAGCAGAGCCGAGTAGTAGGCGATCCCGGCCACATACATGTGGTGAGCCCAGACCAAAAACCCGACCACCGCAATCCCGACACTCGACCACGCGATCGCCTTGTAGCCGAAGATATTCTTCCGGCTGAAACAGGTGAGGATCTCGCTGACCACACCCATCCCGGGGACAATCATGATGTACACGGCCGGGTGTGAGTAGAACCAGAACATGTGCTGATACAGAACCGGGTCGCCGCCGATCGCCGGGTCAAAGATCCCGACCCCACCTACCCGTTCGGCCAGCAATAGCAGCAGTGTGATCGCTACCACCGGGGTGCCGAGGAGCTGAATGAAGCTCGTCGCGTACATCGCCCAGATGAACAGCGGGAGCCGCCCCCAGGTCATACCCGGGCACCGCATCTTGTGGATCGTCACCATGATGTTCAGCCCCGTCATGATCGAGCTGAACCCGGTGATAAACACCCCGAATACTCCGGGGGTGACGTTCGTATGAGAACGAGAACTGTACGGCGGGTAGAGCGTCCACCCGGTATCGATCCCGCCCACCAGCACCGCGTAGACCGCGAACCCGGCCCCGATCATGAACACGTACCAACTCGCCAGATTCAGTTTCGGGAACGCCAGATCCTTCGCGCCGATCATCATCGGTACGAAGAAGTTCCCGAACACGGCCGGGATGGAGGGAATCAAAAACAGAAAGAGCATCACCACCCCGTGGGCGGTGAACATCCGGTTGTATTGATCCTCGGTGAGGATCGCTCCCGTGGGAGACAGCAGATTCAGTCGAACGAGCCCGGCGGCGATCCCACCGACCACGAAGAAGGCAGAGATCGACACCAAATACAGAATGCCGATCCGCTTGTGGTCGACCGTCAGCAGCCAGGACAACACCCCGTATTCGGTATTGAGGTAATTCCGGCGCGGAACGACCGGCTCGGGCGGGGGCGGTGCGGCGACCCGGGGTTCATCGGCGATCACGATGCTCATATTATTGTTTCCCCCCAGACGACCCGGACGGCGTGGACTGTGGTGGCGTGACCCGTGGCGCTCCGAACGGGGCTGGTGCCCGGTCATTCGGGGCGATCATCCCACCCGGCTTGAGCCACCGGATATAAGCGACAAGTTCGTTGAGTTCCTCTGGCGTCACCTGTGACTCATAGTTTCCCGGCATGACGGGTTCCCAACCCTCGACGACCTTGGCCCGGGGGTTCACGATGGATTCCCGGATATAGGGCTCATCCGCCACGACGGTCCCACCTCCGTGAAGCGGGACCGTCTGGCCGAATAGACCCTCCAGGCTCGGTGCCCGGGGGTGGAGTCGTGTCCCAGCGCCAGCGTTCGGGACATGGCAACTTTGGCACTGAAGCCGTTGAAAGTGTTGCCACCCTTTCTGTGCCATCGAGCCGTCAACCGGGTTGGGAGATCCCTGCGCTCCACCCTTGCCCTGGATGAACAGCTCGAACTCGTCGGCCGGGACGACCTTGATCTTCCCGACCATCAGCGAGTGCCAGGTTCCGCAGTACTGGTCGCAAAACACATGGAATTCGCCGAGCTTTGTCGGGTGATACACCGTACTTACATAGCGGCCGGGAACGACATCGATCTTTTGCCGGAACGCCGGCACTCCGAAGTCGTGAATGACATCCTCCGAGATGAACGTCACCTTCACCGGGCGGTCGAGGGGGAGAACCAACGCTCCAATGTGGGCCTGATCCTCTTCGGACATGTTCCCGGGGTTCCCCCCGACAATGACCCGTTGACCACCTGGGTACTGGGCTTTCCACATCCACTGTTTGCCGATGACGAAGATCTCCGGGGCATCGGGGGGGGTCTGGACGACCCCGTTGTAGATCCACACTCCCCAGGCGTAGAAGGTGAAGAAGATGAACAGCGGAGTGAGAGTCCAGAACAATTCCAGCCGGTGCGATCCGAGGATGCGCGGGGTGGAGATCGGTCCCCCCGGGCCGCGGCGATATTGGATGCAGAAATACGCCAGGATCACGCTGACGAGCAGGAAACCGGCTCCCGTCCACGCGACGATATACCAGAACAGCGGCTCAAATCTGTCGGCCACGACCGAGGCACGCTCGGCCATGCCGGGCAACGAAGTGTTCACGTTACTCCCTCCGCCGGGTGGCCCGCCGGCCCGCCCGTAGTCTGACTGTCGCCTCCGGGAACCCCACCCGTCCCAACTGCTTGCCGCCGCCGGTCCCGGACTACAAAGTACGACACGCCCGCAACCAGCAGCAGAATGGTCACCGCCCCACCGACCCGGACTGCCAGCATGATGTTCAGAGAGTATTTCCGTTCCAGGTGGTCGAACCGGTAACACCGCAGGATGAGCCGCTCCAGAAGCGATCCCATTTTCCCGTCCGATGCCTCGATGAGAGTCAACCGCAGGGTCGTCGTCCCGCCCGGTACCCGGTACTCCCCATCGTATTTCTGCCCGTAGAAATATCGGGCAATTTTTCCCGCCGGGGTGAGAACAATCACCCCGGTGGGGTGGTCGTATTCCTTGAACACCTTGTCATAAACGAACTTGAACCCAACAGCGTCCGTCAACTGATGGATCGCTTCATCTTTCTGCCTGACGGTTGTGCCCACCTTACCGGTCAGGAAATGCCACCCCTCCTCGGCACCGGGACGACCATAGTCTGCCAGGTACACTCGCTTCTTCTCGTGCGCGATGTTGTATGCCTCTTTCGGGTCGAAGCTCACCGTCACCACGTTGAAAGCCCCGCCCACCGACACATCCGCTGGCATCGCCCGCATGGCGTCGACCAGACCGTTGAGCACATCCGTGCAATTCATCGGGCAGCGGTAGTAGGCGAGGACGAGGATCGTTGGCTTGCCTCCGATGCACTCGCCGATCGTCACGTCTTTTCCGGTCTCGTCGGCGAATGTCAAGTCGAGCGGCACCTGCTGGCCGACCTTGTCATCGATCCCGACATTCGGGTTGTCCGGCTGACGGAGATCGCCGGATGCTGGCGCAAGCCCGTCGCCAGCCACGACTGTTGCCGCGAAGCCAAGAGTGAGAATCAGGGTTGCCGCGAGCCTGCCCACTATTTTTTCTCCGACACGGGGGCCTTCGGATCGGGCGTCTTGGGCGGCACTACCGGGGCTGGGGAAGTCGTCGGTGCCTTTGGCTCTGGCGTCTTGGTGACCGGCGGAATCGGAGGCATCTCCCCCAGGCCACCGTTGGAAGTACTCGGACGGGTCGATGTTCCGAGCGGCTTGGACGGGCTCTTCTGGACCGGGAAAAACGTATTCCCTTCCAACGCGATTGTCATCGCGTCGGCGATCGGGATGCGTGCGTACTTCTTCTGCGCGTCCACATAACCGGCATGTTGGAGGGCCGGAACCCGGTCGGGGGAAATCTCCTCCGGATGAATCTGGGGGGAGTTCCCCGTCGGCATCTCAAGTCGCGTGGTCGCCATGCTCACCGCGTTTCCATCCGCTGCGAGTTGCTTGAGCGGTTCGAGCCGCGGCTGATCGACCTCGCGCTTCGGATTCGTGGCGAGACCCTTCCGATCGATTCGTTCGAGCCGTTCGTTCAACTTGGCGTTGCCTCGGTCGATGGCCTCAGGGTGGGCCAGAGCGCTCGGCTCGTTGGCGGAACTCATGAAGTAGAAGAACACCCCGGCGGCGACACTGAACGCAAACACGAACGCGATCACCACTGCAATGGGGATGCTCATGATCGGCTTGACCATGAAGGCGTCGGGCTCGTGACCGGCCTTGATCGCCTCGGGGTTCACGCCGCCACCACCACCGTGGTCGTCCGGGTGCCTGCCGTGAACAACGTCTGCTGGCCAGTTGGGTCCAGCTCCGGCCTGGAGTCCACCCGGGTCAGATGGGTTAGTGGTGCTCATGGTGCCCCTCCGGCAACTGGTACGTTTCGTTCGTGGGCAGGAGCGGTCGCTTCTTCAACTGGTTGATAAATAACAATCCCCAAACCCCACCGATCCCGACTACCGCGCCGAGATCCATCAGCACAAACAGCGGCGATTCATGCGGATGCGTCGGTTCGATCCACCACACCACATCGACCGCACAGACAACGAGCAAGTAGATGGCCATCACCCGCAGCCGGGCCGGGTGGAGCTTGATGTCACGAAACAGAAGCAGTATGAACGGGACGGCAAAGTGGAACACGATCAGCCCGGCCGAGACATACCACCAGCCCGTGTTGTTCGACCGTTTCAGGTAGAACGGAATCTCCTCCGGCAAGTTCCCGATCCAGATGAGCATCATCTGGGAGAACGAGGTGTACGTCCAGAACAGGGTGAAAGCCAACATCAGGCTCCCCATGTCGAGCTGGAACTTGGGCCGCATCACGTCCTTGAACGGGTGCCGGCTGACCAGACTCAGAAAGACGGCAACACAGAACGTCAGGGTGATCAGGAACTGCTCGATGACGACGATCACCGGGAACATCGTCGACGCCCAGCCGGTCTCCAGTGACATCACCCAGTGGCTGGCTGCGGCAGTCAACGTGATCGCGTACACGATCAGACCGGGGCCGGAGATGTTCTTGAGCCTCTCCAGGCTAATCGGAACCTTTGTGGGATCGGACTCCGCATCCTGCCCCCACTTGTTCAGGAAGAAGATAAAGGTTCCCCAGATCAGGAAGTAAGCAGCCGACGCTGCCAGGAACACCGGTGGGGTGAGGAACCCCAGGTTCCCATGCTCACGGTCGTGTCGTTCGTGTTCCTCAGCTCGCAACTGGAGGACAATCGACCCGTCCTTCGGATCCAACTTCCCGGGCTCACCACTCGCTTCCCGCGCCATTGCTGCGTCGTAGCGTGTCAGCGCCCCCCGAATCTCGGGGGTGATCTCCCGTTCCTGGGGGTCGACCCACGGGTAAGGCGACTCGTGCCCCCACAAAAGCGACAGCGCTGCGAACGGCACAAATAACACCACCATCAGCGGCAGGGTTCGGGTGGCAGATTCAAGTGGCCGCTTGAGGAGCACACCCCACGAGGTCTTGGCCAGGTAGTGAATCATCAGCAGGGCCATCCCGCCGACCGGGAGACTCAGCCAGAACATCCAGCCGGCCAGGTAGGCGGAGAGAAGTTCCGTCTTACCATGCTCGGAGGCCAGATTCACTCCGCCGACGATGCCAAACAGCCCAAACCCGATCACGGCCGCAGCCGTGGCGAACTTCTGCGGTCCAGTCCAGTCCGGCTGACCCGATGGCGGGGTGTCGGCCGGGGAGGTTGTGGGAACTGTACTCACTTGTGATCCCCGGCAGTGACCTTCTCAAGAATATTTCGCGGCAACTTCCCGGCCTCAGCGTGCTGGCTAAACTGGAGGGTGCGAACGTAGGCGATAATCCGCCATCGATCGACTGGAGGGATCTGGGCCGCGTGGTCTGGCATGGCCCCGTACCCCTTGGTGATCACCTCGAAGATGTATCCGATCGGGACCTCCCGGACCGGGATGTGGATGTCCCATTTCCAGAAGCCGCGGGAATAGCCCAGCGGGATCTGGCCGTATGCGTTTGGTTCGTTCGCCTCGACCTTTTCGGTGTGATACGATGTCGGCTTGAGATAGCCTCGTTCCCAGATCTTCCCCTTGCCATTCCCGAGCGGGCCGTGGCATTCGGCACAGTATGCGGTGTAGCGCTGGGCACCGCGACTCAGATCGGCCCCCGTGATCGGGAACGGAAATTCACTCACATAGATTTTGGCCGGGTTGGAGTGGGGCTGGTCAGCCCGCGGATCGAACCGCGGAGCGCCATAAGCGTGCTCGCGATCCTCATTCGCGGTCGGCCCTTCGGGGTTCACTTTCACCTCGTCTCGTCTCCAGAACCGACCCCACTCCTCGGCCGTCAGCCCGGTCACGAGTGGGTCCGAGTCGAGGTATTGAGCCCGGTGGACGACTCCCTCTTCCAGTGGCCGGCTCGACTGCCCATCGGCGAAAAACGTCGTCGGCTCGTATGGTCGGTAATACGGCTGCTCGGCCATTTTTTGCTGACAGCCAAGACCCATAAGCAGTACACAGGCAACGATGACCGTCAAGGCCGCACGACTCGCCGCCTTCACCCTGGACGCCTGATCGTTCATTTTACACTCCGAGGAGGGGGTCATTCGAACACCTCCTCGATCGACAGCGGGGCGAGGGTGGCGAGGAAAACCTTCGTAGCCTCCGAGTCATATTTCGGGTCGTCGGCCTCAATGCTCAGGAAGAACCGGTCCCGGGTCGCCCGATGGAATGTCTTGCTATTGAAGAGCGGATGGTGCAGGCGGGGAAGGCCGCACAATGCCATCAGTCCGAATAACCCACTGAGCGAAGCGGTCAGGATCATCATCTCGAACGTAATCGGGATGAACGATGGCCAGCTCAGGTACGGTCGTCCGCCGATATTCAGCGAGTATCCGTAGGCATTGTCCCAGTACTGCATCAGGAATCCGCCACAGGCTCCGGTCAACCCGCCGATAAACATCACCACCCCCATCTCGGACTTGGGGAAGCCGATTGCGTCGGCTGACTCCCCGACCGGGTACGGAGTGTGGGTATCCATCCGGCTGTATCCGGCAGCACGGGCTTTCAGGGTCGCGGCCACCAGAGTGTCGGAGTCCGCGAACTCCGCCAGAAAGCCGTAGGGCTTCGGCTCCTCTTCGGCCTCGTGGCCGTGCCCGGGGGCGGTTGTGGGAATAGGCGTTGCAATACTCATGGTGCGTTCTCCATGATCGAGTGCCCGCCGCCCCCACCCTGCTTCCTCGGCAGGAGTTCCCGCATCTCGGTGATCGAGATCATCGGCAGGTAGCGGATGAACAGGAAGAACAGGAACAAAAACAGACCGAGCGACCCCGCCATCGTGGCGTAATCCCACATGGTGGGCGAGTACCGACCCCAGCTACTGGGAATCTGGTCCCGTGTCAGGGTGATGACGATCACGTACCGCTCGAACCACATCCCGATCAGTGCGGAGATGCAGACCAGTTCCAGCCAGAACGGACTGCGGCGTGCCCACTTGAACCAGAGGATCTGTGGCACGACCAGATTACAGAACAGGAGGATCCAATACGACCACCAGTACGGCCCAAAGGCCCGTTCGATCGTCGTCCCCCACTCGTAAAGGGTATGCCCGTACCAGGCCATCCAGGCTTCGCTGAAGTAGCCGTAGCAGACGAGCATCCCGGTCGCCAGCATCACCTTTCCACAGATGTCCAGGTGGTGGTCGGTGAAGAAGTCCTCCAGTTTGTACCACTTCCGGATCGGGATCGCGAGGGCGACGACCATCGCGAATCCGGAGAAGATCGCCCCGGCGACAAAGAATGGCGGGAAGATGGTGGCGTGCCAGAGCGGGACGATCGCCACGGCGAAGTCGAACGACACCACCGTGTGAACCGAGAGCACCAGCGGTGTGCTCAGCCCACCGAGGAGCAGATACACCTTCTCGTATCGCCGCCAGTGAATGGCCGATCCCCGCCAGCCGATTGAGAGGATTCCGTACACCACCCTTTGCCACCGCTTCGAAGCCGCATCACGCAGCGCGGCCAGGTCGGGTACCAGCCCGATGTACCAGAATACGAGCGAGACAGTGAAGTACGTCGTGACCGCGAACACGTCCCAGGTGAGTGGGCTGCGGAACTGGGGATAAACTCCAGCGACGTTGGGGAACGGGAATAGCCAGTAAAAGAACCAGGGGCGGCCCATGTGGATGAGCGGGAAGATCCCCGCGCACATGACCGCGAAGATGGTCATCGCCTCGCTNNCCGGCGTGGCCGATACCGATCCACCACACGAAGTTGATGATCGCAAAGCCCCAGGCAACCGGGACGTTGATGCCCCAGATCCCGACCCCCATGTAGAAGAGCCAGGCGACTGCAATACCGAGCACCTGGAGCAGGAAGAAGCCAGCCAAAAAGCCGACCCACCACCCTTTCGGGTGATGCGGCCGGTTGAGCACGACATCGCCTATCGCGTCACCAACGGACACGAGAGTGTGCTTGTTCTCCACCAACGGGTACATCTCGGGCTCAAGTGGCAACCCGTTATTGGACGGGTGATACCCGCCAGTTCGTTGGTGTTCGATGGTCGTCGACACGTGTCAGGCCCCCTTCGGCATCTCGGGGTTCGGGTTCCGCAGGGACGCCAGGTAACTCGTCCGCGGCATGGTGTTCAGTTCGGCCAGGAGGCCATAGTTCGCCGGCTCGCCCTTCCACTTCCCCACCAGACTATTCGCATCCTCCAGGTCTCCAAACACAATCGCTCCGGAGGGGCAGGCGGTCTGGCACGCGGTCTTGACCTCACCGTCGCGAATGGGCCGGAACTCCCGCTCGGCCACAATTTCGCCGTAGCGAATGCGCTGGACGCAGTAGGTACACTTTTCCATCACCCCACGGCTGCGGACCGACACGTCCGGGTTTCGGCCGAGCTTCAGACTGGCGGTCGCCCAGTCCTGGAAGGTCAGGAAGTTGAATCTCCGAACCTTGTACGGGCAGTTGTTCGAGCAGTACCGCGTGCCGACGCAACGGTTGTAGGCCATATCGTTGAGCCCATCGGCCGAGTGCGCGGTCGCACCGACCGGGCAGACGACCTCGCACGGGGCTTTTTCGCACTGCTGGCACGGGACCGGTTGGAAGTACGTCCGGGTCGCGTCCGGGGCATCCGGGGTGCCCTCGTAGTATCGATCGATCCGAATCCAGTACATATCGTGCCCGCGGGTGATCTCGTGTTTGCCGACCACCGGAGTGTTATTCTCGCTCTGGCAGGCCACCACACAGGCATTGCAACCGGTACAGGCCGAGAGGTCGATCGCCATCGCCCAACGCCGAGGCTTTGTCTTGGCGTCCGGGTAGAGAGCGTCGTTCGGGTTGTACATGGTCAGCGGGAGCAGTCGATTGTCGTGCCCCTCGTGGTGCTCGTCCTTGTGGTCCTCATCCTTGTGATCGTGTTCGTGTTCGTGTTCATGAGCGGGACCGTAACTTGTTCCTTCCCCACCGGCGGCCCCGGACGCTTTGTCGCCCTTGCTCTTGGGGCCGGGGATATTGTGGCTGATGGCGTCCGCCTCGCCCGCCGCCGCTGGCGTGATCTTGGCAAACCACGGATTCTCCTGATACTCCTTGATCGTTCCCCGGCGAACCGGCTTGCGGTCGAGAATCGTCCCGTTGATGGGATCTTTCTGGGTCATGACCCAGTTCGCCTGGAGACAGGCGAGGAAGTACGTATCCTTCGTTCGGGTGAGTTTCAGCCCGGTGGCGAAGGCAGGGGCGGTCGAGGTTCGCAAGGCATAGGCATCGAACCCGCGGACAGCCTCGCCAGCGGGGTTGGGCTCGCTGGCGTTGTTCCCGACCCGTCCGGCTCGCTTACGACCGTGCCCGAGGTGGACCGTCACCGCACCGTCCGGGTGACCCGGGAGGATCCACACCGGAGCTTTGACCGTCACGTCCTTACCGGCCACCTTGAGGGTCAGGTTGAGAATACTGACCTCGGTGCGGCCCCTCTCGCCTGCGGTCCAGCGGAAATCCTTCTCCGCTCCAAGTTTGAGCGCGGTGGTTGGGCTGACGAACGCAGCGTTGTCCCAGCTCAATTTGGTGACTGGCTTGGGGAGTTCCTGGAGCCAGCCGTTATTGGCATAACGACCATCAAAGAGGGTGGGGTCCGGGCGGAAGTTGATCTCGTACTCGTCCGCACTTGGCCGAGCGGGCAGGGGGGGCTGACCCTCCGTGGCCCATTTGGGAACGAGAGCGACCTGTTCTTCCCGCTTGACCTCGCTCCCTTTCACCACACCGGCCCGGACAGTCTCTTGCCAGAAGATTTCAAACTCTCCGGTCTGTTTCGTCTCGGAAAACCACTTCCGACACGACGCCCGGACCATCTCGCGGCCATCGCGAGTGGCACTCAGAGTGATGTCGGCGATCAGTTCGATCGCCGATTTTCCGTTGTAGAGCGGAGCAATCAGCGGCTGTTGGATGGCGATCGTCCCGACGTGCCCGCGGATGTCACCCCAGGCTTCGAGGTAGTGTGCCTCGTTCACGTGCCATTCGCAAAGGGCAGCCGTTTCGTCCTGGTGCGACCCGAGGTGAAACCGGAACGGGACATTCTTGATCGCCCCCACGAAGTCGATGTCGGCGGAAGCGGTGTAGGCGGGATTCGTTCCACCAAGGATCAGCAGCGTTTCGACCTTTTTCTCCGCCATCTCCTTGACGAGCGTGGCGAGGTCGATCATTTTCCCGAGGGGCCGAGCCTCAATGGGGGCAGCGACGAAGACCGTTTTTCCGATGTTCCCGAGTGCGACGTTGATCGCATGAGCGAGAACATGGACAAACGCCGGTTGATGGTCTCCCGCCACCACCACTGAGGTTCCCTTGTGGGCCAGGAGATCCTTGGCGAGCGGATCAATCCATTTCTGGGCCGCTTCGGGAAGAACCCCTGTCATCGGCAATGCAGGCAATCCGAGGTTGTTGAGTTTGAGGATGAGAGCCCGGGTAAACTCATCAACTTGACCGGCGAGAATCGGTAGGCGGTGGTCAGCCACCGACCCGGCCTGGCTTGGCATGCACTCCACAACGTACAGCCGGCTCATCTTCGCCGGGGTCGTGTACTCGGCCTCCTGGTTGGCAGGGATCGTCTGGCGGACTCGCCGCCGGGTGGCGAAGTCGTGGCAATAGCGGGCATGACCAGGGCCACAGCCGACAAAGTCGGCATCCAGCGAAAGAATGACGTCGGCCTTCGTGAAGTCATAAGTGACGGACAATTCGCGACCGAACGCTTTCAGTGACCCCGCGCGGGCGTTATCGAGTCCACACGCTTCGTATTGTGCCCACCTGGCATTGGGGAAATCGTTCAACAGCGCGGTAATCTGACCGGCCAGGGTTGGCGAGGTGACCGCACCGGTCAGGATTCGGACCTGGGCGTCCTTGTTGGCAGTCCCCTGTTTGTAGAGCCGCTCGCGGATGGCATGGACCACTGCCTCGTAGCCAGTCCCGACTCCTCGGCGCGTTGGCTGCTGGGACCGGTCCGGATCGTACAGATCGAGCACACTGGCCTGTTCTAACGGGCCAGTCCCGCCCAGGCTCGATGGGTGGTCGGGGTTCCCTTCGACCTTGACCGGTCGACCCTCATGGCTGCGGACCAGCACCCCTGCCGCATAACCTGCCACTGGACAGGCCGAGGCGAAAAACAGCGGCACACCGGGAACCATCTGCTCCGGTTGGCGGACGTACGGAACGATCTTCCGCATCGGGGCGGGACGAGGGGAACACCCGGCGGCGCCGGCCAGGGCGAGCGACGCACCCATGATGGTCAGGAAGTTCCGGCGACTGACCGGATCGGTCCACTCGCCCGCATCGTCCGGGAATTCGTTGGTCATCGCCTCCCGGAAAGCCGGGCTGTCCATGTACTCCTCCAGCCCCAGCCACAATTCAGGCGGGGAGGAGGGTGAGGCGGCAACCGTGGTGTCGGACTTCATCTTCACCTCCTGTTAGCCGACAGCTTGTCGCTCACAGCTAACAGCCAGATAGATTTCTTCGCGTCGTTGATCGCCCGAGCCTGACGGGCCGCTTTGGCCATCAGCTCCAAACACACGGCTTGCTCAGCGGTGACACATCGAACAACTGGTGAGGGTGCCCGCATCCCGGACTCCGTTGATGTCCTTCAGTTTCGCTCCCAGTTCGGCCTGGGTTGTCGGTCGCGGTTTGCCGACCAATTCGCCCACCAGAGCGTGGTCCGACCCATCCGGAAGCTTGCCCCAGTTCGGCAGATCCTCGCGCTTCCACACCTGCGGCTTGCCGTCGATTGGCTTACCTGGTCCCCAGGTCATGTTGAACACTTCCGACTTCGGCCGGAGTTCCTCCTGCGGGTTGCGGTGGCATTTGATGCACCACTCCATCAGCAGGGTCTTCGACTGGAACGTCAGGTTCATCTCATCGATCTGGCCGTGGCATGACTTACACCCAACACCCTTGGCCACGTGGATCGAGTGGTTGAAGTAGGCGTAGTGCGGCACGTTATGGACACGGTTCCAGACCACGGGTTTGCCGGTCTGGTAACTCGACCGGATCGGTTCGAGGAGGTCGGCACCTGTCCACATCTGCTGATGGCAGTTCATACACGTCTTGGTCGGCGGGATGTTCGCAAAGTGCGAGTCCTCGACCGTGGTGTGGCAGTACAGGCAATGAATTCCAAGCTGCCCGACGTGGTGAGCATGGCTAAACGCGACAGGTTGGGGGACGATTTCCTCAATCCCGGTGGCGTACGACGACCGGTAGAACGCGGCCAGCCCGACCCCGGTGCCCCCAAACCCCATCGGCAGGGCGAGGACGAGGAACCGTGTGAGCGAGTTAACGCCCTTCGGGAAGATCTGGGGCATCAACGGCCTCCGGAATGGGCAACTCCCCGACGATCGAGCGAGCTGCCTAATATCTCAAGCGAGCAGTGGTCAGCCATCGCGGTCACCACGGGAAGTAACGCCACATCACAGCCCCGAGAGCGACGTATACCGTGGTCGTGATCGACAGGCTGACGGAACAGATCAATGTCCCCGCCAGGGCCAGATTCTCGCCACGACGCCCACCCTTGTTTCCGATCGCGAGTGAAATCAGTCCGAGAGTGAGCCCGATGGCGCCCAGCCACATCCCAAACGGTTTCCAGAAAAACACGATCAGGCTAAAATACCCGAGCGACACCGAGGCAACCGCGATTCCGCGGGTGGGGGCGGAGAAGGCGGGTTCGTTGGGACCAGATGGTGGCGGCGCAGGTTCCATGACGACCCTTTCCGATCATTCCCCGACGGGGGCAGTCCTGCGGAGCGAGTCCCGCCGGTGTCATCCCGGTGTCAGTTCGAGCCGCCGGCGGGTTACAGCCCGCGTACCGGCAGTCAAATGCAAAGCCAGAGTGTAGTCAGCGGCGGCGAGGCGGCAACGCTATTTTTTTGCGAACCCTCTCAGGTTCCTCGCCTTCCCCTGCCTCGAAGAACCGCGTGAGATGCGTCCAGATAACATCCTGTCCCGATCCCTCAAATCCGTCGTCCCGATGCTGGGAATCCAACCCTTCAGGTCTCCCCCGAGTGAGAATCTGGAGCCAATTTTCACTCCGCCCCCATTCGCAACAATCCCTTGGTACGAGGGTTGCTAACCGCAAATTATTTTCTGCACCTGGGTGAGATCGGGAGGGTCGGTCGATGTGACCGACCCGTTGGGAAACGGGAATATCGCTGTGGAGAAATGATTCGACGGCCACAGGGACANNTGTCCCTGTGGCCGTCGAATCATGCGTTTACCGGGCAACGATCACCTCTCGCCGGTGACCTGCGTGTCCGATCGAGAGCAGGCGAAAGTTCGGTCCGGCTCCGCAGGCTGCCCCGCCACCAGGATTTCTCCCCCTTTCGAAGGGGGGCAGGGGGGTCGAGTGACGACCGACTGGAATCCTTCTCGTGCGACGGTCTTGCGGCTAAACCCAATGGTATACACAAAGGGACAGGCCAAATTCTCCGGAGTGCGATGTCGGGACGGAGCGGGATGCATTATGATAGATGATTGGAGATCGCCACTCTGCAGGTCGCTCACGGGCCGCCGGTAGGGGCTGCGGCTTTAAGCTGCGAGTTCCCCTCTCTTCGCGACCCAACCGCACCAGGGCCTTCGACCGATCCCGCACCGTGGCACCAGGTGCTCCACCGACCGGCCGCGTTCCCGTCTGCCAAGGCCCGGCCATGACCACACCCTCGCGCCACCACCAGGTTACCGGCCTTCGGCGCTTCACGCGCATGGTCTGCATTGGTGTCCTCGCACTCGGCTGCCTGCTGCTGGCCGGTTGGATGTTGGACCTTGCAACCCTCCAGAGCCTGCTCCCCGGAGCGTGGCCGCTGGTGGTTGTCGGTATCCTTGTGTCTGTCGCCGTGATGTGGTGGAATGCCGTGTTGCTGAGCAGGTCGGACCGGCTCCGGCGGCTGGCAGAGCGACAACTGGCCGCCCAGTACACCACAACTCGCGTGCTGGCAGAGTCGCCACACCCGGCCGAGGCAGTCCCGGAGCTGCTCCAGGCAGTCTGCCAGAGCATCGGTTGGGAGATCGGGCTGATGTGGCGGGTGGACCCCCTCAAGGCTGCTCTTCGGTGTAGCGACCTCTGGCACGACCCCACCTCCGGGGTCACCGCGTTTGCCAAGCAGTCGCGACAGTTCACCTTTGCTCCCGGGGTCGGACTTCCCGGTCGAGTCTGGGCCACCGGAAAACCCGCGTGGATTCCGGACATCGCCCGAGACCCAAGTGTCCCCCAATCGCTGGCCTCGCCCCAAGACGGCCTGCACGCGGGGTTCGCCTTTCCGATCACCTTCGGCGGGGAAACCCTCGGCGTGATGGAGTTCTTCAGCCGTGACATCCAGGAGTCCGACGACGACCTCCTCCGAACGTTTACTGCCATTGGTGGCCAGATCGGCCAGTTCCTGAAGCGGGAGTCTGCGGAAGAGGAAGCGGCATTCGAGCGGCACCTCCTTCATAGCCTTCTCGATGCTGTGCCGGATAGTGTCTACTTCAAGGACGAACGCAGCCGGTTCATCCGGGTGAGCCGGGCGATGGCCGAGCGGCACGGGCTGGGCGACCCGGACTCGGTCATTGGTAAGACCGATTTCGACATCTTCACCGAGGAGCACGCCAGACCGGCGTTCGAGGACGAGCAGGAGATTATGCGATCTGGGCAGCAGATCGTCGGCAAGGAGGAGAAGGAAACCTGGCCGGGCCGGGAGGATCTGTGGGTGCTCACCACCAAGATGCCGCTGCGTGACCCGGACGGGCGGGCGGTTGGCACGTTTGGCATCTCACGGGACATTACCACACGCAAACGGGCCGAGGAGGCGCTCCGGCAGAGCGAGGAGCGGTTCGCCCTCGCCGTCCGCGGGTCCAGCGACGGCATCTGGGACTGGGATGCCTTGACCGGTGAGGTTTACTACTCCCCGCGGTTTAAGGAACTGCTCGGGTACACCGACGACGACCCCGAGTTTGGCACCTTCAAGTCCCGGCTCCACCCGGAGGATCGCGACTGGGTGTTGCAGATGCTACGCGAGCATCTCAAGCGGCGCTCGGACTATGACGCGGAGACCCGTCTGCGAACCAAGGCGGGCGACTATCGCTGGTTCCGGGCCCGCGGCCAGGCGGTCTGGGACTCCACCGGGTGGGCGACCCGGATGGCCGGGTCGATCAGTGACATCACCGACCGCAAGCAAGCTGAGGAGGAACTGGTCCAGGCCAATCGGGCTGCGCAGGCTGCCACGCGGGCGAAGAGCGAGTTTTTGGCGAACATGAGCCACGAGATCCGTACACCGCTCAACGGTATCATCGGGATGACCGAACTGGCCCTCGACACGGACCTGACCGGCGACCAGAGGGAGTATCTGGGGCTTGTAAAATCTTCAGCCGACCACCTTCTGAGAGTGATCAATGATGTCCTCGACTTCTCCAAGATCGAAGC
>PLDW01000401.1 GCA_003136315.1 Gemmataceae bacterium | reverse complement strand
GACCGATGGCTATTGGGACGAACACGAGACGCACCGACCACATCAGCGGCAGCCGGGTAAGCAAACCGAGAACAACATGACCAACCGGCTTCTGAGCCTGCTGATCCTTCGTGATCGGCGGGCTGGAGCCCTTTACACATCGGCCACACACCACGCGATTCGCCGGGCCGTTACGCTGCGGTTACCCCAAGCTTAAATCCCGCCAACGCGGCACTAAATTGGATACAGAATCGGAGACACACCTACCAAGGGAACCACCGTTCGGATACGCTCATTCGAGGTTGGAAGAACAGGGATTCCGACCCTCTTCATCAAGGTGGCCGAGTTTCAGACGGCGGTTGCTTCCTTGAGGCGAGCCGGTCACTTGGTCGAGGGGGTTCTGTCGTGACCGCCGATGATAGTGTTCGGCTCCGTCCGGTTCAACCGGGCGACCTGCCCCGCATGTGCGACCTGCAACTCGACCCGGAATCGAACAGCATGGCGGTCACGATCCCACGCACCAAGGAAGCGTTCGCCGCTCATTGGGCAAAGGTGCTGGACGATCCGGGGATCACCGCCAGAGTCGTCCTCTTGGGTGATGCGTTCGTCGGGAACATCTGCTGCTTCCCGATCGACGGCCAGGATCACATTGGGTACTGGATCGACCGGGCGTATTGGGGAATGGGGATCGCCAGCCGAGCGTTACACCTGTTGCTGGGGGAAGTCACGAAACGTCCGCTGGTCGCCAGCGCCGCCACCAGTAACGGGGCGTCCATCCGGGTTCTCGTGAAGTGCGGTTTCGTCATCGAAGAGGTTCGCCTCTCGCCAGCGAGTGACCGATACCCGGAGCGTGAGAAAGCCGTCCTCGTGCTGCGGTAAACACACCGAGGTCGATCTAGGAATTTCCCCCGGTTTCGAAAAAATGGGCGGTAGTGTACATATATTCTACCAACTTTTCTGCGGCTCACACGCTCGTCGCTCGTCTCCTACGGACCTGAATCTCCTTGACTTCGAGTCTGGCCGAGATTACTGTCATCTCATCGACCCACTCTCAGCGTCTCGCTCATGACCCGTTTCCTCGATCCCCAAGTCATTCGTGCCACAGTCGCAATCATCGCGATTGCGGTCGGGAGTGCGTTGACTCCAGGGCGGGTCTTGGCTACCTGCGGCGACTATGTCTTGATCGCAGGCCAATCCCCGGTGAGGCAGCACCTAAACCATTTGCCGGTCACGGCCCCTGGCGAGAGCCAAGGCAATCCGGATAGCCCCCGCGTTCCATGTCACGGCCCCGGTTGCTCGAAAGCCCCGAACGACTCGATTCCACCCCTCACCGCTCCCACTGGTGGCGAGACCGATTCCAAGAACCCGCCCACCCCTCTCAGCGGAGCCGCTCCAGGCGTCGGCGGGATGAGTTGGGAATGTCACTTCACCGCCAGCGGGCTGCCGATCCACCTCCCAAATCCCATCTTCCACCCCCCTCGCGCGGTCTAAGCTCTTCCTTCCGGCTCGTTCCGGTGCCGCTTCACCCGGCAAGGCCCTTGGCTCGTAGCCCTCATCTGAGGTGCAGCTACGCGATTGTGATGCTTCTGGTGAGTGCCATCGGAGCTGTCGGACACCATCTGGACTCTCAAACTGTCACAATGTCGCCACGCGTGGACTGATCTCGGTCCCTCTGGCGTGGGCCGGCACAAGGATCGTTCCGCAGCATTATTTTGATAAATGTCTTATTGTAATTACTTGAAACTCCGCTTTCATTTTGTCGAGGGGATCATGAACGTCCGTCGACATGCCTTGACCTTGATCGAGCTTCTCTTCGTCATCGCGATCCTCGCGATCCTGATCGGCCAGGTCTTGCCGGCTGTGCAAAAGCTCCGCAACGCCGCCGCCCGCGCCCAGTGCAGTAACACTCTCAAGCAGGTTGCCAGCGACTTTCACGCCCGTCATGAAAAGGCCACCCGGGCACGATCCCCGCAGTTGCCTTTCGTGGAAGAGGCCAAGACTCGGGCACTCCTCCCCGCCGATCGGGCGAAGGAGCCTCTTCCGCAGTGGGTCCGTGTCCTCGGGAACTTCCCTGGCAGCGATAAGAATTGGATCGTCAGCGAGCGATACGCGGACGAGAACGGCCCCCTGATGCCGCTCCTCAAGGCTCAAGCGGGCTGGATCATCGCCAGACAGGACCGTGCCTGGTATGCCGCCGGTGCGGAAACGCGGTGGATGAAGAACCTCAGCCAGTCCGAAGACCAGATCGACAAACTCGTTGCACACTGGGCGGACTTCATGCCCAGCGAACAGGCTGCTTTCACGGTCTTCCGGCAACTGGCCGCGTCACCGGTCGTATTCACGGACGAGGAGGTGGCTCGAACTGTGAAACTGGCGGGGCGGTGCGAGGTCGTGCAATTCATCGATTACACCACCAGGGTCGCCCGGCCGCGGTTCGACACGTGGTCAGGGCAATGATGCTTTGCGGGTGGTACAACTGCTCGCTAATTCCACTCACTCAGGAGTGTCTCCATGTTTCGGATCATGGCTCTTCCCCTCATCTTCGCACCCGCTGTGGTCGCTTGTATCCTCTGGACCCCAGCAAAAGCGGATGAGCCCAAATCAGCCCCTGGTCATCTCAAAATCACCCTGCCACCGAAGCTGCCCCCCGGGTTGGACCTCGACCGGCTGAAGGACCCGAAAGAGGCGGCCAAGGTTGCTGACTGGGTCGAGAAGGAACACTCCGGCACCCCGCAGCCGGAAGCCGTCCGGATGCTGATCGCCATCCTGCGCGGTTCGCAACTCAACGGCAAGGACGGGTGGTTCGGGCCGGCAGAGACGCGGTTCGACTGGAAGTGGCTGGCCAACAGGCACGGGGTCGATCCGAAGACGGGGTCGATCGACCGTCAACACTTCCACGGTCCCGCATCGCTCTTCGACCGGCTCGACCGAGATGGAGACGGCAAGATCACTCCCGGTGACCTCGACTGGTCGGAGCGCAACCCCTACGTTATGCAGGCGAACATGATCAATCGCCTGTTCCGCCGGCTAGATACAACGGGCGACGGTAAACTCACCCACGAAGAATTGGAGGCATTCTTCACGTCCGTCGCAGACGGGAAGGACTACTTCACCGCCGATGACCTCCGTCGCGCCATGATTCCCCGTGGGGCAGCCAGTTTCTCGCCTGGCGACGGGCCTTCCATACCGGTGCTGGTCCGTGGGCTGTACGCTGGCGAGATCGGGTCAATCCAGGAGGGGCCGCGGATCGACGAGATGGCTCCGGAATTCACTCTCAAGACGGTGGATGGAAAGGAATCTGTCCAGGTCAAGAAGTTGATCGGCCAGAAGCCGCTCGTCCTGATTTTCGGGAATTTCACCTGCGGGCCATTCCGTGCCCTTTACCCGGACCTGGACGCCATCTACCAGCGATACAAGAACGACGCGACATTCCTGATGGTCTACGTCCGGGAGGCCCACCCGACCGACGGATGGGCAATGGAATCGAACACACGGGTCGGGGTCGCGGTCAAGCAACCGACAACGCTCGGCGAGCGGGTGAAGGTCTGCGACCAGTTCTGCCAGAAACTCAAGCCGTCGATCCCAGTCGTGGTGGACGAGATCGCCGATCCGGTCGGGAGCGCTTACAGCGGGATGCCAGGCCGACTGTACGTGATCGACTCGAAGGGCAAAGTGGCCTACAAGAGTGGCCGTGGACCATTCGGATTCAAAGCGGGCGAAATGGAGCAAGCACTCGTCATGAACCTCCTCGAAGCCACCTCCGCGAAAGAACCGAAAGCCGCCCCTGTTGCCCGTGTCCCACTGATGAGTGATAAGGAGGCATGGGCGAAACTCCCGAAGGCCGAATTTGGCGACGGAGCGCCGCTGCCGAACTGGGCGAAAGCGGTTGTTAGCTATCTCCCGCGCACTGCCGCAGCGATGCTCGAACTCGATGACAGACACCGAACGAAAAGCCCACTCGATCCGGCCCTGCGGGCCAAAATGCGCTGGGTGGTCGCCCGAGCGAACCGATGCCAGTATGCCGAGGCGACCGCCCTCGCCGACCTCAAGCGTGTGGCCGGGGACGATGCCGTCAAGGTGTTGACAGGCGACGCGGCGAAATGGCCCGCAGACGACCTCGACCCGCTCGAATTCGCCCGGCTCTTGACCGTGGCTGCGCCGACCATCCGCGACGAGCAGTTTGCCACCCTGCGTAAACGGTTCGGCGATAAGAAAGTGGCGGCGATGGTTCTGCTGGCTGCCTACGGCAACTTCCAGGACCGCTTGCTCCTGGGGCTGGGCATCCCGCTGGAAGCGGATGGCCCAATGCCCCCCGTCGCAGTGAAGTTCGCGGCCGGTGCGTTCCAGGTGGCCCCGATCATCCCCGACCAGAAAGAGTTACCCGCGCTCCTCAAGGCGGGCGAGACGGTCGTTCCCCGAGAGGCCGAGTGGTCGAAGCTCACGTACAAGGAACTCCAGGCGCGAATGGAGAAGCAGCGGGATCGCACCCCGCGGCTGCCAGTACCAACGTGGGAGCAGGTGAAGGGCGGCCTCCCCCCCGAATACGCATCGCGGCCGACACGAATCGTCTGGAGCCTCGTTTGCAACGGGTACGCCCCCGAACTGGCCGTCCCCTGGAATATCACGACGCGGACAATGTGGGCAGAATCCAAGCAGGATCGCGTGTTTGAAGAGAGCCTGTTCTGGATTCAGACCCGAAGCATTCAATGCAACTACTGCATGGGGCACTGCGAGATGCTGCTGGAAGTGGCGGGGCTGGACAAGAAGGCGGTCGCTGAGCGGACATACCGCCTGGCCGGGGACGACTGGTCGTGCTTCCCACCTGCCGAACAGCGCGCGTATGCCTATGCCCGGAAGCTGTCGCTAACACCGTGGGATCTGACCGCAGAGGATTACCGAACTCTGGAGAAGGATCTCGGGCCAGACAAGGCCATGTTTACCTTCTGGTGGCTGTGCCGTGGCCTCTACATGACCCGGATCTCCGATGGGTTTCAGTTGCCTCTGGAGCGGGAAAATGTGTTCGGCGATCCTCAGCCAAAGAAGTGAAGATCAAGCTGGCGATAAGGTGAGACCATCTCTGGCTCCCACGCTCGGCGTGGGAACCGGTCTTCCCCCCACCCGCGGGGTGGGCCAAGATGTCAGGGACGACGTTTATCGTATCTCATACAGGAAGCCGTTGAGGTTGTCGCATCTCAGGAAAGACAATTGGACGTATAAATGGGAGGGCGAGNNCTGCCGAGCCGCACCACCCTCACGCTCGGCAGGAGCCTCGCCCTCCCGTTAGACCGATGCTTGCTCCTGGGAGGTGACAGCCTTAGCGGGTTCCTGGATCAGGTGAAGCGTCCGTTCCGTTCAGGCCATGACGCGGAGCGTCGAAGCCGGCATTCCCACGCAGAGCGTGGGAACGAGGAATGAATTTCACCAGTGAACTGTACGTGGTTTTCTGATGCGGTTGGATTTTTCCTTGGCGTCACAACTGCGATGAGTCTTCGATCTTCGCGAATTGACTCACGTACACAATCGAGACACCAATGCTCAAGATTCTTTCCCACCGAGCAGCCCGACCCGTCGCCGCGGTCGTTTCATTGCTGGCGGTGGTCATTGGCGGCCTTTACCTGGGAGCTGGTTCGACCGCACCGAGGACAGATCTCGTCGCGACGCCGCTGAACTACAAACCCCGCGTGATGATCGATAGCTCGGGGTATTCCATCGTGTCATCCCAGGTCAAGCCGTGGTCCCCAACTGCTTCTCTCGAAGAGATCGCTGCCGCCTACCGGAACGTCGGCTCCGACCTCATCAGGGCGCTCGACCAGCAACTGGCCGACCCCTTGATGCCCGATCGGGTCAGGATCCAGTTTCGAGTCATGCGAGCAAGCCTCTTGAACTACGAGGGGGAGCCGGGGAGGGCGTATGAGACCCTTTCTGAGACGCGGACGGAAATCGAGGCCAACGATGCGATGGCCGAAGAGTGGCTGTACACCTTCATCTACTTCCAGGGGCTGACAGCGCTGCGTCGGGGGGAAACCGACAACTGTGTCATGTGCCGTGGCGAGAGTTCGTGTATTATTCCGATCGCTTCATCTGCCGTTCACACCAAACGCACCGGGTCACAACAGGCGATCCACCACTTTCACGAATACCTTGATCGGTTTCCCGACGATCTTGAGGTACGTTGGCTGCTCAATATCGCCCACATGACGCTTGGCGAATACCCCGAGAAGGTCAACCCTCGATACTTGATCTCCCTCGACCGATACACGCACTCCGAGTTCGATATCGGCCGGTTCCGAGACGTTGGGCATCTTGTTGGGGTGAATCGTCTCAACCAGGCGGGCGGGGCGATCATGGAGGACTTCGACGGCGATGGGCTTCTCGATATTGTCGTCTGCTCGATGGATGCGACCGAACCGATGGCGTTCTTCCGTAACAAGGGGGATGGGACGTTCGAGGATCGCACCAAGGAGGCGGGACTCTCCGGCCAACTCGGTGGGTTGTACTGTGTCCAGACGGATTACAATAACGATGGCCATCCGGATATCTACGTTTGCCGTGGCGCATGGTTGCATTACCCGATGCGGCCAAGTCTTCTCCGCAACAACGGGAACGGCACGTTTACCGATGTCACCTCGGAGGTGGGCCTACTCGACCCCGTGAACTCCATTTCGGTCTCGTGGGCCGACTATGACAACGACGGCTGGCTCGACCTATTTGTCTGCAACGAGACCGGCCCTTGTCGGCTCTTCCACAATCGGGGCGACGGTACATTCGAAGAAGTGGCGGTGAGGGCCGGTGTGTCTGGCGGCATGATAGGCGGATGGAAGGGGGCGGCCTGGATTGATTTCGACAATGATGGTTACGCCGATCTCTTTGTCACCAACCTGACCAACACGGCGTTTCTCTATCGGAACAATCGCAATGGCACCTTCACCGATGTCACGGCGATGATGGGTATCGACGGCCCGAAGGGGGGCTTTTCGTGCTGGGCGTGGGATTTCGACAACGATGGATATTTGGATATCTTCGCTACCTCCTACGACCGCTCTCTGGCCGACATCGTGAAGGGGCTGACTGGTCAGCCGCACGCCCGCAACTCCAACAGGCTCTTTCGCAATCTGGGCGGGAAAGGGTTCCAGGACGTGACGAAGGAGACCGGCCTTGACATGGTCTTCGCGACGATGGGCAGCAATTTCGGTGATTTCGACAACGACGGGTACCTCGATTTCTACCTGGGCACCGGTGACCCGTTGTTCAGCACCCTGGTGCCGAAACGGATGTTCAAGAACGTGGGCGGAAAGCGGTTCGCGGAAGTCACGGGGTCAACTGGTACGGGGCACTTGCAGAAGGGTCACGGTGTCGCGTGTGGGGACTGGGACCGCAATGGTACCGTGGATCTCTTCATCGAACTGGGTGGGGCGGTCAACGGGGACAAGTACCACAATGTTCTGTTCCAGAATCCGGGCCAGGGGAACAACTGGCTTTCGGTGAAACTCGTCGGCAAGAAGTCGAACCGTGCGGCGATCGGTGTACGCATCAAGGTGGTGACGGCGGGGGATCAACCGCTGACGGTGCATCGGCACGTATCGAGTGGGAGTAGTTTTGGTGCCAACCCCCTTGAGCAACACATCGGGCTGGGCAAATCCGACCGAGTCGCGTTACTCGAAATCACCTGGCCCACAAGTGGAACAACCCAGGTGTTCCGGGACGTGCCGGTGAACCGAGGGATCGAGGTAACGGAGTTCGCCACAGACTACCGGACACTCAATTGGAAGCCGATCCCGCTGCCAGGCACTGGCGACAAGTAGGTGAGAATCAGCCTGGAGGTGAGCCGTCGGTTTCAGCCCGCTTCGGCGGGCTGTTCGTGCTACTGACCGAGTGGCGAGTGTACAACAAACGGGTAGCAGTGCGAGCTGGACGATCGGGCCTTCGATATGGCCTTGCTCATGGAATCTGCCAGTCTTCCAGGGTGAGCCCGGGTACTCGGCTGAATTCTCCCGTATTGTGGGTTACGAGCGTGCAGCCGTGCGAGAGGGCAATGGCTGCGATTTGCATGTCGTATGGTCCGATCGCCTGGCCAAGTGATTCCAGGTGGCAACGGATACTCACAAAGTGATCGACCGAAGCGTCGAAGGAGAGGCTCATGACGGGTGCGAGCAAGGCATCCACAATCGCTCGATTCGCTACGGGCTTCCCACTCTTTTCACAGCCGTAACGCAGTTCGGCAACGACTACGGAACAGGTGCGGATGTCGGCACGGTCGGTCGCACCGTATCGAGCCGCGACCTCCGGATGCTTTTGCCGCAAGATAGCTACCCACACGTTGGAGTCGAGGAGAAAAGTGGGCTACGAACCCATCGGCGACGAGATCGGCGCGTGTCTCGCTCAGCCGCCATTGCGGTTGGGTGGCGGGTCCGTTTTGGGCAGAGGTGGTACGCCTGGGAAAGCGCCGGGTCGCATACCTGGTGGTTGGAACATCCATAGCGGGACTGGCTTGCCGTTGAGCCTACCTGGCCCCTGTTTCGGGTCAAACCTCGCGGGTAGCGGGATACCCTTCTCCTCAAATTCCTGATAAGCGTTCGCACGTTCGTGCCACTTCAAATTCGTGTCTGGTCTTTCGCCTGGACATGGTGGAACTCGCCCGCCGGGGCGACGGTGGATACAGATCGTTTCGCACTGCAGTTCCCCGTTCAATTCAAGACAGGCGATGTCGACCCGGTCCCCGATCTTCACATCCGCCAACCGGTACGTTGACGGGTGTTCATCTTCGTAGTAGCGGCCCGATCGCAGGACCATCCCCACCGGGAACTGTTGGATCTTGCCAGTCTTCAACTGGATCGCGATCCTGTCCCGAGTCAGTTCTGTCACAGTCCCCTTGAAGAACGTTCCATTGATCGGGATTCGCAGGCCCGGTTCCGGCGCCACCTCAAGCGGGGCAGCCGGGGTGGCTCGGCCCGGCTGAGCCGGGAGGGGAAAGAGGAGAAGCGTACAACTCAGACCGGCCGTAGTTGCGAGAATCAGCATCGTTGATACCTCGGTTGAGCGATTCCTATCAAGTGTGGGATAGGTACCTATCGGCCACTGAATCGGCGCCTGTCTCGCTCAGCCGCCCTTGATATTGGGCGGAGGGTCTATTTTTGGGGGAGGTTGGAAGCCTGGGGGCGGAACGGGTACCACGCCGGGTGGTTGGAGCATCCAGGCTGGGACCGGAATCCCGTTCACTGTCCCGGGCATCCTCCTGGGGTCGAATTTGGCTGGGAGCGGGATCCCCTTCTCCTCGAAATCCTGATAAGCGTTCACACGTTCGTGCCACTTCAAATACGTGTCTGGTTTTTCGTCTGGACACGGGGGAACTCGGCCGCCGGGGCGACGGTGGATACAGATCGTTTCGCACTGAAGTTCCCCGTTCAGCTCAAGACAGGCGATGTCGACTCGGTCCCCGATCTTCACATCCGCCAACCGATAGGTTGACGGGGATTCATTCTCGTAGTAGCGGCCTGATCGCAGGACCATCCCTACCGGGAACTGTTGGATCTTGCCATTCGGCAATTGGATCGCGATCCTGTCCCGGGTCAGTTCTGTCACAGTCCCCTTGAAGAACGATCCTTTGATCGGGCTTCGCAGGCCCGGCTCCGGCGCCACCTCAAGCGAGGTGGCCGGGGTGGCTCGGCCCGGCTGAGCCGGGAGGGGAAAGAGGACGAGGGTACCACTCAGAGCGAGCGTGGTTGCAAATATCAGCATCGTTTATACCTCGGTTGAGCGATCCCTGGCAAGTGTGGGAGACGAACCCATAGGCCACGAGTTCAGTGCATGTCTCGCTCAGCCATCACCATTGACGTTGGGGGGCGGGTCCGTTTTGGGCAGAGGTGGTACGCCTGGGAACGCGCCGGGTCGCATACCTGGTGGTTGGAACATCCATAGCGGGACTGGCTTGCCGTTGAGCCTACCCGGCCCCTGTTTCGGGTCAAACCTCGCGGGTAGCGGGATACCCTTCTCCTCGAAGTCCTGATAAGCGTTCGCACGTTCGTGCCACTTCAAGAGACTGTCTGGTTTTTCATCCGGGCACGGAGGAACCCGCCCGCCGGGACGGCGCTGGATGCAGATCGTTTCGCAGCGGAGTTCCTCATTCAGCTTCAAGCAGGTGATACTCACACGATCTCCGACCTTGACATCGACCAGTCGGTACGTCCGAGGGTGTTCCCCTTCCCAGAACCCTCCGGATCGCAGGATCATGCCCACCGGGAACGAGCGGAGTTCTTCTGTATTCAAGCGAAGGGTGATCGTGTCGCGAGTCAGTTCTGTCACGGTTCCCCGAAAGAACTCCCCATTGATCGGGATTCGCAGGCCCGGCTCCGGTGCCACTTCAAGCGGGGTGGCCGGGGTGACTCGGCCCGGCTGAGCCGGGAGGGGAAAGACGACGAGGGTACCACTCAGAGCGAGCGTGGTTGCGAGAATTAGCATCGGTGATCCCTCGTTTGAGCGATACCCAGCAGGTGTGGAGACAAACCCATCGGCGACGAGATCGGCGCCTGTCTCGCTCAGCCGCCATTGCGGTTGGGTGGCGGGTCCGTTTTGGGCAGAGGTGGCACACCTGGGAGTGGGGCAGGTAGCGCCGCAGGTGGTGGGATCATCCACTGCGGGATCGGCTTACCATTGAGCCATCCCAAGCCCTGTTTCGGGTCGAACTTCTTTGGTATCGGGATGCCCTTCTCCTCGAAGTCCTGCTGTGCGTTCATGTCTTCGTGCCACGAGGAAGGGTGATTGGCCCGCTCCCCCGGGCACGGGGGAACCCGCCCACCGGGGCGGCGGTGGATGCAGATCGTCTCGCACCGGAGTACCCCGTTCAACTCCAGGCACCACATGTCGACTTTATCCCCGACGGCCACATCGCAGAGGCGGTAGGATCCAGGGTATTGGTCGGGGAAGAACCCGCCCGAGGCCAGGCACGACCCGACCGGAAACCGCTGCGTTTGCCCCTTCGGAAGCTTGAGGGTGATCGCATCTCGGGCAACTTCCGTCACGGTTCCTACGAAGAACTCCCCATTGAGCGGCTGCCGGATGTTTGGCCACGGTGCCACTTCCAGCGGTTTCACCGAAGCGGTGTCTGGGGCCGGAGCCGGGACTTGCATTGCCAGGGTTGCCGAGCTGATCATGACTGCCAGTGTGAGTGCCATGACTGTTCTCCAGGTGACAATTCGGGGACGTAACCCCATCGTGTTAGATAACGATAGTCCAGCTGTTGGTCGGCGTGTTTGTATCTCCCACCAGGGCGAAGCCCTTATTGTCGAAAATCGGCATGCCATCGATTCCGCCTCGGGCAAAGATCACCAGCCACCTGCTGCCGGCGGGAGCGGCGTTGGCCCTGTTGATGAAGATGGGCCGGAGCGCTGCGCTCCCGGTGATCGTCATCGTTTTTGTCACAATCCACTTCGAGGCATCACGAGCCTGCTGACGGTCGACCGTCGGGGTGTAGATGCCACCGGACCAACTCACATTCCCTTCGACCGTGAAGGTAGCTTCCGCGGCACCCGGAACCCCATTGACCGGCCGGGAGTAGTCGAAGGTGACCCTCCCACCGTTCACCCACAGGTTCCCGATGAGTTTGGCGTTGCCACCCTTGGCGCCTGTGACATTGATCTGGAGGACACCACCCATTTGGACCATCCCGTTGACGGCCACGAGCGTGGAACCCGTCTCGATCACAACCTTCCCGCGCTCGTTGTCAATCGACCCCGTGGGAACCTGCCAACCGTAAATGTTCCAGGAGTTTTGGCCCTGGAATGTGGCAGTCGCACCACCAGTGACACTCAATACGCCCCGCCGGATCACGAGCGGCAACATCGATGTCGCAACCCCGGGACCTATTACTTTAAAGTATCCGTTAGCATCGTTGATATACTCAACTCCATTCCTAATCATTGTTTGATAATGTTGGGTCGCAGATTGTTGTTCTGTTGCTGTAAATACGTTGACGGTGGAGTGGCCGGTGATGTTGATCCCCACCCCGCCCGTGAATGTCACGGTTCCGCCCATGAAGTTCGCTGTGGAAGCTTGCTCAACACTGATCGTGTCTCCAGTCGATACGGCTCCCGCGTTCTGGGGGGCGATCACAGCGATGGTACTCGAACCGGTGATATGCAGAGTGGCCCCGCTATTGGTACTGTCGAGCGTCCCGCCGGTCCAGTAGAAGTCCGAGCCACCCTCCCAGCCCGGGTTGAGCCACCAGGTGTTGTCGTTGGGTGTCGCACCCCCCAGGACGGTGATGTCGCTCCCAGCGCCGGCCGGTTGGTCGATTGTGCCGTTGTTCAAATACAAGGCGTTGGTTTGGACCGGACCCGTCATCGTCACGGTTCCCGTGTATCCCGCCGTCAGCGTGATCGAGTTAAACGGCCCGCCTGAGCTCGATTGCATCCCATAACAGTCGGCCGAGCCACCACTCGGCCCGCTTGCACCTGTTGCGCCCCCCGACTGACCTCCCGGGCCGTTGGCACCGGCAAAGTTGGGGAAGAGGATATCGTCCCCCGGGCCGGGAATCGAGAGCACACCGGCAGTATCCGCCCAGTTGTACGGATCACTGTACTGGTTATCCCCGGTCGCATCGGTCCAGGTGAACAGAGCGGGCATGGCCCGCAGGTCGAGAGCCTCCAGTGATGGCTTGAACGCGGGCTTGGAGATCGGTCGGGTGGTTGGCGAACGGAACAGGCGACGGACAAGGCGGCTCAGGGCGGAGAAGGGCATGGTGGCACTCCGTTGGCTCGTTCGGCCAGAGCTGTGGTGTCAGTTAATCAAGTAATGAATTGGATAATAGCCACGGCAGTAGGATCGGTCAACTCGAAAAATGGAAATGTGATTGTTCAAATCGCGGGGATACTCTCTGTTCTCACATACCGAACATGTCCCGATTAATAGAGTGTCGTGATTGGCGGCCTGAACGTGTTGATTCCCAGGGCCATGCAGACGTGATCCTGGGCTCGGAACGCTCTTCCAGGCAGTGGCACTTTTCGCTCGCCGCAACAACGTCTCGATTTCGTTCCCCCGGGCTGTCATCGTCGAGTGTGCCATGCCCGAGCCGATCCCGTTGAACGGGATTGCTCCGCGACGCCGGGCCGCCACGGAGGGGGACCCCGACAAATCCCGAGGTAGCCCTCCGTGGCAGCCCCACTGTCCATGACGGGTGGTGATCCTCCTTCTGCGGTCGGCCCAATGTCTCCTCTTCATTCCACCGCGCTGCGCGGTGGACCTACCCACCGCGCGCCAGGCCCAACGGTCTCCCGATCGCGCGTCCGTCCCGTTCGGGTCACGACGCCGGGTGCCACTGGCGGCTTGCCGCCAGTGAAGCCGGAGAAAAGAGTTTAGCCGTGCATTCTCTTCCTCGCGGGCTGTCCTTCGGTGTTTGTCGGCCCGTGCTAACGGCTTCACCCCGCCGGGAAACCATCGACCCTCGGCAAATCCGAAGCGGGCGGCTCGGAGGGACTGTTTTACGGGGATGAGGTGGGTTCATGGTCAGGGTGTTACCCTCACTCTTCACTGGCGGCTAGCCGCCAGTGGCACCCGGCGGTCATCGAGCCTCCGTGATCGTCTGAACAATGACGAATGGAAACACACCTCAGAGCGACGCCACAAGTCCCGCGACTCGACTTCGACCACCTCTCCGCGTGTGGTCTCCGGGTGCGTGCGTCGCCTCTCCCTGCTAGATCCCACCACCACCCCCGGCACCTCGAATCTGTCTGGCAGGCAACCCGTCGAGTCAAGCTAC
Organism: Gemmataceae bacterium; assembly: GCA_003136315.1. Taxonomy (GTDB): domain Bacteria; phylum Planctomycetota; class Planctomycetia; order Gemmatales; family Gemmataceae; genus Urbifossiella. The sequence goes on along the minus strand of PLDW01000401.1, from coordinate 15,773 downwards.
ACCCGCTGGGCATGCCTCCAGCATCCTGGACGAGGGCCCTCTGGCCCGGGTTTTCAGGGCCTGCCGACACGACCGATGAGTCGCAGCACAGGGGCGACCCCCGACCACCGTTCATGTGGACTGTGGTCGCATCGCCCCGCATCCCGGCTCGTGAGCGGCCGCTCACGCCAGCAGGGACGACGGTGCGATCCGTCGGGGCGGCAGTCCCGCTCGGGTGCGCAGTCCCTCCGCCGCCGCGGACAAGCCGCCGGGCCATTGAGAGAGACTCGCCCCCCCACGACGATGCCCTCTGTCGGACGTGAATGGGGTCGGCGAGCGCTGTGCATGCCCACCGTCGTCCCAAGCCGGAGTTTAACGTTTAAGAGTTTAAAGATAAAGAGATAAGAGTTAAGAAATGACACTTTGACTTTAATCTTTAAACTTTCGGAACCGGTCTTCTTCCTGCTCTGCGGGGTGGGCCAACACACCGGAGACGATGTCTATCGTATCTCGGGTGAAGCGTCTGTTCCGTTCAGGCGACGACGCGGAGCGTCGAAGATGGCATTCCCACGCAGAGCGTGGGAACGAGAGACGAGGGATGGTTGTTCCTGGAATGAGACAACTAGACCGCGTTTGTGTATCACTCCGGTCGCGGAGGTTGTGGTGGCACGTTTTCAACGTGCCTCTCCGTCGCCTTCTTCGGGACTTGCCTGTTTTCGACACCCACAACGCTGGCACGTTGAAAACGTGCCGCCACATCGCGATTACCGCGAGAGGTTGTCCAGCGCGGGCGGGGAGGAACTGTTCGCGGGATCGCCGCTGAGGTTGAGTCGCTCCAGTATCTCCGCGCGGAGTGCCAGGAAGCGGGCGTCGGTCCGCCGCCGGGGTCGCTTGAGGGCGACGTCGATGATCTGCTCGATCCGCCCCGGCCGCGGGGTCATGATCGCAATCCGGTCGCTCACGTAGATGGCCTCGTCGATGTCGTGTGTGACCAGTACCATTGTCGTCCCGCGCGACTCCCAGACCCGTAGAATCTCGTCCTGCATCCGCATCCGGGTGAACTGGTCCAGTGCCCCGAGTGGCTCGTCCAGGAGGAGAACCCGGGGATGGTTGATGAGGGCTCGGGCGAGGGCGGCCCGTTGCGCCATCCCCCCGGAAAGCTGGTGAGGATAGACATCCGCGAACGCCTCCAGCCCGACCAGTCGGAGGAACTCGGCGACCTCGTGGCGGCGTTGTCGGAGCACCCCACGGGCGACCAACCCCGATTCGATGTTCCGGCGGACGGTGAGCCACGGGAAGAGGCTCGGATCTTGAAACATCAGACCCCGCTCGGCACTCGGGCAGGTGATCGGTTCGGACCCCACCCGGAGTTCCCCGGTCGTTGCCGGCTCTAACCCGGCGATCAGCCGCAGGAGCGTCGATTTCCCACACCCACTCGGCCCGACCAGAGACACCAGTTCCCCGGCCGCGACGTCGAGGGAGACACCTTCGAGAGCAAGAACGGTCGACCGGTCGGCCCTCACGAAAGTCTTGCCGACACCGCGGAGTTGAAGAGCCGCACCCTCGACCGCCTGGGGTGTTACCACTTGATCACCCCCTGCTGCCACCTGAGAACCCGGTCCCGGAGCATGAACAGGAGAGTCATCAGGGACGAGAAAAACACGGCGGAAATGATCAGCGCGCCATACACCTTGCCGTATTCCAGGTAGCCCTTCTGCCAGTTCAGATACCACCCGAGCCCCGCTCGGACTCCAACACTCTCAGCAACGATCAGGGTCAGGAAGGAAGCACCCAGCCCGACGAACAGCCCAACGAAGATGCTCGGCAGGGCCGCCGGAACGGCGACCCGAAAGATCAGATACCACCGTCCGGCCCCGAGCGTCCGGGCGACGTCGAGATACGAGAGGCGAACGTTGGAGATCCCCGAGGAGGTCAGGACTGTCATCGGGAACCAGACGGCAAACCCGATCAGAGCGACCGCGCAGAGGAACGAGTCCTTCCACACGGTCATGACCAGCGGGATCAGCGCCGTTGCAGGGGTCGGTCCGACCACCTTGATCGCTGGCATCAGCCAGTAGCGGACACGGGGGAACCAGCCAACCAGGATTCCCGTGACAAGCCCGGCCGTTACCCCCACCAGATAACCCGACATGAGAAGGCGGAGCGAATGCCAGGCGCTGTCCAGAAGGAGTTTGCGGTCGTCGAGGATTCCGCCAAACACCTCGTCCGGCCCAGGGAAAAACGGCTGGGAGAGCCAGTCGAGTTTCACTGTAACGAGATCCCAAACACAAAGCGTTGCCGTTGCCCCGGCGACCAACGGGGCGGTATGGCGGACCCATGCCCGCGGCCATCGCCACACCGCCTGGGTCGCTGCGAGGGCAAGCGAGACGATCAGGATGGTGACAAGGATCACAGGGTAGGGATGCTGCCAGCGCGGGAGGGCCTCCACCCAGGTCAGGGGCGGAAGCTGTTCATTCGGGATGTATCGATGGACGGTCAGAGCGGTCAAGCTCGCCAGCGCCGGCGAAAACACCCCCCAACCCCCTCGCGGGGGCGAGGAGAATGGTGCGACAGCGGTCTCATCGACAGGAGGCGGAGACTCAAAAGTTCTCGAAGCCATGTGGACGCTTCTCGCGGTGCCGACACGAGGGGCCTAGTTGCTCACGCAGCAGCAGGCGCAGCAGAGACTCGCCTTGTCAAACAGAGCCGCAAATGCGGCTGGTGCGAGCCGGGCTGGTCGTCCGCCGCCTTCGACTTTGTCCACATTCACGGCGACCAGCCACTCGTCCGTCACTCCGTCCAGGTCGACCCAGGCCCGTTTGGCGAGGGCGGCCGGGTCGGTGGCCGGGTTGAGCAGTTTGGCCTTCTTCATCTCGTCGGCCGCGGACTCGATACTCCGCTTGCACCTGGCAACCCCCGGGATGTACCGCAGTTGAGTGAGTGCTTGCGTATTAATCTCGGCCGACGCCGCGATGTACTTCTTCTCGACCGCGGACTCGGCCGCTGCCTTCGGGTTCACCTCAACCCATTTCGCTGCCTTCAGCATCGCCCGGGTGACCTTCGCGGCTGCGGTGGGGTGCTTCCTGATGAGTTCCCCACTCACCACTGTGGCGCAACAGTATTCTTCGCTGTAGGGAGCATCCTTCGCCTGATCGGCAATGGTACGAACCAGCCCCTTGCCGACCAGGATGGTACCGATGGGGTCAGACGTCGCCACGGCATCCACCCGCCCGTCTTCGATCGCCTTGGCGAGGCCATCCGGCGAGAACGCCAGCCAGGTCACTTCTTTGGCCTCAAGAGATGGGTCAATTCCGTTGGCTGCCAGCACCCGGCTAGCGAACATGAAGGGTGGGCTCCCAATGTGGGTCGGCACACCAATCGTTTTCCCCTTCAACTCGGCGACGGTTTTGGTGGCAGATTTCGTGCTGACCTGGAGCCGCAAACAGCCGGTGTGGATTCCGCCGGTGATCTTGATGTCGCTGTTCTTCTCGATCGCCTTGAGCAGGTACATGATGAGTGTGTGATTGGCGTCGAACTGGCCGCTGGCGAGCCCTTCCCTCAAGCCCTCCCAGTCCGTCCTCACCATCTCAACGTCCAGCCCCTCCTCCTTGAACATCCCTTTCTCGTAAGCGACGAAGATCGGTGCCTCGCAGGTCAGCCCGAGGTACGCCACCTTGAGTTTGACCGGGTCGTTCGGGTTGGTCGCGGTCTGGTCTCGCCCACAGCCCACTGGGAGAATCGCCACTGCGCTGGCGACGAGAAGGACCACCGGCAGCGTGCGCCAGGAAGATCGAGCGTGTGAACGATCCATCTCATGGCCTCCACTTGTCGACTGCTTTGGTCGTGTGTGACATTTTGGGGCGAGGGGCACCCCGGGATATCCTCGGGGTGCCCTCCGACTCACTTCGCGAGGATCTTTGTCTGATTTGCCAGGATCGTCTCCTGGTTCGCCAGAACGGCGTCTAATTTCGCCTGGTTCGCCAGGATCTTCTCCTGGTTCGAGAGGATGGTGGTCTGGTTGCCGAGAAGCGTTTCGAGCCGGGCCTGGTTAGCCTCAATTTTCGCTTGGTTGGCGAGGATTGTCGCCTGGTTGGCGAGAATCGTCTCCTGATTCGCAACCACGTCGCTGCTGGCCATGGAGTTACTCCTTCATCGTGCTGATCCCCCGGCAGAATCGGCCCGGCCCCGCGACAGTGCGAGGCATGCTTCGGGTTCTCCCCTCCGGGGGAATCGCCGAACCGTCTGGACACATTGTATAGTTAGGGTCAGGCTCCTGGCTCAGTTCGTCAGCGAACTGGCTTTCGTGGCCTCGACCGCTCCGGAACTGATCCCTGGCATCGCTGAGACCGGTGTCCCGACGGAGCGGTCAAACAATCGGCAGGGAGTGATCAGTACGCGGAGAACGTTCGAGCCGGAATGGACAGGTGATGGGATCGGGTGAGGCGTGGTCGATGCGATGCGAATCGGCGCCGGCTGCGGGGATTGCCGCGCCAGGCAACACACACGCATCCTGCGCGATTGTCGGCAGTGAGGAGGAGACCGGCAGCAAAGGGACGTGCTCTGGCCGACGGGAGCATTTCGGCCCAAGGCAAGGAGCCGGGTGATTGGGATACAGCCGTCCAGATCCGGCATCTTCGAGGGTCGCAGTCGGCAAGTGTTGGGCCGGGCCTGTTCCCAAATGAACGTAATCACCGCAACTGGCCTGAGTCGGAGAGGGTGAGGACAGAGAAGCCCCGAAGGCGAGCGTGACGATGATCGCCAGTCGCACGATTCCGCGAACGTTCCAATCGGACGTTCCGGTCTGCACGGGGGCAACTCGGTGAGGACGAGTTGGACGATCACTCCGTCCAGGAGAAACGAAGAGATGACACTATCTTTACTCGGTGTTGAGGGCTAAAGCAAGTCACCCGTAGATACTCCAAAATGGTTCTCAGCAGCGCTGACACGATAGAGCAAGCTATGATGTCGCGCCAGAGCGGGTTGAGGGCGACCCCGACAACCGCCAGCATCGTATAGACTGGAACGTGTCCCTCACGCGATACATGACGTCGGACGCCGACGAGCGGGGTCTGTGGAACTCCAGGTTCCCCTCTCCGCCCTGGCTGGGAGTGAGCCATGAGCCGGTCGATCAAGCAAGCCCTCCTCGCCCTACTCCTGATCGGGATGTTCGCCCTCGTTGTGATCCTCAATGATAGCGGCGGGCCGGCGGAAGCCGGCGGGCTCGATCCGGCCGAGTCCCTCCGCCGCTACGGATTCCACCTCACAGAGTCTGCAAAAAACTGCAAGATCGACTTCCGCCACGAATCGCCGACCCTTGATGCGAAATTAGCACACATCATGCCTGTAGTCGCCGGGATGGGGGCATCGGTCTCGGTGATCGATTTCGACTCCGACGGGTTGCTCGACCTCTATGTCGTCACAGGCAAAGAGGGTGGCAAGAACTGCCTTTACCGGAATCGAGGCGACGGCACATTTGAAGACGTGGCGAAATCACTGGGTGTGGCCGACCTGAACCGCCCCGGCACCGGGGTGTGCATGGGTGCGATCTGGGCCGACTACGATAACGATGGATTTCCCGATCTGTTCGTCTATAAGTGGGGTCGGCCCGAACTGTTCCACAACCAGGGCGGCAAGGGGTTCGAGCGAGTCACTGAAAAGGCCGGGCTCCCCGCCTGGGTTAACGCCAACGCGGCCTGTTGGCTCGACTTCGACCGTGACGGGCGGCTCGACCTGTTCATTGCCGGGTACTGGAGGGACGACCTCGATCTGTGGAACTTGAAGACGAGCGAGGTGATGCCCGAGTCGTTCGAGTACGCCATGAATGGTGGGCGGAAGTACCTGCTTCGCAACCGCGGGGATGGGACATTCGAGGACGTGACGGAGAAAGTCGGAATCACGAGCACCAGGTGGACACTCGGGGTGGCTGCTGCCGATCTCTGTGGGACCGGCTATCCCGATCTCGTCCTGGCCAATGACTACGGGGTGTCCGAGTTCTATGCCAACAAGGGCGGGGTGCGGTTCGAGGAGGTCGGGCACGAAACCGGGATCGGGGTTGCCCCGAAAAGCGGCATGAACGCCAGTTTCGGGGATGTGCTGAACCAGGGGCAATTGGCGATCTACATTTCGAATATCACCGAGGCTGGTAATCTCGTTCAGGGGAACAATTTGTGGGTTCCGACTGGGAAGACCGCGAGCGGTCGTCCCCGTTATCTGAACCAGGCCGACTCGCTGAACGTGGCGCGAGGGGGATGGAGTTGGGGGGCGAAATTCGGCGATCTGAACAACGACGGTCGGCTCGATCTCTACCTGACCAACGGCTATATATCGGCGAACAAGGGAAAGAGCTACTGGTACGACTACGGGAAGATCGCAGGCGGGCTCAAGGGGTTCATCCGGGACGCGAAGTACTGGCCACCGATTGGTGAGCAGAGTCTCGCAGGCTACGAGCCAAAGTGCGTCTGGCTGAACAAGGGCGGGGACTTCGTGGATGTGGCCGCCGCCGTGGGGGTATCAGACACTTACGATGGCCGGGCCGTGGCCCTCGGCGACCTCTTCAACCGCGGCCTGCTGGACATCACGGTTGCCAACCAAAACGGTCCGCTTTTGGTCTACAAGAACACCGTGACCACCGGGCGGGACTGGGTTCAGTTCCAACTGACGGGGGGTGCCCGACCAGATCGTGAGCCGGGGTGGAGCAATCGAAGTGCGGTGGGGGCGGAGGTGCGGGTGAGGTGGCGGCAGGGCGCAAGCGGCCCGACTCAGGAACAGCTTCAGGTGGTGACCGCCGGTGATGGGTACGCCTCGCAGAGCATGTTCAGGCTGCACTTTGGCCTTGGCGTTGATGCGATCATCGAGAACGCGGCCATCAAGTGGCCTTCGGGCCGCAGCCAGATGATCTTATCCCCGAAGAAGGGCGTTATTCATTCTATTGAGGAGACGGGATCATGAACGCTGTACCGTCCGGCGGTCTTGGTTCCAGCGAGACGGCGCGCAGGATCCAGCCATCGGGGTCCGCTCTTGCCCTCCGGGCCGCGACAACGGCTGGGCTGATCGCGGCCTATTACTGGGTTCGTGATCCGCTTGGCGGATGGTTTGGCGCATGGTATGGCCGCCTCTGTGGCGTGACCTTGGAGCGGACTGACACGGGGGTGATCGCCGTCAGCCTGCTCCTGGCCGCACTGCTGGTTGTCTGGTGGAAGGTCATCCTCCGTGAGCCGAAACTTCAGGCCCCTGTACTCATCACCGTCATTTTGGCCCTCAGCGATGCGAAATTCCACGTGCTGGAGAACCATCCCGCTCCGCTCTGGCTGGTGTCGCAGACCGACGGGGTTGTGATGGGATACTCACCGACGTTCTTGACGATTGCAGTCACGGTCTTGACTGAACTACTGATCGGCCGGTTCTTCTGGGGCAAGTGGCCGAACCTGACGAGCGCGTATATCAGTGGCATCAGTGCTGGTATTCTGATCAAATCGTCTGTTCTGTGGCCGTTCCTGCTGTGCGGGTCGATCTCGATCACTTCAAAGTATGTCTTGCGGATCTACAATCGACACATCTGGAACCCCACCAACTTCGGGGTGACAATGATGCTGTTTTTGGCCCCGCAACATGTCGCCAGCCTCACAGTTCAGGCTGCGAACAACGGACTGGCGGTCGCAGTGATCTGGGTACTCGGCGGTATGATCATGTACAAGCTGGGTCGGTTCCACATCCCGCTGGCGTTCGTGGCCACGTTCATTCCACTGGCGTTTCTTCGTAGTGGGGTCACGGGCCACCCGTGGCAAGCGGAGATCGCTCCGATCACAAGCCCGATGTTCCAGCTCTACATCTTCTTCATGATCACCGACCCGCAGACAACCACCCGGGCGAAGTGGAGCCAGGTGCTAGTCGCCATGCTGGTGGCGGTGATGGAAACGGTCTGTCGGCTGGCATTCAAGGATGTCCACTCGCTCTACCACGCCCTGTTCACCGTCGGCCCGGCTGCGAACCTGATCGAGATCGCCGCCGGCCGGCTGCGGGCGCGGAGGGCCAGCGCGAACACGGCACGAGTCGCCGAGGTTGCTAGCACGGTCCCGCTCCGTGCAGGAGAAGTCGCTGGGGCACTCCAGAAAGGGTTGGGTTGACTAGGGTTCTGTCAAATGAGCCTGGCAACCTCAAATCTTTGAGATCACCTGCGTTTGCCAGACCATATGTCCAGAAACGACTCTGATCTCACGCCTCGGCATCCACCGCCTCCCAAGGTCACACTGACTCCTGGAACTGGTTCGTCAGTCGTTGTGCGTCCGAGATCAAGCAGAAGGAGGAACACTTGAACGCGCTGGTGCTCGCGAAACTCGGTCGGCGACAACGACCCATAACATTGATCGGAGGTTGCCCCCGGAGCCGGTATCCCGAGGAGATGCAGTGATCGCGTTTTCAGCGATGCAGAACGATCTGACGCCGATCCAGCTCCGTGGTTACGCCGCATTGCTCCAGACGGTCAGCACTGTCAGCGGCTGCACTAAAGGTGCGTCAGATTCTGCCTCGCTATCATGCAAACGGGCGGACGCGCAAGCGGCGATCTCCAAACTCGTCGAGCTATGGCATAAGCCTACCTCTCTCTATTCGCGGTGGACGGCGATCTCGCCCAAAAATGCCTCAAGAAAGCCGCCTTCTGGGCGGTGCCAGAGCACTTTGAAGAAACCCAGGCGAGAGGGCGCCTTAGATCCTCGCCACAGACCACTCGCCGGATGCACTACCCCCGCTCAGCGTGGCATCCCACCCGCCGCTTCCTGATGCGGTCCCGTTTGGCGCGACGACGAATGTGCCGTTGAACGTGTAGTCCGCCCCCGCGAAGTTACCGCTGCCCCCGGCCCCCGAGAACGTGGTCACACCGTTCGCAGCAACGGTGCCGGAGCCACCTCCTGGCGCCGAGACCGTGATCACCCCGTTCGAGATGGTCAACGAGACGCCGCCCGAAGCGGGGCCGGGGTACCCGTCGACAGTACCGGTGCCGCTGTAACTGCCGCTGTAGGCGCCGTCGAATGTGGTGACGGGGGTAGTGCTCGGGGACCCGCTGCTACCGGGAGTGGTGGGGGTGCTGCCAGTGGGCGGGATGGAAAAAATGACCCAGGTCGGCACGGCGATCGAGGCCCCGATCCTCGCGATGCCAGATGAGAGTTCGTTCACTTCCTTGGTCACCCGGGCCACGTCACCCGAGCTACCCGTCTTCAGGTAGCCGATCGATTGGAGTTGCTTCAACGCGTCCTGCCAGTCGTTGTGTACCACGTAATACCAGAACTGGGACATGATCGGGTTCACGTGCTCTGCCAGCGGGTTGGTCGCCTTGATCGTCCCGGTCAGGGAGCCGATGCCGCCGTAGATGTCGATGTCGAGCAAGACCGTCTGGAACTCGGCCGGCAACTGATTCCACACAAGTGACCCGCCGGCGCTCGCAACGTTAGTGTTGAACCGAGTCATCGTTTCGTTGTAGTAAGCCAGATAGACGGCGGAGTTGACCGCGCGCAGCGTCTTGGCGTCTGGCAACGGCTGGAACAGGTCGGTGTTGTCTGGGTCATCCAAGGCTGCTTGCGCGGCGGCCCCGGTCAACGTATACAGGCCGGAATTCTTAATGTTCAGGAACTGCTGGTACACAGGAGACGACGCCGGAAGATTATTCACAACGTTCTGCATGTCTGTACTGAGGTCAACTCCGTTCGCTACTGTAATTCCGCTTTTTGCCACGGGATTACCGTCGTCGTCAGTCGGGACATAAAAGCTGTAGCTTGTCCCTTCGTTGTTGTGAATGAAGCCGTAGTCCACATGGTCCCCGCCTTTGGCGGAGCCATCCCCGGCAACGTTCACGCCCCCGCGGAAGGACGAGGCGTAGGCGTAAAACTGGTTGACCGAAGCGATGGTCAATGGCTGGCCCTGCGTGGTGGAATCGCTAACGGCCACGGAGAACTCGTTCACCTCCGGGCCTCCGCCGGAGCCGGGGGTAGTCGTGATGTACGTTTGACCCCCGGGGTCGCCGGCGCTCACGCGCACGCCCCCGCGGAACGTGGAGCCGTAGGCGAAGTAGCTCTGAACAGGCTGGAAGTCAGCGCCTTGGAAAATAGACACTTCCGGCCCGCCGCCCGGCCCCGCCCCCGCAATGATGTCCGTGGTACTGGAGTCGGTGATGCTCGCCGCCGCAACGTTGACGCCCCCCGTGAAGGTACTGGGGAAGGCGAAAAAGCTGCCCAGGAGGGAGCCATCCAGACCGCTGAACACGGTAATGTTGGGGCCGCCGCCCGGCCCCGCGCCGCAAATGATGTCCGCCAGGCCGTCCCCATTGATGTCGCCGGCCGCCACCCGGACGCCGCCCGTGAAGCTCGGATTGTATGCGAAAAAGTTGTCGAGGACCGTGGGCGTTTGGCTGGTGACGGCCGACAGGCCGTCGAAGACTTTGACGTTCGGCCCGCCGCCCGCGTCGGCGCCCACGATAATGTCTGCCTTGCCATCCCCATTGACGTCCCCGACGGCGATGTTCTCGCCGCCCATGAAGCTCGAGTCGAACGCCAAGAACTGCCGGAGCAGCGCCCCTGTGCTGCCGTCGAACACGCGGATGTAGGGCGCGTACCCCGGGCCGGGGGCGGTGACGATGTCTTCGGTCCCGTTCCCGGCGATGTCCCCCACGGCGACCCGGACGCCGCCGGTGAACGACGGGTCGTAGGCCATGAAGGAGAAGGTCGGTGCCCCCGTATCCCGGTTGAACACCCGGACTTCCGGCCCCCCTCCAGCGTCCGCGCCGGTGGCGAAGATGTTGGTGATGGACGCGGCCGGCACGTCCCGCCTTTCCAGACTCTCGACCCTGAGCCAGCAGCTCATGCTGTGTGAGCCGCCCCCGCGGCTCATGTTACCTGGACAAGACGGTCCAGTCGGCTGCCGATTCCACCTACGACGCCATGTGTTGAAGAGCATGTCCCGGGTTCCTGGTGGTCAAAATAGAGGATCCGCCTGGACAACACAGCCGACACGCGGCCAATCTCAGGGCTCGGAGTCGATTGGCTCGTCCCATAGATAACTGAGGATTCAGGATGAGGTATGACATCGAAAATGTCATGAAGGCGATTTGTTACCAGCCGAGCCCGATCGTGGAAAGTCTGCGGCGAAGTTCGATGAGATCCCCGACCATGACTGTCCCGTCCGTACACCCCCAGGCGACCTGGTTTGCCTCGTAGTCGAATCGATAAGGAGTGACATCCAGGAGATCTTGGCCCAGATGGAGCAGGGGAACACCATCACGCCCGAGCACTTCGATTCCCTTTAAGGACGGATAATGAGGTCTCACCGAGAGCTCACCATGTCTGGCGACAACGTGCATTGGCCGCAAAGTGGGATCGAGCACTCTTCCGGTCAAGGGATCGATCGAATGCACCTGAGGAGCGGAAGCCAATTCGAAGGGCACAACAAACAATAGAGTGCCCTGACAATCAATCACGAACTGGCGGTAAGGGCGTTTACGGAGGCGAATCTCCCAGCGATTGTTCCCGGATAAGGGATCGAACCCGAGAAGGAACGAACCGTCCTCCCCCGCACTCCGACGGCCATCCACGACGCAGAACGAAGCGTCAGGCGCGAGTTCAATCGCGTGCATGAACTGGGATAACTCCTTCAGTTCGTAAAGCAATCGGATCTCACCAGATTCCGTGAGTTCCCGGCCTCGGATAACTCGTGGGAACAGAGTTGGTGGGGCCACATCCCTCTCGGGGTAGCGATCGCCCGCAGGAGTCTCGCATCGAACCGACAGGAGCTGGTTGGAATCGCGGAACGCGAGTGAATCTCCAAGGCCTTTGGGAAGATGGTATGTCCGGAGCATACAACCTCTCTCGACATCCCAGACACGGACCTGGGTTCCAGCACCGGCCGCCAGTCGCGTCGCAGTATGATTGAAGGCGATCGCCGCATGATCGTTTGGATAACGACCCTGAGGAGCCCTGGCTCGGAACAATAAGCGATTTTGCCGGATATCCCACACAGCAGCGTCCCAGTTGTAGCTGAGCGCTGCTACCCTCCGCCCATCTCGGGAAAAGCGTAACTGCGCGATTGGCCCCGAAAGCCCGACCAGCTCCTTGATTCCTCGATCCCATTCCAGTTCCCAGAGTTCCGTCCCTCCTGGAAAGCCGTGCATCGCAACGATCGATGTGGCGATACGGCGACCATCCGAACTGAATGCCACACCCGTGTAGTAGCCGGAGTTTCGGCGATTGATTTCCAGGAGAAGACGTCCTGATCGCACGTCCCAGAGTCGGAGTGGATAACGCCCAGTCGTTGCGATCGTTGATCCGTCAGGACTAAATGACATAGCGTTTGTAATATCGCGTCCTCCAAATGGTCGCGATATCACAACCCGTGACGCTAGATCCCATATGGTCACTCCGCCACCTTCATGACCCGCAGCCAGCAACCAGTTCTGTTGAAAATCAGTCTCATGTTTACATGTTGGCGAACGACCAAATGTGATTGAATGGACTCGTGTTGCCGCGGAACGAAGTGTCACTCCCGATCCTGAGCCCACCGGGAAGACCTCCACTGTTCCGTCTTCGGTCCCCGTAGCGAGGTAACAGGCATCTGGGGATAGCGCGATCGCCGTTGCGGCCAGAGGTAATTCTTTCAGTACGCAAAAGGATCGAAGATCCCACACCAACACTTTGGTCGGGTCACCCCGTTCGTTACCCAGCACCGCGGCCGCTGCGGCTCCGTTGTCTGCCAACACGATCGTCGTGGAGTCTTTCAGTTGCAACCCGGGGACAGACCACTCGTGAAGCAACGTGTTGCGAGTCAAATCCCATAGCCGCAGTTTTGGATCACACGCCGAGGAAGCGACGAGGCGAATCGCAGTGTCATCTTCTCGAAAAGTTACCGGGCCGATACCAGTTGGTCCTCGCTCCTCGGGTTGAGCAATTCCCGGACTCCAGACTCTCGCGGGCTGGTCTGACCAACCCGCCATCACAATCCTGTCCCCCTTTCGATTGATAGCGATTCCACCAGAGTCACGAGTGTCGATGTAATGAACTTGATGCGCGTCGAGGCCGGACAAGGACATGGCTGCTTCGCCTTGAACACCTTCCACCGAGATCGCGGAAGCTTTGGTTGCTAGCTCCCAGTTCTCTCGCGACCAGCCGTCCGACCTCTGAGAAAACCGGACCCGTTGCATTCGTTGAATCAGTAATTCTCTCTTCAGTTCTCGTTCGCGTTGTTCGGCTGAATGTTCTTGCTCCTCGGCCTGGTGTCGCTGGTCTTCTGCTACTTTTGCACGAAAAGAGTTAAGATTCAGTTGAGTTTTTGTTATAATTATAATCGTACAAATGAATAAAATAACGGGTAGTGCCCAAATCCAGTTTCGTGCGGCCCAGAGCAACAGGGGGCGGAATACACGGTCGGGATGTGCTAGTGTGGGTCGCAGTGTCAGCCACGATTTCAGGTCGTCGGCAAACTCCGCTGCAGACGCGTACCGTTTGTCGATCTCCGTGCTCATGGCTTTCCGGCTGATGGCCAAGAGATCACCAGGGGCTCTTCTCACGGGTGCTCTCGACTGACTCGTGGCCTCAGGTTTGGTGCACTTTCGGGATGCTGGCTGGAGTGTCAGCAGTTCATGCAGGATTGCTCCGAGACCCCATACGTCGGTTTGTGGGCATGGAGCGACAGGCCTGAGTTCTGGTGCGAGGTATTCTGGATCATTACCTGAAGGTTGCTTGTTCGGCTTCAGTTCCCCGAGGAAAAGCTCGGGCGCCCCATACGAAGGCGTGAATCCGTAGCCAAAATCGATCACCCAACACTGACCCCGACCCAATAGCTGCTCGGAGGGGTTCGAGTGGTTACTTTGACGCAGCTCGGGCAGGCCATTCGATGTACGTCGCGCGGGGACAATCATGAGGTTTGAGGGCTTCAGATCGAGATGGTATATCTTCTCCCTGTGCGCATGTTCCAGACCCTCAGCCGCCTGGATGAGGGATTCCACGGCCGATCGAAGGTACTTTTTTGAGAGTAACGGCCTGAACGCTCTGACTGGCAAGGGTTCCTGAAGTGAATCCCCCGCGATTTCAAACACAGAGGGAAGCTGGCGAGCTGGGTTACCGGCTGCAATCTCGCAAGCTGCTCTGATGACCTGAGCTAAGGTTTTGCCATGCAGATATGGCATAGCGAAATACTGTATCCCACATTGTTGTCCAGACGCATAGACCGGAACGATATTTGTATGGTGGAGTCTCGCCAGAGTCAGTTGCTCTTCGATAAATCGATCGTGAGTTGCCGGTGTAGAGCGCCCTTGTCTGATGACTTTTACTGCCACGAGCCGTCTGAGGATCGTGTCCTCGGCCTCATAGATTTCACCCATTCCACCGATCGCGATCAATCGGCGGATGTGAAACGGACCTAGAACTTGACCAGACACGAGAAGCTGATGTCGAGCAATTTCAGGATAATTCAAAGAGAGATCGCGGACTGTCGACAGCAATTCGTCGAGTTCCGCAATACGATCCGGGTGATGAATTCGGAACGTCTTAATCAATTCATTCTTACTTGTATCATCCGAACAATCGTCGAGTGCCAAAATGAGCTGTAGGAGAGGATCCTTCTCATCTGGCGTATTCTCGGACTCTGCCGGGGAGTTCATGACCGACTCCTGTCACCAGATTCGATGTCCGTTCTCAGCTCTCGGTATTTCTGATGTGCCCTGCGATACCTCTGGGCGGCAGTATTGGGAGTGATTCCCAGGGATTCAGCCAACTGCGAGAGTGAGAGACGATCGATATGAAGCCGCCAAAGAACATCCCTGTCTTCGTGGGAGAGTTGATCGAGTGCTCTTTCCATGCGTTCTCGGGACTCATTCGCGATTGCAAGCGACGATGGACTTTGACCCGATGCAACCAGGCCCAGACCGAGCTGAGCGGACGAGATATCGGGGAAGCTCTGATCCAGTCCGCGATCTCGGATGCGTCGAGAATGATGGCGCACGAGTGTGATGAGACGATCGAGTGATATTCGGTAGAGCCAACCATAAACAGAGGGCTCAGGTCCTTCGGGGTGTCTTTCCAGGAATGCAGCCCATTTTTTGGCAGCGTCCAGGTAAGCCTCCTGGACGATGTCAGAAGCATCCACGATCGCGACCAAAAGCGTCGGAAGCCGTCGCCCCATCGCCGCAAGTAGTCGAGGTGAATGCTTTACCCAGTACTCGACCAGGTTGTGTTCGATCCCTCGTGACGGACTTTCAGCACCCGTGACCATGCCCACATTCTGCCCTCCTCGCTATCGACGCACCATCAAGAAGAGAACCGACAAACCGGAGAGAGGTATGACACGATTTCCAGCGTACTCCATTGCTCATCAACAGGCACTCCCGATCTTTTTGGGATCGGTGCTCACCTCAACAGGCTCAAGCGACCTCTCTTTTCACCCTCCCTCTGAAATCCTTCTCTTGATCTCACCCGTCGGACACCCGATCCGTCAGGCTCAGGCCACCGAACGGGTTCTCGTCAGCTGGCCCGACGATCCGGAGGTATGCCTCGTGTACCAGGGGAGAGCGTCGAGGGGGGGTGGCCGGGTGCTTTGGCTGCCATGCACCCGGTTGCGAACATTCGAGTCTTGTCGTAGACGAACGGGAGCAGGGCGGCGGCCTGGGGGTCGCTGGCGTACTCGAATTCGAGGAGTTGGGACATGTTGGACATGACAGCCGATTTTATCCGCTATTGGCGTCAGAGCCAGACTGAGAGGAGGAGTGATCGGGCATTTCAGCTATGAAGGAAGCTGCCAGGTGGTGCCCTACTTGCGCTGTA
>PLDW01000180.1 GCA_003136315.1 Gemmataceae bacterium | reverse complement strand
GTCAGGGACGACAGCGGGCCGATGTCCCGAACTTGGCATGGGCGTAGGCCTGGGAACTGATTCCATTCCCATTCCAGGGTGCCCTCTTTCCACACCGGCTTCTGCCTGCCGAGGGCCAGCACCCGGAGTTGGTCCTTCAGGATGCGGATCTCGGCTGGCACGACCTCGATCGGCAAATCGCCGAGGTCGAGCCAGTCCGCACCGGTCTCATGGGCGTCGCGGATGCGGCGGACGGCCTCGGCGTGGGTGGCTTCTTCTACGGCTTTGACCGGCAGGTCGCCGAGGTAGAGCGAGTAGCCGGTCTCGTAGGCGTCGCGGATGCGGCGGACGGCCTCGGCGTGGGCGGCTTCTTCTTCGGGCGTCATGGGGGGCTCGGGAGGTGGCAGGCACGGCTCCGCGCAGGCGGCACGTCCTCCATGCTATCAGCACACCGATGCGAACCACAACGGTTCCCACGGCAGGGCCTGGTCCGATACCCGCCCGGGGTTCGACGAAACCTCCCCCGAGGTCCAGACACCCGACCTCATGATCGTCACCGGTACGCTGGGTGTGATCTTCACCTGGGCGTAACCGGTCGGGCTCGGAGCGTTGAAGAGGCGGCAGAGAGTCGTGCAGGGTGGTAGGCCCTGGGAGTCAGGGCATGAGGTGTGACACCCGCCCTAACCGCTCCCCAGGCCTGCGGCCTGGGCTGGAGGAAACGGCCCTTCAGGCCGAAGATTCGGATCGCTTTGCCAAGGAGGAAAACCCCTCGTGATTGCGAACTCTTGCGCCGCTTCCTTCTCTGGCAGGCAACTTCCCCCTGTAAGGTGACTTTGGCGGTGATCGTCGGTTGGGCAGCGGGGCTGGTTGGCGCCTGGTCAAAGTTTGTGGTGTTGCGTAGCCGGGCCGCCACAGAGGGCGGCCCCTACGTTTCACGAGGTAGGGGCCGCCCTCTGTGGCGGCCCGGCTTTGCGGAGCAATCTCGTTTCAGGGGATCGGGCAAGGCATGGCCCTCTCGACGTTCACATCCGTTACCTGAAGATCGTTCCCGATGACATCCCGCAGCAGTTTCGTGTTTGGTGTTTCGTGCTTCTGGCCGCAGGCCGAGGCCGAAACGGTGGCACGGGATGATTGGAAACCGCTTCCTGGGTTGAAACCATGAGGTAGTTGTGACGATTCCCAGCCAACACCCCTGGAATCGTCCCATCTGGTACGCCCCTGAGAACCCCGTGAAACAGTCAAAGCGGGGCANNTCACATAATAGAGTTGTCAGAGTATCCAGGTATCGCACAAGCGGGGCAACGCCGAAAATGTAACAGAATAGGCTTGTCAGAATGTTCTGGTATCGCACAAGCGGGGCAACGCCGAAAATGTAACAGAATAGGCTTGTCAGAGTGTCCAGGTGTTGCACAAGCGGGGCAACACCGAAAGTGTAACAGAATAAATTTGTCAGATTGTACGATTATAGCCGGGTGCCATGTCCACCGCTTTGGGTGGACATGCACGAACCACTAGAAGAGGAGTTTGCTCACCATCGCGATCGATTCACGCTCGCATGCTTACGCAAAGCCGTGAGCATGGCACCCAGTGCAGAACGTGTAACAAAATAGACCTGTCAGAGTGTCGTATCGTGAACCAACTCGATCCCCGATCCTTGAGACGGCTGGCTCAGTCCCGACTCTCCGCCAGCACACGCGATGGCACCGGCGCCACCGCCTGCCAGACGGCGTCCAGGCGGTCGGCGAGGGGGTGCCAGTCGTACTGCGCCACAACCGCACGGCGGCCGGATTCGCCGGTGTCCTGGAGTTCGTCCGGGCGGCGGATGCCCTGCACGATCGCGTCCACCATCCCGTCACAGCCGTCAGCCACGATCAATTCGCGGTCGGGTTGGAGTTTCAACCCCTCCGCACCCACCCGGGTGCTGATCACCGGGGTCGCGGTGGCGAGGGCTTCGAGGATTTTGAGCCGCGAACCGCCACCGATTCTGAGCGGGACCGCCAGCATCCCGCAGGTGGCCAGGAACGGCCGGACGTCCGGGACATCCGCGAACAACTCCACTCCGGGGGTGGCTGCGGACCGCACCCGGAGCCAGTCCGGAGGGTGACGGCCGACCACCGCGAGGGTTGCCGCTGGCACCTGTGCCCGGACGCGGGGGAAGATGTCGGCGAGGAGTAGCTGAACCGCATCGAGGTTTGGCCGCCAGTCGAGACTGCCGAGGTAGAGGATTCGGGCGGGGTCACGCTCGACGTCACGTTGCGGCCGAAAGAAGGCGGTATCGACCCCGTTATCGACCACTTTCGCTCCGGCCACTCCGAACTGCTCCCGCATCACCGTGGCGTCGTCCGGGCTGACCGCGACGGCGGTGGAAGCGGCCGAGTAGGCCCACTGCTCGAACCGCTCGAACTTCCGCCACTGGCGGCGAGCATACCACCGCTTGAGCGGGTTCCCCTCGGTCTCGGAGTAACGCTGCCAGATCATCGACTCGACATTGTGAGCCATGACGACCCACCGGGCGGCCGGGAGCCCGTCGGCGAGCCCGTCCCGCAGAACCGCTGCGTAGGGGGTCCACTCGCAATGCCAGACATCGACCGGGTTCTCGGCCGCGAAGGCCCGGACGGCCTGGGAGAGAGCCGGGCTGGCGTGGGTTGCGACCGAGTAGGGGAGAGGGGAGAACAGGTTCCCGGCGAGCCTGGCGTAGAACCCGGGTCCGGATTTCGGCGGGACGACCCGGTCGACAACCACCGTCTCGATTCCGAGCTGGCGGAACGCGGCCTCGGCCCCGGCCGCCTCCTCGCGGTTCGGGTTGCGGTGGCACAGGATAGTGATCTGGTGCCGGTCGGCGAGCCGGCGAAGCAGGTTGAACGAGCGAATGCGTTTTCCCGAGGTGAGCGGGAACGGTAACTCCTCGTCGAGTACCGCGACGCGCAATGAGCGCATGGATGCTCCTTCTCCTCCATGAGAGGCTGGCGGATTCTGGCGGATGGGGGCGGAAAGAGCAACTCCAGTTTTCGGGAGGGTGGGGCAGTGGGGCAGTTCGTACAGGTGGCCTCAATTCGCCGATATGAGCGTGATTCCGAAAGATTCCGCTATCCCCCAGGATGGCGGGTTCTTAGGATGCTCCGGAACATCCTCCCACGATCCGTGTCGGCTCCTTCGAGGTCTGCTTCATGCGAGATGAGTATCGTATCCTGCTGATCGCCTGGGCGGTGGTCAGCGTCTGGATTGCGTTCGTCATTCTTACGAACCGAAAAGTTCACCCCAAAGCCCTATTCTTCCTGTTCATGGTTGAGTTGTGGGAGCGATTCAGTTTTTACGGGATGAGGGCGCTTTTGATCCTGTACCTGACCTCGTTGACGATCACGGGCGGATTTAACAAGGCGGATAAATCGGCCTATGGGATTTACGCTGCGTATGGGGCACTGGTCTACCTCACACCTCTGGTGGGCGGGTTCCTGGCGGACAAGGTGCTCGGCTTCCGACGGTCGATCATCTGGGGTTCGATCTTGATGGCGATGGGGCAGTTTACGCTCACTCTCAGCTCCGGCGACCAGCTCGTACCCAAGATTGCGTTGAACTCCTTCTCGGCGCTGGTCGGGGCCTTCGCACCATATGGGATGGCTGAGGGGAAGGCTAACCAGTTGCTGCTTTACACGGGACTGTCCCTGCTTGTGATTGGGAACGGGTTTTTCAAGCCGAATATCTCCAGTCTTATCGGGAAGTTCTACCAGCAAGGTGACCCCCGCCGCGACGGGGCGTTCACCATCTTCTACATGGGGATCAACATCGGTGCGTTCCTTACCCCGCTCACATGTGGAACGATCGGGGAGTTGGAAGGTTGGAGTTACGGGTTCATGTGCGCGGGCTTCGGGATGGTGACCGGACTGCTACTTTTCCTCTTCACCACCTCGCGGGGTTACCTGGAACACCACGACGACCCCACGGCCGAAGCCAAAACGAAAACCGTGGCGGGGGCTCCAGCTCCCTACGCGATCTATCTTGGAACGTTCCTTGCGGTGCCAGTCATGGGGATGCTGATTCACTGGAACGACATAATGGATTTCCTGCTCAGTGGCGTTGGCATCGCTGCGATAGGCTACATGCTCTACCTCTCGTTCCAATACCCAGTTGCTGAGCGCCAACGAATCTGGGTGATCGTGGTATTGTTGTTCTTCGCAGCGGTGTTCTGGGCGTTCTTCGAATTGGCTGGTAGCGCGCTGAGTATCTTCACCGAGCGAAACGTCAGCAAGAACGTCTTGGGACAGGAGTTCACCACGAGCAACTTCCAGGCGGTCAATCCGATCTTCATCATGCTTTTCGCCCCGCTGTTCTCGGTGATGTGGATCAAGCTGGGGAAACTTGGCTGGGAACCACCGGCCCCGATCAAGTTCGCTGCCGCGCTGTTCCTGCTTGGCGCGGGATTTCTGGTGCTGAACCTCGGCAAGGCGGCCGCGGTGGATGGCATCGTCCCGGCGATGTTTTTGATCCTGCTCTACTTACTCCACACTCTGGGCGAACTCTCGCTCTCGCCGGTGGGGCTCTCACTGGTAACCAAGCTTGCGCCAGGACGGGTCGTTGGGTTCATGATGGGATTCTGGTTCCTGTCAACGGCGATTGGCCTCCAGTCTGGGAAGTGGATTGCCGGAGAGACAGCGGCCGGCAAGGATGCCACTCCGCAAGAGACCCTGGAGCTGGCGATGGGAGTGTTTAACAATATCGGACTGTTCGCGATCGGGTCAGGAGTGTTGCTTCTGGTTCTCTCGCCAATGCTCAAGAAGTGGATGCACGGGATCAAGTGACCTTACGTTCGCCTGATCTGTACCGCGGTCAGTACCGCGGGATACCTGGGTCGATCAGGAGCGACCAGGCGTCGATCCCTCCGGCAAGCGAGGCCACGTTCTCGTGTCCGGCCCGCTGGAGGATCGCGGCTCCGGACATGCTCCTCACCCCGTGGTGGCAGTACACCACCACCATCGCACCGGTCGGGGGTTGGACCTCGTCCACCCGGCCGGGGAGTTCCGGCAGTGGCACCAGCAGGCTCTCCGCCAGCCGGCAGTAGGCGTATTCGTCGGGGTTCCGCACGTCCACAAGGTAGATGGACTCGCCCGCGTCGAGCTTGCGCTTCAGGTCGGTCGGGTGGATCTGCTGGATCATGGGTCAACCAAGGTGAAATCGACATTCAGTTCCCAGCGATGTCCGGGAGGCCGAGTTTCGTCAGGTACTCCCGCTCTTTCATTCGCATTTTCGCGGAGTCCGCATCATCGGTGTCTGTGTACCCGCACAGGTGTAGGCACCCGTGGACAACGTAGAGCACCAGCTCCAAACCGACATCGTGCCCCCGGTCCGCAGCGTACTCCCTGGCCACCTCCGCCCCGATGACCACCTCACCTTCGAGCGTCTTCGCCTCGGGTGAGGTGTACGGAAAGGTGAGTACATCGGTCGGTTCGTCGTGATTGAGAAACTGCTTGTTCAGTCGGTGGATATGGGGGTTATCGACAAACGCCAGGGTGATCTTGGCGTCTGCCACCCCCTCCCCTTCCAGGACGGTCCTGGCGGCGGCCTTGAGGCCCTGGTAGTCGAGCGGAACGAGTTCCTGCGGGCTGGCGACGGAGACGCGGATCATGGCGGCATTCTATCTGGCCTGTCCGCGATCGTCCCGCCAGCCGCATGGCCACGTCAGGCAGGCGGCGGGAGAAAATCTCTCAGCGGCATTGGGTGCCACGGGCGGCTTGTCCGCCCGTGCGACGGCCTCACGGGCGGACAAGCCGCCCGTGGCACCCACAATCTTGGTAGGTCATTTCCGGCCGTCTCTCTCACACCTTGAACGTCTCGCGGACGTTGTCGCGGAGCAAGCGAGTGCCCAGGGCGACCGCCTCGGTTTCCGTCAGTCGTCCCGGGCGGACGAACTCGTCGGCCAGCACCCCGGCCAGCACCCGCCGGTACATGGCGTATTTCGGGAGCACGAACTCCAGCTTGTACGCATCGCTATAGTACCCGATCAACTTCGTCTTCGGCACCGCCTGGAGCCGCTCGGACAGGTCCGCCCGGATGTACGGCGGGATATTCGAGTACCACCAGTGGCCGTTGGGGACCACGTTCGGGAAGATCCAGGAGTACGACACCAGTTCCTGGTTCTGGCCGCTGGTCAGTACCGATACCGGGAATGTCACCTCGGGGAAGGCATTGAAGAGCCGACGGTACTGGATCAGGCTGGTCCGCTGGTCGAAGAGATCCTGTCCCTGGTAGACCCCATTCGTGTACACCCGGCGGTTGACCCCGATCATCAGATCGAACGGCATCCGGAACTCACGGCAAAACTCGGCCACGATCCAGAACACCCCCGGTCCGATGTCGTGGCAGTTGTGGAACCGGATCTGCTCGTAGATGTACTCGTCGTCGTAGTGGACTGGCTCGAAGTTCGGCGGCAGCGAGATTGCGCAGGCCTTCGCTCCCTTGCGGGTGAAGTGCAAAAACAGTGTGGCGATCGCCATCCGCAGTGTGGCCGCGTCGACCACTTGAATCCCGGTCGCCTTGTGAATCCGGTCCCGGGTGTCCAGCCGGTCGAGGTGGAACACGAGCGTATCGGTTCGCAGGCACGGGACGTAGACCGAGGTATCGAAACCTTCGAGGGGATCGTCGAATTCGTTCGTGAGAAAGATCTTTTCGAGATTCGTCTTCTTGAAGACCTGCTTCTCCCAGCCTGGTCGGGCGAAGGCTGTTTCCGCCGCGTCGAAGAGGGTGTCGGCGTCGTCTGGGGTAATCTGGGTGCCGGTGAAGCCGAGGAAGGTGCGGGCGATGTCGAGGAACCACCCGTACTGGGCGGTGTTGTCGTAGCGGCCCATGTGGCGGACGATCTCCCGCACCCGGTCGCGCGGCGAAACGTCCTTGCCGAGGGGGGCCTGGCTCATCCCGGCGGAGTGGGCGAGTTCGGTGTAGTAGTGGTAGCCGAGAATGTCGTCGAGGCTCTTCGAGACGGGGTGAAGCGGATCGATGTGGGAGTGGGGGTCGATGAGGGGAATCTCGGCCAGGGCGGTGGTCAAGTCAGCGACAAGGGCATCGGCCGGCATCGGGGAGAGCCTCGGAGGGCGGATTGTGTCAATTTTACCTACCCTACGTCTTACAACAGCCAGCACAAATTACAAAAAACCGACCCCCTCTCGCGGCGGGGCGAGTTGGGTAGGGCAACTCGGAGTCAGCGATATTTCGCTGAAACCCAGACTCCGCAATACCTTATTTCGATTGGCTTGGATCTGCACGGCCCCCCCTGTCGGCTTGGCACGGGTCATGCTTTAGGATTATTCCGTCCGCGACGAGTTTCCCCCAAACGAGTCGCGGATCGGTGCCGAGCCGCAACGGCAAGCCTTCCCCCAAGGTAAGCCATCCCCCAACGGCGGTCGGCGCCGAATGACCAAACGGCCGTGAGCCCCATCCCCCGGGGCCCGGCCGCGGGAGAGAGTTCCCCCCTCTCCCGACCCTGTCACACACCACGTCAAGATCCTTGTCCCCCAACATCCTTCCCCCCCTGCCTCCGCCTTCCCCCAAGGCGGAGGCCCTTCTTTTTTCATTAGTGTTTAGTGTTGTCGGA